>NZ_JBAPLU010000031.1:0-34173 GCF_037083825.1 Klenkia sesuvii
AAGTACAAGGAGAAGGCCAAGGGCGGGGTCGCCCCCCGGCCCCCCCCCCGCCCGGGCGCCGCCGCACCAGTCCAGTCGACCTCGACGAGGAGGACCCCCGTGGCGACCGTCACGACCCCGGACGCACCCCCGGCCACCGACCGGCCCCGACCCCGCGTCCCCGCGGCCCGCCGGAGTCGGCGGGTGCGGGAGCGCCGCCGGCTGGGTGCGCTGTACGCCAGCCCGACCGCCCTGTTCCTGCTGGTCTTCTTCGTCGTGCCGGTCGTCCTGGTCCTGCGGATGTCGGCCTCGGACTGGAGCCTGTTCGTCGGTGACCGGGGGGTGAACTTCCCCACCAACTTCGGCGAGGCCGTCGACGACCGCCTCTTCTGGCCGGCCATCCGCTTCACGCTGACCTACACCGCGATCACCACGGTCATCCTGCTCGGGCTGGCCCTCGGCCTGGCGCTCGTCGTGCAGGAGTCCGGCCGCTGGACAGCCTTCGTGCGCACGTCGTTCCTGGTGCCCAGCGCACTGGGGCTGGCCTCGGCGTCGCTGCTCTTCTACGCCCTGTACTCGCCCCAGTCGAGCCCCATCAGCGCGTTCCTGGAGTGGGCCGGGATCATCGACACCCCGGTGTCCTTCCTGGGCACACCCGGGGCAGCGCTCTGGTCGACCGTGGCGCTGGTCGTCTGGCGGTTCGCCGGCTTCTACATGTTGCTGCTGCTCGTCGGCCTGCAGGCCATCCCCGGCGACGTCTTCGAGGCGGCCCGGATGGACGGCGCCAACCGGTGGCAGACCTTCCGGTCGATCACCCTGCCGCTGCTCAAGCCATCGCTCGCCCTGTCGACCATCCTGTGCGTCACCGGGTCGCTGCTGGCCTTCGACCAGTTCTACGTGCTCACCAAGGGCGGGCCGGACAACAGCACGGTCACGATCGTGCAGCTGGTCTACACCATGGCCTTCCAGGGCCAGAACGACCTGGGTCGCGCCGCGGCCCTGTCCATCATCGTGCTGGGCGGGCTGCTGGTGCTCAACGCACTGCAGTTCCTCGGCCTCCGCGGCGACCGGGACTGACCGCCTTGACCACCTCCACCGCTGCCCCCCTCGCCGCCGGCGCCGACCCGGCGTCCACGCCCTCGACCCGCGACCTCGCACGACGGCGGCGTCGCCGTCCGGCCTCGCTGGCCGCGATGGGCCAGCGCACGTTCACCGGCGCCCTGGCCCTGCTCTTCCTGTTCCCGATGGTCTGGGCCGCCGTGGCGTCGGTGTCGCCGCAGGGCGGCACGAACCAGGTCGACGGCGTCGGGCTGGGCAACTACCGCACGCTGGTCGACTACCAGGCCGGGATCTGGCAGTACCTGGCCAACTCGGCCTTCGTGTCGCTGCTGACCGTGCTGCTCACCGTGACCGTGTCGCTGCTGGGCGGCTACGCCTTCGCGCGCTTCGACTTCCCGGGGAAGAACCTGCTGTTCCTGGGCACGCTGGCCATCCTGATGGTGCCGTACGCGACCCTGCTGATCCCGCTGTACGTGCTGCTCAACGACCTGGGGCTGCAGAACTCGCTGGTGGGCCTCGCGCTCGTGCTGACCATGTTCCAGCTGCCGTTCGCGACGTTCATGATGCGCATCTCGTTCGAGGCGGTGCCCCGTGAGCTCGAGGAGGCCGCCCAGGTCGACGGGGCGGGTTCGCTGCGGGTGCTGCTGCAGGTGCTCCTGCCCGCCGTCCGGGCCGGCTTGATCACCGTCGGCCTGTTCGCGTTCCTGGCCGCCTGGAACGACTTCATCACCCCGCTGATCCTCATCAGCGACTCCACCAAGGTGCCGCTGCCCTTGGCCATCGCCAACCTGCGCGGCCAGACCATGGGCATCGTCGACTTCGGCGCCACGGAGGCCGGCGTCGTCGTCCTCGCGCTGCCCTGCGTCCTGATCTTCCTCCTCCTGCAGCGCCACTACGTGCGCGGCTTCATGTCCGGCGCACTCAAGGGATGACCGTGACCACCACGACCGACCGCTCCACCCCGTCCTCCACCGGCGCCGCGGTGCCCGCGCCCGCGGCGCCGGTGGTCCCCACCCGCTCACGGCTGCGCCCCCTCGGTGCCGCCGAAGTGGTCATCACCGGCGGACCCTGGGCCCGCCGGCAGGCCACCAACGCCTCGGCCACGCTGGCGCACGTCGAGCACTGGCTCGAGCGCGAGGGCTGGCTCGGCAACTTCGACGCCACCGCCGCCGGCCGCTCGGGCGCCGACCGGTCGGGCCGGGAGTTCTCCGACAGCGAGGTCTACAAGCTGCTGGAGGCGCTGGCCTGGGAGCACGGCCGCAGCGGGGACGCCGACGTCGACCGCCGGCTGCGGGCGGTCGTCGACCGCGTCGCCGCCGCCCAGCAGCCCGACGGCTACCTGAGCACTGCGTTCGGCCGACCCGGTACCCCCGACCGCTGGACCGACCTCGAGTGGGGGCACGAGCTCTACTGCCTGGGCCACCTGTTCCAGGCCGGCGTGGCCCGCGCCCGCACCTCGGGCCCGGACCTGCTGCTCACGGTCTGCACCCGGGCCGCCGACCTGGTCTGCGAGGTGTTCGGCCCCGGCGGGATCGAATCGGTCTGCGGGCACCCGGAGATCGAGCCGGCCCTGGTGGAGCTGTACCGGGTGACCGGCGAGCGGCGCTACCTCGACCAGGCCGCGCTCTTCGTGGAGCGGCGCGGTCACCAGGTGCTGGACGAGATCGAGTTCGGCCGCTCGTACTTCCAGGACGACGTCCCGGTCCGGGAGGCCGACGTGCTGCGCGGGCACGCCGTCCGGGCGACCTACCTGTCCTCCGGCGCGGTCGACCTCGCCGTCGAGACGGGGGACGACGAGCTGCTGGCGGCCGTCGTCCGGCAGTGGGAGGCCGCCGTCGCCCGGCGCACCTACCTGACCGGCGGCATGGGGTCACGGCACCAGGACGAGGCGTTCGGCGAGGACTTCGTGCTGCCGCCCGACCGGGCCTACTCCGAGACCTGCGCCGGGATCGGCTCGGTGCAGCTGGCCTGGCGGCTGCTGCTGGCCGAGGGCGACGCCCGCTACGCCGACCTCGTCGAGCGCACGCTCTACAACGTCGTCGACGCCGGGCCCTCGGCGTCGGGCACGGCGTTCTTCTACACGAACACCCTGCACCAGCGGGTGCTCGGCACCGTGCCCGACACCGACCAGGCGGTGCCCCGGGCCGCCTCGTCGTTGCGCGCCCCGTGGTTCGCGGTGTCGTGCTGCCCGACCAACGTGGCCCGCACCTTCGCCGGTCTGCACACGCTGCTGGCCACTGTCGACGACGACGGTGTGCAGATCCACCAGTACGCACCCGCGACGATCACGACGACGCTGCCCGGGAACCGCCGGGTGGCCCTCTCGGTGCACACGGAGTACCCCCGCGACGGCCGCGTCGTGGTCTCCGTGGACGTCGCCCCCGAGGGCCCGCTGACCATCGACCTGCGCGTGCCGTCGTGGGCCGTCGGCGCCACCCTCACCGTCGCCGGCCACACCTGGGCGGTCGACCCCGGCCGTGTCCCCGAGACCCGGGTCTGGGCCCCGGGTGACGTGCTGGTGCTGGACCTGCCGGTGGGCCCACGGTTCACCGCCGCCGACCCACGAGTTGACGCCGTGCGCGGCACCCTGGCCGTCGAGCGCGGGCCGCAGGTGCTGTGCGTCGAGTCGGTGGACCTCCCGGGCGAGCGGCACGTCGACGACCTGGTGCTCGACCCGGGCCGCGCGCCCGAGGACGTCGAGGGGGGTGTCCTGGTGCACGGCTGGCTGCGGCAGCAGGGCGACCCGGCGTGGCCCTACGGCGAACCTGGGCCGGGCGACGCCGATGGCGAGCGCGTCGCGGTGCTGCTGCACCCGTATGCCGACTGGGCCGAGCGGGGTCCGTCGACGATGCGGGTGTTCCTGCCCGTCCCCGGCGCCCCCGCCCCCGCGGTCGCGCCGTGAGCGCCGTGCCGCACGACGACCCGCCGGTCATCTTCGACGTGGCCCGGCGGGCCGGCGTCTCCTACCAGACCGTCTCCCGGGTCGTGAACGCCTCGGGCCCGGTGCGCGAGAGCACCCGGGCCCGGGTGGAGGCCGCGATCGCCTCGCTGGGCTGGGTGCCCGACGAGGCGGCGCAGCAGCTCAGCCGCAAGCGGGCAGCTGCAGCCGCACGGTCGGAGGTCGCCGCCCGGGTCGAGGGCCCGGTGGCCGACGCCGCTGCCGGGTCCGCCCGGCACGACGGCGTCCACCCGCCGGCCACCGTGCTCGTCACCGGCGGCAGCGGCAAGCTCGGCCGGGCGGTGGTGGACCACCTCCTGGCCGAGGGGTACCGCGTCGCCGTCGTGGACCGGCAGGCACCGCACCGGGACGACGTGCCGTGGACCCGGGCCGACCTGACCGACCCCGGCCAGGCGCTCGAGGTGCTGTCGGGCATCGACGACCGCTGGGAGCGGCCGGACGCCCTCGTGCACCTGGCCGCGGTACCGGCGCCGGGCCAGCTGCCCGACGCCACACTGTTCGCCTCGAACATCACGACCACCTACAACGTGTTCGCCGCGGCGCGGCGGGTCGGCATCACCGACGTCGTGTGGGCCTCCAGCGAGACGGTGCTCGGGCTGCCGCTGGCCGTGCCGCCGCCGTCGTTCCCCCTCGACGAGGACACGGGGCCCACCCCGACGACGTCGTACTCGCTGTCCAAGACGCTGGAGGAGGAGATGGCCCGGCAGTTCGCCGGGTGGGTGCCGGGTTCGTCGTTCATCGGGCTGCGGCTGTCGAACGTGATGGCGGTGGAGGACTACGCGGCCTTCCCGGGCTTCGACGCCGACCCCGCGCTGCGGCGCTGGAACGGGTGGAGCTACATCGACGCCCGCGATGCCGCCCGGGCCGTCGCCGCCGGGTTGAGGCACCCGGTCGACGGGGCCGAGGTCTTCGTCGTCGCGAACGCCGACACCGTCATGGGTCGCAGCACCGCGGAGCTGGCGGAGCTCGAGTTCCCCGGCGTCCCGGTGCGGATCCCGTTGGCCGAGCACACCTCGCTCATGAGCACCGCCAAGGCCGAGCGCCTGCTCGGCTGGCGCCCGGTGCACAGCTGGCGCGACGAGCTCGGCTGAGTCCTCACTGCCCGTCGGTGCGGCCCCGGACCTCGGCGTAGCGCTCGCGGACGGCGGGGGTGGGGTCGGCCTCCACGGTGCGGCTGCCGGTGGCCGCCCACTCGGGCAGCGTGCCGCCCACGACCCAGGCCGCCTGCCGGGCGGCCCCGTCGGCGACCGCCTCGCCGGGCTCGGGGACGACGACCGGCCGGCCGAACACCGCCGGGGCGATCTCCTGCACCGCCCGCGACCGCGCGGCCCCGCCGACCAGCAGCACCCGCTCGACGGTGGCGCCCTGGGCGACCAGCGCGTCGATGCCGTCGGCGAGCCCGCAGAGCATGCCCTCGACGGCGGCCCGGGCCCAGTGCGCGGCGGTCGAGGTCCGCAGGGTCAGGCCGTGCACCGAACCGGTGGCGCGGGGGAGGTCCGGCGTCCGCTCCCCCTCCAGGTAGGGGACCAGTACCAGGCCCTCCGCGCCGGCCGGCACGGACAGGGCGAGGCCGGCGAGCCCGTCGAGGGACACCCGCAGCATCGCCGCGGCGGCGTCGAGCACCCGGGCGGCGTTGAGCGTGCAGACCAGCGGCAGGTACCGGCCGGTCGCGTCGGCGAACCCGGCGACGGTGCCGGTCGGGTCGGCCGCGGGGACGTCGGACACCGCGGTGACCACGCCCGACGTCCCGAGGGAGACGACCACGTCTCCCGGGCGGGCGCCCAGCCCGAGTGCGGCCGCCGCGTTGTCGCCGGCCCCGGGCCCGAGGACGACGTCGCCCGCGCGGCCCACCGGCTCCGCCGGGCCCGCGACGCGCGGCACCCGAGGGGTGCGCCCGCGCAGCGCCATCTCGAGCAGGTCGAGGCGGTACTCGCCGGTGGCCGCCGACCAGTAGGCCGTGCCGCTGGCGTCGGACCGGTCCGTCACCAGGGAGTCCAGGCCGCGTGCGCCGGACAGTCGCCAGGTCAACCAGTCGTGCGGCAGGCAGACGGCCGCGGTGCAGTCGGCGTGGTCGGGTTCGTGGTCGGCCAGCCAGCGCAGCTTCGACCCCGTGAACGACGCGACCGGGACGACGCCCACCGCGTCGGCCCACGCCTGGCCGCCGCCGAGCTCGGCCACCAGGTCGGCGGCGGCCGCGGCGGAGCGGGTGTCGTTCCACAGCAGCGCCGGGCGCACGACCTCCCCGGCGTCGTCGAGGCAGACCGTGCCGTGCTGCTGGCCGCCGACCGACAGCGCGGCGACGTCGTCGAGCCCGCCGGCGGCGGCCAGCGCCTCGTCCAGCGCGGTGCCCCAGGCGTGCGGGTGCACCTCGGTGCCGCCGGGGTGCACCGCCCGACCCTCGCGGACCAGGTGCCCGGTCTCGGCGTCGCGGACGACGACCTTGCAGGACTGGGTCGAGCTGTCCACACCGGCGACGAGCGGCACGGGTCCTCCTGTTGACGAGGGAGCGTGATCCAGACAATAGTGCAGGGACCGAACGAATGGGAGTGGTCGCGTGCAGACGCAGGGGCAGGTGCGCAGCGCGAACCTCGCCGCCGTGCTCGCCTGCCTGCGCGACGGCGGCCCCCGCAGCCGGGCCCGGCTCGCCGACGACACCGGGCTGACCAAGGCCACCGTCTCCAGCCTGGTCGCCGAGCTGGTCGAGCGCGGTCTGGTCGCCGAGGGTGCCCAGGTGCGCCCGGGGTCGGTGGGCCGGCCGGGCACCCTGGTCGAGCTGGCCGGCGGCGTCTGCGGCATCGGGGTCGAGATCAACGTCGACTACCTGGCCGTGCTCGCCCTGGATCCGCGCGGGGCCGTGCGGTGGGAGTCCCGGCTGGCGCTCGACGTCGCGGTCCTGGCCCCCGCCGAGGTGCTCGCCCGCGCCTCGGCCACGGTCTCGGAGGTCCGGGCGAACCAGGACGCCACCGCGGTGGGGCTGACCGTCGCGGTGCCGGGTCAGGTGCAGGGCACCGTCGTCCGCACCGCACCCAACCTGCCGCGCTGGGTCGGGACGGACGTCGCGGCCGGGTTCGCCGACCAGGGACTGCCGGTCACGGTGGCCAACGACGCCGACCTCTCGGCGCTGGCCGAGGTCTCGGCCGGCCCGCACGCGCACGTCGCCGACCTGGTCTACCTGACCGGTGAGGTCGGCGTCGGCGGGGGCGTGGTGACCGGCGGCCAGCTGCTGCGCGGCAGCACCGGCGTCGGCGGGGAGGTCGGCCACCTGGCGCTGACCCCTGGCGACGCGGTCTGCGGCTGCGGGCGCACCGGGTGCTGGGAGACCGTCGTCGGCCTGGCCGCGCTGCTGCGCGCCGCCGCCAACCCCGGCGACCCGCTGCGCGACCCCGGCCTGGACCTCGAGGAACGGTTGACCGAGCTGGCCGGGCGGGCCCGCGCCGGCGACGCCCGCACGCTGGAGGCCCTGGCCGGCATCGGCACCGGCCTGGGCGTGGGTGCCGCCGTCCTGGTCGCCCTGTTCGACCCCGCCGTCGTCGTGCTCGGCGGGTACTTCGCGCACCTGGGCGAGTTCCTGCTCGACCCGCTGCGCGCCGCCCTCGCCGCGCGGGTCGAGGGCGCCGCCGACCGGGTGGCGCTGTCCACCCTCGGTTTCACCGCAGCCGTCCGGGGTGGCGCGCACGTCGCGCTGCAGCCGGTGTTCGACAACCCCACGACCGTCCCCCCGGAGGCGTCCGCATGACCCGCACCCCCACCCCCGCCGACCGCTTCTCCTTCGGCCTCTGGACCGTCGGCTGGCAGGGCGTCGACGTCTTCGGCGGCCCGGTCCGCGAGCCCATGGACCCGGTCGAGGCCGTGCACCGCCTGGCCGAGCTGGGCGCCGCCGCCGTCACGTTCCACGACGACGACCTGGTGCCCGACGACAGCACCCGCGACGCCGTCCTCGAGCGGTTCCGGGGCGCGCTGACCGAGACCGGCATGGGCGTGGAGATGGCCACCACCAACCTGTTCGGCGCCGCGGTGTTCAAGGACGGCGCGTTCACCGCCAACGACCGCGACGTCCGCCGGTACGCCCTGGCCAAGGCCGCCCGCAACATCGACCTGGCCGCCGAGCTGGGTGCGACCACCTACGTGTTCTGGGGTGGGCGCGAGGGCGCGGAGTCCGGGGCCGCCAAGGACATCGGCGCGGCGCTGGAGCGCTACAAGGAGGGCATGGACACCCTCTGCGCCTACGTGCGGGAGCAGGGCTACGACCTGCGGTTCGCCATCGAGCCCAAGCCCAACGAGCCCCGCGGGGACATCCTGCTGCCCACCATCGGGCACGCCCTCGCGCTCATCTCCGAGCTCGAGCACCCGGAGATGGTCGGGCTGAACCCCGAGGTCGGGCACGAGGAGATGGCCGGGCTGAACTTCGCCGCCGGCATCGCGCAGGCGCTGTGGCACGGCAAGCTGTTCCACGTCGACCTCAACGGCCAGCACGGGCCGCGGTACGACCAGGACCTGCGCTTCGGTGCCGGCAACCTGCGCGGGGCGTTCTGGACCGTCGACACCCTCGAGACCATGGGCTACGACGGCTACCTGCACTTCGACTACAAGCCTCCGCGCACCGAGGACGTCGACGGCGTCTGGGAGTCCGCGCGGGCGTGCATGGCCAACTACCTGGTGCTCAAGGAGAAGGCCGCGGCGTTCCGGGCCGACCACGAGGTGCAGGAGGCCCTGGCCACCGCCCGGGTCGCCGAGCTCTCGCAGCCGACGCTGGCCGCGGGTGAGACCCTGGCCGACGTCCGCGCCGAGTCCTTCGACGTCGCCGCCCTGGCCGCGCGTGGCTGCGCCTTCGAGCGCCTGGACCAGCTGGCGATGGACCACCTCCTCGGCGTCCGCTGACGGCTCGGGTGCGGGGCTCCTAGGCTGCACGCATGGCCGAGCCCCGCACCCGCAACGCCCGCCGCGAGCGCCTGGTCGGGCTCCTGCTGCTCGGCATCGCGGCGGTGCTGCTGGTCTCCAGCCCCACCTGGTTCTCCCGCGACCAGACCGCCGTCGCGGTGGCCCAGATCGTCGTGGCCCTGGTGCTGGGCGGCGTGGGCGGCTTCCTGGTCAAGCGCGCGCAGACCCCGTAAGCAGCGTTTACCCGCGAGTGTGACGGGCACCACCTGCGCCGACGGGGGCGGTGCGCTCCCGCGACCACGGGAGGCACGGCATGGAGCTGGCGAAGCAGGACCTGGTGCAGATGCTGCACGGGCAGGGCGACAACGACACCGCCGACGCCCTGGCCGCAACCGACCTGCCCGTCACGGTCGACACCGACCGGGACGCCGAGGCGCTGGCCGCGGTGGGCCTGGACCAGGCCACCCTGCAGGGCCACATCGCCGCCGGCGCCATCGGCGGCAACATGACGATGTGAGTCCTCAGCCCGCGTGGGGCCGCTCCGGCTGCCGTGGCGCTGGTCCCCCGGGCAAGGCGATACCTGCCACGGCACCTAAGTATTCTTGCCCGCTGGAATACGGATACCTCTCTCCTAACCCACTCGATCAGGCTGCGAGTTCCGCCAGTCGGCTAGGCAGGGAGCGGTCATCGATGACAGTGCTGACTTCGGCCAATGCGGACCTCTGCCATTTCTCGCCCCAGCCTTCTCGCACCACGGCAACTAGTTGATCCGGATCAACTTCCGCGTCAGCGAAAAGCGACCTGACGTGGTCGTAGGCGCTATTCTCGTCAGATCCGGTCGCAACGGCTTGTAGGTAGATTCTCGAACGATTCTCGGGCTCAAGCCGGCAGGTCACCTTCCTATGCCCGCCGAACTTGTGCGGTAGCGGAGCTTGTGTCGTTACGGGAACGTCAGCAGCCAACACGGCTTGGACGACACGCTGGTCAAACGTCAGTTGCCTGGCTGGTTTTGCGAATACGTGCAGCGCGTCGGCACGCATTATCGCCTCGGCTAGCGCTGTCAGAGCTTCCCCGAGTTCGGAGACATGGGCGTCACCCGACAATTCGAAGGCGTCAACCGGGGGGAGAGCTGACGGGCGAATGTCGATGGACCGTTTTACGTGGGCCCAACGCTCCGCGACTTTCCCCGATGCGAGATTGAGATCGGCCATTGCCAGTGTGTCCGCCGCGAGCCCGCGGTCGCTCAATCGGAAGATGCCGTCGGCCAATGGTTCGACCAAAATTGCGATGCTCTCGCCGTTGTGTAGCGACCAGGGGAGAGTCAGTAGGTGGCCAGACCCATACGAGACCTGTGAAGCCGATCCACGCACGGTATCGGCAAATGTTGCAACCAAGTCGATGTCGGCGTCGATGCTCATGGCGCCTCCTCCGGCGGGTCTTCCCAGTGCAGGCCAGCGGTGTCGATCTCGAAGAGTCGAGCCGCAGCGATGAGGACTTCATGGTAGGCGTCAGAGCCGACAGGAAGACCTATCGGCAAGGTGGGAAACCACTCCGGCGGGTCGGCCAAGAGGTGGTCTTCGAGATCGGAGTTATCGCGCCCCTGGACATGTGTCCAGCTGCGCCCCCGGTGGCCGCCATTCACGTCGACCCGTCTGCAAGACAGCCCGTTCAGCAGGAGCACCACCGTCGGCTGGTCTGGTCGCTTCGGCCTGACGTTGATCTGCAAGGTGACCGAGCATCCCGGCATGTTGACCGCGTGACACTCCACATCACCACGCCATGACCCGTTGATCGACGTCCACCTGATCGTTCCCACCGCAAAAGCCGTTGCTTTACCTTCGAGTAGGTATCGCACCTGTGCGGCCGTGAACTCCCGCCTCATGCCGTGACGGCTCCGTCTAGAGGCAGTGGTCTGCCCCCCGGCTCGTACGCCCTCATGATGACGTTGAACCTAACGACACTCAGTCGTTTCGGCGAAACCTCAGCCAGCGTAGGGGCGCTCGCGGGCGAGCTCCTCCTTGGCGACCGAGCGGACGTGCACGGCGTCGGGGCCGTCGACGATGCGGAGCGTGCGGGCGTGCGCCCAGAACTCGGCCAGCGGGGTGTCGTCGCTGACGCCCGCGCCGCCGTGCACCTGGATCGCCCGGTCGATGACGTCGAGGCAGACCTTGGGCGCGGCCACCTTGATCGCGGCGATCTCGGTGCGCGCCCCCTTGGCGCCGTACTTGTCGATGAGGTCGGCGGTCTTGAGCACCAGCAGCCGGGCCTGGTCGATCTCGATGCGCGAGAGCGCGATCTGCTCGCGCACGGTGCCCTGCTCGGCCAGCGGCCGGCCGAACGCCACCCGCTGCTGGGCGCGCCCCACCATGAGCGCCAGCGCCCGCTCGGCCATGCCGATCGCCCGCATGCAGTGGTGGATGCGGCCCGGGCCCAGCCGCGCCTGGGCGATCATGAAGCCGTCGCCCTCGCCGGCCAGCATGTTCGCCGCGGGCACCCGGACGTCGGCGAACCGCAGCTCGGAGTGGCCGTGCTGGTCCTGGTACCCGAAGACCGGCAGGTGCCGCACGATCTGCAGACCGGGGGTGTCGCGGGGGACCAGGATCATCGACTGCTGGCGGTGCGCCGGGCCGTCGGGGTCGGTCTTGCCCATCACGATGAAGATCTGGCACCGCTCGTCGGCCGTGCCGGTGATCCACCACTTGCGGCCGTTGATGACGTAGTCGTCGCCGTCGCGGACGATCGAGGTGGAGATGTTGCGGGCGTCGGAGGACGCGACGTCGGGCTCGGTCATCGCGAACCCCGACCGGATCTCCCCGGCCAGCAGCGGCTCGAGCCACTGCGACTTCTGCTCGGGCGTGCCGAACAGCATCAGGGTCTCCATGTTGCCGGTGTCCGGCGCCCCGCAGTTGATCGACTCGGGGGCGATGACCGGCGACCACCCGGTGATCTCGGCGACCGAGGCGTACTCCAGGTTCGACAGCCCGGCGAGGTCGTGGTGGAAGAGGTTCCACAGCCCGCGGGAGCGCGCCTCGGCCTTCAGCTCCTCGACGACCGGCGGGAAGCCGTGGTCGTCGTGCCCGCGCTCGTGCCGCCAGGCGTGGTAGACCGCCTCGGCCGGGAAGACGTGCTCCCGCATGAAGTCCCACAGACGGCCGGTGACGTCCTCGGCCTTGGCCGACAGCGCGAAGTCCATGGCCGCGACGGTAACCGGGGTCACGTCCGGGCAGACGACCGGCCCGGTCGGGTGGCGGGCGGGCGGCACGGCGACGGTGACGCGCCGGTGGTCGGCGCGCCGCCGTGGCCGATGTGCGAGGTCAGGGCTCGGAGCGGTTGCCGGCCCGCACCTCGCGGGTCGGCGTGCGGTCGCGGGCCACCGGACCCAGCGCGACCAGGAGGCCGAGCAGGGTGGAGACGCCGTGCAGCCAGTTGTCGGCGACGTTGATGCCGAGGGGGTCCCAGCTCTCGCCGACCGCGAACAGGCCGTAGACGAACGTGGCGCCGTAGCCGACGGCCAGCAGCCAGCCGTAGACGCGCGCCCGGGCCAGGGTGGTGGCCAGCGCCAGGCCGGCCAGCCCGATGACCACGTGCACCGTGTTGTGGAACGGCGTGACCATGAAGCCGAGCAGGCTGTCGGTGGTGCTCCAGTAGCCGGCGAAGCCGGTCAGCACGAAGCCGACCACCCCGATGACGAGGTAGACCGCGCCGATCGCACCGGCGAGCAACTGCGGCCACGTCCAGCGGGTCTGGTGGGCGGCGGGGTCGATGGGGTCCATGGGGTCTCCCTGCGTCGTGCGTCCGCCTCGGCTCGACGTCCTGACCCGCTACCCGAGGCGGTCGGACGCGGAAACCCCGCGCGGGTGACCGCGGCGGGTCAGGCGGCGCGCGGGCGGAGGAGGTCGTGCTCCCGGACGGCGGCCAGGGCCAGCGTCTTGTAGCCGGCCGTGTCGAACAGGACGACGACCCGGTCGCCCTCGGCGCGCATGACCACCCCCGGGCCCCACTCGACGTGCTCGACGGCGGTGTCCACGGCGAACTCGCCGTCCCCGGCCACGGTGGCGCAGGCGGTGCCGGCCGAGCAGGTGTCGCAGTTGCCGCAGGGCTCGGCCAGCTCCTCGCCGAAGTAGCCCAGCAGGTACTGGCGGCGGCAGCCGGTGGTGTCGGCCAGGCCGCGCATCATCTCGACGCGGCTCTCGTCGACCCGTTGCCGGTGCTCGGCCAGCTCGCGTGCCGCGGTCGCCGCCGCGCCGGGCGCGGGGCCGTCGGGGGCCGGGGTGACCGTCCCGTCGTCGTCCAGGAGGACGGCGCCCACCTGGTCGAGCAGGTTGAGGTCCTTGGTGACGGGGCTGGCGCCCCGGCCGGTCTCCGCGCGCAGCGCCGCGACGTCCACCTGGGCGCCGGCGGCGGCCCCGGCCCGCACGAGCCCGGCGATCTGCTGCAGGTCCTCCTCGGCGGGCACCCCGGCGGCGAAGAACTTGCGCATGCCGAGGTCCTCCTGCCGGAAGAACAGGACGGCGACGGCGGGGTCGCCGTCCCGCCCGGCGCGGCCGATCTCCTGGTACCAGCTGTCGACGGAGTCGGCGGGCTCGGCGTGCAGCACGAACCGGACGTCGGGCTTGTCGATGCCCATGCCGAAGGCGGTGGTGGCGACGACGACGTCGAGCTCGTCGGCCATGAAGGCCCGCTGCACGTCCTCGCGCTCCTTCTTCGCCAGGCCGGCGTGGTAGGCCCGGGCCCGCAGGCCGCGCTCCACCAGGGCCCCGGCGAGCTCGACGGTGCCCTTGCGGGTCGCGCCGTAGACGATGCCGGTCCCGCGGGCGGCCTCGGCGACGGTGCGGTCGAGCAGGGCGGCGGTCTTGCGGTCGGCGTCGGCGTGGTGCTCGACCTCGATGCGGATCTCCGGCCGGTCGAACCCGGCGACCACGACGGCGGGCTCGGCCATCCGCAGCCGCTCGGTGATCTCGGCCCGGACCGGCGGTGCCGCGGTGGCCGTCAGCGCCAGCACGGTGGGGGAGCCCAGCTGCTCGACGACGGCCCCCAGCCGCAGGTAGTCGGGGCGGAAGTCGTGCCCCCAGGCCGACACGCAGTGCGCCTCGTCGACCACGAACAGCGCCGGCGCGGTGGCGGCCAGCGCGGCGACCACCTCGGCCCGGGCCAGCTGCTCGGGGGCCAGGAACAGGAAACGGACCGATCCGTCCCGGAGGCCGTCGAGGGCGGCCTGCTGGTCGGTGGCCGACTCGGCGGAGTTCAGCAGGGCGGCCGTGAGACCGAGGTCGGCGAGCCGCTGCACCTGGTCGCGCTGCAGGGCGATGAGCGGGGAGACGACGACCACCGGCCCGTCGAGCAGCTCACCGGCCACCGTGTAGACCAGCGACTTGCCGGCGCCGCTGGGCAGCACGGCCAGGGTGTCCCGCCCGGCGCACACGGCCTGCAGCGCAGCCTCCTGGCCGGGGCGGAACGCGGCGTCGGCGTCGGCCAGCAGCTCGCGGGTGCGCTCGCGGATGCGGCGGGTGCGCACCGCCGCCGTGGCCCCCGCGGTGGCCCGCCGGGTCGCGGCCTCGTCCACCGAGGGGGAGGAAACGGTGCTGGCGCTGGTCACGGGTGGCTGTCGCAGTCGGTCACGAGCGGCTGCTGCCCCGCCCGCGACCACCCTCAAACGGGTCCCAGGTGAGGGGCCGATCAGGTTCCGCGCACACTGTGCGGCGTGACCCGACCGCTCACCCTCATGGCCGTCCACGCCCACCCCGACGACGAGGCCACCTCGACCGGTGGCGTGCTGGCGAAGTACGCCGCCGAGGGCGTCACGACCGTGCTGGTCACCTGCACCGACGGCGCCCTGGGGGACGCCGGCACGGTGAAGCCGGGCGAGGAGGGCCACTCCACCGCCGACGTGGTCGCGCTGCGGGCCGCCGAGCTGGCCGAGAGCTGCCGCATCCTGGGCATCACCCACGCCCACCAGCTGGGCTACCACGACAGCGGGATGATGGGCTGGCCGCAGAACGACGCCGAGGGCGCCTTCTGGACCACGCCCCTCGACGAGCCGGTCGCCCGGCTGGCCGAGCTGGTCCGGCAGCACCGGCCCGACGTCGTCCTGACCTACGACGAGAACGGCTTCTACGGGCACCCGGACCACATCCAGGCCCACCGCATCACCGTGGCCGCCCTCGACGCGGCGGGCTCGGACGCCCGGCTGTACTACTCGACCGTGCGGCGCAGCGACGTCGCCCGGTTCGGCGAGCTGCTCCGCGAGGCCGGGGAGGAGTTCCCCGAGCCCGAGGAGGGCCAGGAGCAGCCGCAGTGGGGCGTCGAGGACGACGAGGTGGCCGTGGAGGTCGACGTGGCCGGGTTCGCGCCGGCCAAGCGCGCGGCGCTGGCCGCGCACACGAGCCAGGTGGAGAACATCTTCTTCCTCAGGCTGTCGCCCGAGGTGTTCACCGCGGCGATGGGGCGCGAGGCGTTCGTCCAGGCCCGCCCGGCCCGGACCTCGGTCGAGCTGCACGACGACCTCTTCCACGGGCTGCGCTGACCGCAGGCGCGGGCCAAGGTGCACCAGAAGTCCGCTTCTGCGGATAAGGTGCGCGGCATGAGCGCTACCTACCGGATCGCCGAGGCCGCCCAGCTGCTCGGCGTCAGCGACGACACCGTGCGCCGCTGGATCGACGGCGACCGCCTCGCCGCCTCGCGGGGCGCCGGGGGGCCGGCCCAGGTCGACGGCGCCGACCTGGCCCGCGTGGCCACCTCGCTGCACGAGGCGCCGGTGCCCGGCACCACCAGCGGCTCCAGCGCCCGCAACCGGCTCACCGGCATCGTCACCAAGGTCGTGCGCGACACCGTCATGGCGCAGGTCGAGATCCAGTGCGGGCCCTACCGCATGGTCTCGCTCATGAGCCGCGAGGCCGCCGACGAGCTCGGCCTGGAGATCGGCGTCCGGGCGGTGGCCACGGTCAAGGCCACCCAGGTCAGCGTGGATGTCCCGTGAGGCGCGCACTCCCCGCGGTGGCGGTCGCCGCCCTGCTCGCCCTCACCGCCTGTGCCGGGTCGACCCCCTCGGACGCCGCGGCGCCGTCCAGCCGGGACGGCGAGCTGACCGGCCCGCTCACCGTGTTCGCCGCGGCCAGCCTCACCGACGTCTTCACCGAGCTGGGCGACCAGCTGCAGGCGGACAACCCCGGCCTGCAGATCACCTTCAACTTCGCCGGCAGCTCGGCGCTGGCCACCCAGATCACCCAGGGGGCCCCGGCCGACGTGTTCGCCAGCGCCAACCAGAGCCAGATGACCGTGGTGACCGACGCGGGGGCGAACGCCGAGGACCCCACCGTGTTCGCCGAGAACGTCCTGGAGATCGCGGTCCCGCCGGGCAACCCGGGCGGCATCACCGGCCTGGCCGACTTCGGTGACCCCGACCGGACCCTGGCGGTCTGCGCCCCCGACGTGCCCTGCGGCGCGGCAGCCGAGCAGGTGTTCGCCGCCGCCGGCATCATCGCCCGGCCCGACACCCTCGAGCAGGACGTACGGGCCGCGCTCACCAAGGTCGAGCTGGGCGAGGTCGACGCCGCCCTGGTCTACGCCTCCGACGTGCAGGCCGCCGGCGACGGGGTGAAGGGCATCCCCTTCCCCCAGGCCGAGGAGGCGGTCAACGAGTACCCGATCTGCACCCTGCGGGGGGCGGCCGACCCGCGGGCGGCGCAGGCGTTCCTCGACCTGGTCACCTCCGACGCCGGCCAGCGGGCCCTCGTCGCCGCCGGCTTCCGGAGCCCGTCGTCCTGACCGGGGCCCGGCGGTCGGCGACCGGTGTCCCGCTGCCCCTGCTGCTGCCCGCGCTGGTGGGCGTCGCCTTCCTCGTGCTGCCGCTGCTCGGGCTGCTGGTCCGGGCGCCGTGGTCGGACCTGGGGCCCCAGCTGGCGCAGCCCCAGGTGGGTCAGGCGCTGCGGCTGTCGCTGGTCAGCGCGACGCTGGCGACGGTCGTCTCGCTGGTGCTGGGCGTGCCGATCGCCTGGGTGCTGGCCCGCTCGACCACCCGGGGCCGATCGGTGCTGCGGGCACTGGTCACCGTGCCGCTCGTGCTGCCGCCCGTGGTGGGCGGCGTCGCGCTGTTCCTGGTGCTCGGCCGGCAGGGCATCGTCGGCCGCTGGCTGTACGAGACCTTCGACTACACCATCCCGTTCACCACCACGGCGGTCGTGGTCGCCGAGACCTTCGTGGCCATGCCGTTCCTGGTGATCAGCGTGGAGGGTGCGCTGCGCGCCGCCGATGCCCGCTTCGAGGACGCCGCCGCCACCCTGGGGGCCGACCGCTGGACGACGTTCCGGCGGGTCACCCTGCCGCTGGTGGCCCCCGGGGTGGCCGCCGGAGCGGTGCTGTGCTGGGCGCGGGCGCTGGGGGAGTTCGGCGCCACGATCACCTTCGCCGGCAACTTCCCGGGGACCACGCAGACCATGCCGCTGGCGGTCTACCTGGCGCTGCAGAGCAACCCCGAGGGCGCCATCGTGCTCTCGCTGGTGCTGCTGTTCGTCTCCCTGGCCACGCTCCTGCTGCTGCGCGACCGCTGGCTGGGCCGGTCGGGGGTCCCGTCGTGACGCTGCGGGCGCACGTCGTCGTCCGGCGGGGGGCCCTGCTGGTCGACGTCGACCTCACCGTGCCGCCCGGTCAGGTGCTGGCCGTGCTCGGGCCCAACGGGGCCGGCAAGTCGACCGTGCTGCGGGTGCTGGCCGGGCTGCTGCCCCCCGGCGGCGGGCGGGTGGTGATCGGCGACGACCTCTGGGACTCCCCGGAGCGGCACGTCCCCGCCCACGAGCGGTCGCTCGGCGTGGTGTTCCAGGACCACCTGCTCTTCCCGCACCTGAGCACGACCGACAACGTGGCCTTCGGCCTGCGCACCCGCGGCGTGCGCCGGGCGGAGGCGCGCCGGACGGCGGGGGAGTGGCTGCGGCGGGTCGGGCTCGAGGGCTTCGGTGACCGGCGACCCACCCAGCTGTCGGGCGGTCAGGCGCAGCGGGCGGCGCTGGCCCGGGCGCTGGTGGGGGAGCCCCGCCTGCTGCTGCTCGACGAGCCGCTGAGCGCGCTGGACGCCCGCA
The DNA here is from genome assembly GCF_037083825.1 of Klenkia sesuvii. Lineage (NCBI taxonomy): Bacteria > Bacillati > Actinomycetota > Actinomycetes > Geodermatophilales > Geodermatophilaceae > Klenkia > Klenkia sesuvii. The sequence continues at coordinate 17,947 of NZ_JBAPLU010000031.1, forward strand.
CCCGGCTGACCGTGCGCGCCGAGCTGCGCCGGCACCTGGCCGAGTTCGCCGGCTGCACCGTGCTGGTCAGCCACGACCCGGTCGACGCGATGGCGCTGGCCGACCGGGTGGTCGTGGTCGAGGACGGCCGCGTCGTGCAGGAGGGGACGCCGGCCGAGGTCGCCCGCGCCCCGCGCACCGACTACGTGGCCCGGCTGGTCGGCCTGTCGCTGCTGTCCGGGACGGCGACCGGCACGACCGTCGAGCTGGACGGGGGCGGGCGGGTCGCCACCGGGGAGGTCGCCGCCGGCCCCGTGTTCGTCGCCGTCCGGCCGGAGACCGTGTCGCTGTACCTGTCGCGCCCGCACGGCAGCCCGCGCAACGTGTGGGCCCTGGTGCTGGCCGGTGCCACGCCGCACGGGCCGACGGTGCGGTGCGACCTGGAGGGCGAGGTGTCGCTCACCGCCGACGTCACGGCGACCGCGTTCGCCGAACTGGGCCTGCTGCCCGGCGCGCAGGTGTGGGCGAGCGTCAAGGCCTCCGAGGTCGCCGTCCACCCGCGCTGACGTCGGCGCGCCGGGGGCCTCACCCCCGGTGGTCGGTCCAGACGTCGTAGGACAGCCGGACGACGAGGGCGCCGGCCACCACCAGGAACACCAGGCGGATGAACCGGTTCCCGCGCGCGATCGCCATGCGGGCACCCAGGTAGGCGCCGGCCACGTTCGCCGCGGCCATCAGCAGGCCCAGGCCGACCAGCCCGGCCCCGGTGGGCAGGAAGAACGCCAGCGCGCCCAGGTTGGTGGCCACGTTGACGACCTTCGCCGTGGCGCTGGCCCGCAGGAAGTCGTACCCGACCACCGCGATGAGCCCGATGACGAGGAACGTGCCGGTGCCCGGGCCCAGCACGCCGTCGTAGAACCCGATGACGGCGGCCAGCACCATGGCCAGCTCGTAGTGCGCCAGCGCCTCGCGGCGGGGCCGCGGCAGGTCCCCGAGCGCCGGTCGCAGGGCGGTCACGGTGGCCACCACGACCAGCGCGACGACGATGACCGGCGTGATCGCCCCGGCCGGCAGGCGCGCGGCCACCGAGGCCCCCAGCAGGCTCAGCACGAACGCGACGGCGGCCATCGGGAGGGCGGTGCGCAGGTCGGTCCCGATGCGCCGCAGGTAGGTGAGCGCGCTGGTCGTCGTCCCGGCGACGGAGGCCAGCTTGTTCGTGGCCAGCGCCTGCAGCGGCGTCAGCCCGCCGGCCAGCAGCAGCGCGGGCAGCTGCACCAGCCCGCCCCCGCCGACCACGGCGTCCACCCAGCCGGCGGCGCAGGCGGCGAGCAGCAGCACCAGCAGGGCGGTGCCCGAGCCGTCCGGGGGCAGCAGGTCGAACGGCACGGGGGACGACGGTAGCTCGGCGCTGCGCGGCCCCGGCGGGCGCCCGTTCCACGTGGAACCCGGTGCGATGACCTGCCCCGGTCGGGCTACCCGATCCCGCGCAGGGCGTCGGGGAGGTCGGCGAGGGAGTCGACCTCCCGGGTCGGCGCCGGTCCCCCGGGGTCGACCCGGTGCCCGGGCCGGGCCACCCGGACGACGGTCAAGCCCGCCTCCAGGGCGCCGCGGGTGTCGCGCGCCGAGGCCGGGACGTGCACCTGCACGCCGGCGGCCACCGCCCGGCGGTAGATCACCGGCGAGGGCTTGTAGGCGCGCAGCCGCTCGCTGGTGAGGAGGTCCTCGGCGGCCAGCAGCCCGGCCACCCGCGTGCGCGCCAGCAGGGCGTCGTCGACGTTGGAGAGCACGCCCACCCGGTGGTCGCGGCGCAGCACCCGCAGCGCGTCCGGGACGTCGGGCCACAGCGGCCAGTCGGGCAGCGAGGCCAGCAGCTCGTCGGTCGCGGGGGTCACCTCGGTCCCCGGCCACCCCCGGGCCGCCCAGGTGCCGGCCAGCGCCCGGTGGCAGTGCTCAGCGAACGGGACCCACGCCGCGGTGTCCTTCTGCGACGCCTTGGAGCGGGCGTCCCAGTCGTCGTACAGCGCGGCGCCGTCGGCCGCCCGCCCGGCCGCCGCGGCGATGCGGCCGAGCGCGGCTCCGCCACCGGTGCGGCTGTCGACCAGGGCGCTGAACAGGTCGACCGTCACGAACACGGCGTCAGGCGCGCAGCGGCAGGAGGGCCCACACGTGCTTGAACTCGCCGTCGGGCCACCACCCGTGCGCGGAGGCGTAGGTGGCGATGATGATCAGCCCGAGCCCGCCGTCGACCGGGTCGCGGGTGGGGTCGGGGGTCGGTGCCCGGCCAGCCGCCCGGTCGGTGACCAGCAGCAGCGAGGTGCCCGGGGTGGCCGTCGTGGCCAGCGCCAGGGCGACCGGGGGGTTGCCGTGCCGGACGCCGTTGGAGGTCAGCTCGTCGGCGGCCAGCAGGATCCGCTCGGCCACCTCGTCGAGCGCGTCGCCCTCGGTGTGGCCGGCGGCGCGCAGGTGGTCGCGCAGGTCGGTGCGGGCCGGCGCGAGGTCGCGGATGCCGGTCAGGTCACGCGACCAGACGACGGTGTGCTCCGGGGGTGGTAGCACGGGCCAGGCGGCGCCCAGGTGCGGCGGCGGGGAACTGCTCATGCCGCCGGCTGCTCGACGGGTGCAGGTGTGGGCACGAGGGGGACATCCAGACGACGAGGGGGGCGGACTACCTGCGCTCCCTTCCCGGGAGCAGGGCTGCTCAATCCTGGCAACGGGGCGCTCAGGGGGTGATGTCCATCAGGGCGTCGGCGCCCATGACCTCCAGCGGGCGCCGGGCCGGCCGGCTGGGCGAGACCAGCCGGAGGCGCTCGGGGGACGCGGCGGCCAGCCGGAGCAGGAACGCGATGCCGGCGCTGCCCAGGAAGGTCACCTGGGCGGCGTCGACCGCGCTGACCCGGTGCGGTCCGGGGTGGGCCGCCTGCCACGCCGTGACCAGCGCGTAGTCGATGTCGCCGACGAGGGTCAGCGTGCCGTCGTCGACCGTGATGGTGCCCGTGTCGATCTGGGACAGGTCGGGCAGGTCGTCGGCGGGGCGGGGTGCCATGGGGTCGTCGTGCCTCTCGTCGCCGGTGGCGGGGGGTGGTGGGGTGGGTCGGTCGCCGAGCTGGATGACCAGGACGGCGATGTCGTCGAGGTGCTCGACGACCATGCCGTCGACGGCGCGGCAGACGCCGTCGGCGTCCATCCCCACGGGCAGCGACCGCAGCAGGCCGGTGAGCCGCTCGATGCCGGCGTCGATGTCCCGCTCGGGCCCGCCCTCGGGCGGGGGCTGCTCGACCAGGCCGTCGGTGTAGAGGACCAGCTGGCTGCCGACGGGCAGGGTACGGGTGGTGGACCTGCGGGGCTGCGGGGTGAACCCGGTGCCCAGCAGCAGGTCGTGGTCGTCGCAGAAGGTCTCGACCTCGCCGGCGGGCCCGCGCACCAGCACCGGGGGGTGGCCGGCGTTGCCGCACTCGACCGTCCACCCCTCGCCGGGCGCGGCGGGCCGGGAGGCACGCATCAGGGCCACGGTGGCCAGCACGGGCAGCTCGAGGACGTCGAGCAGGCGGTCGACCCTGGTCAGCACGGCCGGCGGTGCGGGGGCGTCCTGGGCCCAGGCCTCGCTGCGGATCAGCCCACGCAGCTGGCCCATCGCCGAGGCCGCGGTGATGTCGTGGCCGACCACGTCGCCCACCACGATGCCGACGGCGTCACCGGGCAGCGGGAGCAGGTCGTAGAAGTCGCCGCCGACCGCCGAGGTCGCGGTGGCGGCGGTGTAGTGCGCGGCGGCCCGGATGCCGGGCAGGTCGGGCAGGTCGGGCAGGAGGGCGTGCTGCAGCGCCTCGGCGACCGAGGCCTCGCGGGTGTAGCTGCGGGCGTTGTCCAGCGCCTGCCCGGCCCGGCGGCCCAGGTCGCGGGCCACGTCGAGGTCGTCGCGGGTGAAGCCGTGCGGCTCCCGGCGCACCAGCACGAGCACACCCCAGGTGCGGTCGGCGGCGGTCAGCGGCATGGCCAGCAGCGAGCCGAGGCCGAGGTCGTCGAGGGTGGTGGAGCCCAGGCCGCGGGCGAAGGGACGACGCTCGTCGTCGGTCAGCTCGTCGACGATGACCGGCTGCCCGGTGCGCAGCGCGACGCCGGCGGGCATGTCCGGGGGCAGTGCGCGACCGAGGTACTGGCGGGTCACCTCGGCGGTCTGCTCGGCCGCGGCGGCGCCGTCGCGGTGCTCCACGACCAGGGCGTTGACCACCCCGTGGTCGTCCACCCCGGCGATGGAGACCCAGTCGCCCAGCAGCGGCACGCACAACCGGGCCAACCGGTGCTGCAGCTCCTCGGCGTCGAGGCTGCCGGTGAGCTCGGTGGTGGCCCCGGCCAGCAGGGCCAGCCGGGCCCGGGCGGCCTCCGCGGCGGCCTGCGCGTCCTCGGCGGCGTGCCGGGCGGCGCGCTCGGCGGTGAGGGCGGCGTCGCGCTCGGCGTCGGCCACGACGCGCGCGGTGACGTCGGACTGGACGCCGACGAACGCCACCAGCTGGCCCGCGCCGTCGCGCACCGGCGAGATGGACAGGTGGTTCCAGAAGGCGGTGCCGTCGGCGCGGTAGTTCAGCAGCGTGACCGTGCTCGACCGGCCGGCGGTGAGGTCCTCGACGATGGTGGCGACGGCGGCGGGGTCGGTCGCCGGACCCTGCAGGAACCGGCAGTTGCGGCCGACGGCGTCCTCGGCGGCGTACCCGGTGACGCGCGAGAAGGCGGGGTTGACCCAGACCAGCGGGTTGTCCGGCCGGCGCGGGTCGGAGATGGCGAAGCAGATGTCGGTGGCGACCACGGCCCGGTCGCGCAGCGCCTGCAGGAGCTGCTGCGGGTCGCTGCCGGCCGCCGGCTGCTCGAGGGGCAGGAACACCAGCAGCGACAGCGACGGGTCGCCGGCCCCCGGCCCGAGCGGGAACCCGGTGGCCCACACGACCGGGCCCAGGTCGCCCACCTCGCGGCCGTCGGCCCGGGCGGACTCGGCGGTACCCCCGATGCGCACCGGCTCCCCGGCGACGGGCTCGCCGGCCGCGACCCGGGAGAGCGGTTCACCACCCGCGGCCAGCGGGGCGCCGTCGAGGTCGGTGACGCCGGCGGCCTCGGACCAGCGGTCGATGGCCACCGGCAGCCCGACGTCGCCGGCGAGGTCGAGGGCGGCGCTGTTGGCGTAGGTGACCTGGCCCGAGGCCCGGTCGATGAGCAGGACGGCGACCGGTGAGTCGCCCAGGACGCGAGGGAGGCCGTCGGCGACGAGGCCCCCCGGCTCGGCCAGGACCTGCTCGGCCGCCTCCACGACGGCCTCCTGCAGCGCCTCGCCGCGCTGGACGTCACCAGGTTGCACCCGACGTACTGTAGGAGGCCTGCGCGCGTCCCACCTGTCCGGGCCCCCGGCGCGCGGCCGGGGCCGGTCCGGGGCAGGATTCCAGGTACGGCGCCCACCGAGCGCGGGGCCGCGCGTTCCGGTCCGCGCGCTCCAGTCGGCGGGCGGTCCTGTCCCTGCTCGTCCCGGAGGTCCTCCCGTGCCCAGAGTCATCCACCAGGGCGGGCCCCGCCACGGGCAGGTCGACGACATCGCCGCCGAGGAGCTGCGCGGCGCACTGGTGTACGACGGCCCCCGGTGGCTGGGTGTCTACCGGCCCGCCGACCCGCCGCGGGTCCACCCGACCGCGGCCGGCGACGCGCAGGTCTGGGTCGTCGTCGAGTAGCCGCCCGGGGTCAGCGCACGCGCGCGGGCACGCCCTCGTCGGCCAGGGCCGCCTCGAGCGTCTCCAGCACGACCTCGTGCTCGGGGTGCGCGGGGTCCGGGGCGAGCAGGTGGGTGCGGAAGGCGTCGAGGTCGAGGGTGCCGCCCAGCGTGAGGTGCTCGACCCACAGCAGCTGCAGCGAAACCGGCAGCAGCGACACGGCCTCGGCCGGGGTGATCAGCTGCGGGGTCGGCACCGCGACGACGGCGGCCAGGCGCATCGGGGCGAGGTCGACGGGCAGGGGTGCGGACACCTGGGCTCCCGGGGTCGGGGTCGGTCGGTGGTCTGAACCTAGGCCGGTCCGTGACGGGCAACCAGGTCGTATCCAGCCAGTGTCGCGGGCCCGTCATGGCGACATCTGGTGCAAGACCGTTCCGGAACGAAATTCGAGCGGTTCCGGTGGTCCGATCGCCCGTGCCGTCTGTCAGGGTCGCCACGCGCGACGGCGCAGCAGCCGGAGGCCGTTGAGGGCGACCAGGACGGTGGACCCCTCGTGCCCGGCGACGCCCAGCGGCAGCGGCAGGTGCCCGACCAGGTCCCAGCTCACCAGCGCCAGGACGACCGAGCCGGCCACCACCAGGTTCTGCACCACGAGCCGCCGGGCACGCCGGGACAGCCCGACGAGGGCGGGCAGGGTGGCCAGGTCGTCGCGGACGACGACGACGTCGGCGCTGGAGACGGTGAGGTCGGAACCGACCCCGCCCATGGCGACGCCGACGTCGGCCGCGGCCAGGGCGGGCGCGTCGTTGACGCCGTCGCCGACCACCAGCACCCGGTGCCCCCGGGCCTGCAGCTCGCGCACGGCCGCCACCTTGTCCTCGGGCAGGAGGCCGGCCCGGACGTCGGTGATGCCGAGCTCAGCGGCCAGGGCGCCGGCGGCCCGCTCCTCGTCCCCGGTCAGCAGCAGCGGTGACCGGCCCAGTGCGTCGCGGAGGGCGGCGACGGTGGCCGCGGCCGAGGGGCGCACGCGGTCGGCCAGGGCCAGCCACCCGGCGGGGACGCCATCCACGGTGACGGCCACGACCGTGCGACCCCGCTGCCGCTCGTCCGGGGCCAGGTCGGGGTCGGCCGCACCGACGGCGACCGTGCGTCCGTCGACGAGGCCCCGCACGCCACGCCCGACGGCGGCCCGGAAACCGGTCACCGGCGACGTCGGCAGCCCGCGTGCGTGGGCCGCGGCGACCACGGCCCGGCCCACCGGGTGCTCGCTGGGCGCCTCGACGGAGGCGGCCAGGGCCAGCAGCTCGTCCCCGGTCCACCCGGCGACGGGCCCGACCGCGACCACGGTCGGGGTGCCGTCGGTCAGCGTGCCGGTCTTGTCGACGACGACGGCGGTGACGCTGCCCAGGCCCTCCATCGCCACGGCCGAGGTGACCAGCACGCCCTGCCGGCCGGCGGTCGCGATCGCCGAGAGCAGCGGCGGCATGGTGGCCAGCACGAGCGCGCACGGCGAGGCCACGATCATGAACGTCATCGCCCGCAGCAGCGCGTCCTGCAGGTCGGCGCCCAGCAGCAGCGGGACGGTGAACACGGCCAGCGTGGCGACGACCACGCCCACCGAGTAACGCTGCTCGACCTTCTCGATGAACAGCTGGGTGCCGGCCTTCGTCGCCGACGCCTGCTCGACCAGCGCGCCGATGCGGGCGACCACGCTGCCGTGCGCGGCGGTGCCGACCCGCACGGTCAGCGAGCCGGTGCCGTTCGCGGTGCCGGCGAACACCTCGTCGCCGGGGTGCTTGTCCACCGGCAGCGGCTCGCCGGTGATCGAGGCCTGGTCGACCTCCGACGCGCCGTCGACCACCGTGCCGTCGGCGGGCAGCCGGTCGCCGGGGCGGACCAGCACGACATCGCCGACCTGCAGGTCGGCCGCGGCGACCCGCGTCTCCCGGCCGTCGTCGAGCCGGCACGCCTGTTCGGGGGCGAGGTCGGTCAGCGACCGGACGGCGTCGCGCGTGCGGCGGGTGGCGAAGGCCTCGAGGGCGCCCGACGTCGCGAAGATGACGATGAGCAGGGCGGCGTCGGCGACCTGCCCGATGGCCACCGCGCCGGCGGCCGCGACCACCATGAGCAGGTCGACGTCGAGCGTGCGCTCCCGCAGGGCCTGCAGGCCGGCCGCCGCCGGCTCCCAGCCGCCGGCGGCGCAGCAGGCCAGGTAGGCCGTCCACCACAGCGGAGCCGGGGTGCCGGCCAGGTGCAGCGCGACGCCGAGGGCGAACAGGCCCAGGGACAGGGTCGCCCAGCGGACCTCCGGCAGCGTCAGCGCCGTCCGCACGGTGGCCGACACCCGGGCCGGGGTCGAGGTGCGGGCGGGCCGGTCGAGCACGGGAGCCGTCACGGAGGTGAACGTACCTGCGCATGCGTGAAGATGCGCAGGCGGCCGAGCGAGGACCGGGTGGCAGGGTGGGCTCGTGTCGGTCGCCGCGCTCGTCCTTGCCGCCGGGGGCGGCTCCCGCTACGGCATGCCCAAGGCGCTGGCCCCGCTGCCGGACGGCGAGCTGTTCGTCGAGCGCGCCGTGCGGACGGCGCGGACGGCCTGCGACCCGGTGCTGGTGGTGCTGGGCGCCGCCATGGTCGAGGTCTGGCAGCGGGCCGACCTCGCCGGCGCCACCGTCGTCGGCAACCGCGACTGGGAGACCGGCATGGCGTCCTCGCTGCGCACCGGCATCGCGGGCCTGCAGTCCCTCGGCGCGGGCATCGAGGCCGCCGCGGTGCTGCTGGTCGACGTCCCGGGCACCACGCCCGAGGTGCTGGCCCACCTGCTGCCGCACGCCGCCCCCGACGCCCTGGTCGTGCCCGTCTACGACGGCGTCCCGGGCCACCCGGTGCTCCTCGGGCGGGACCACTGGGCCGGGGTGGCCGAGTCGGCGACCGGCGACGAGGGCGCCCGCGCCTACCTGCGCAGCCACCCGACCACCGAGGTCGACTGCACGGGCCTGGCCGACCCCACCGACCACGACACCCCGCGCGGGTAGCGTCGCCGGGGTGATCGCCCTCATCAGCGACCAGCCCCTCGACGTCGCCGCGCACGAGGCCGACGTCGCCCACCCGGCCGCCGGCGCGACGGTGAGCTTCGCCGGGGTGGTGCGCGACCACGACGGCGGGCGGTCGGTCGTGGAGCTGGAGTACGTCGGCCACCCCACCGCGCAGGCGCTGGTGGCGGAGATCGCCGCGGAGTTCGCCGCCCGGCCCGAGGTGCACGCGGTGGCCATCAGCCACCGGGTCGGTCTGCTGGCGATCGGCGACGTCGCGCTGGCCTGCGCGGTCTCGGCCAGCCACCGCGGTCAGGCCTTCACCGCCTGCGCCGAGCTGGTCGACGAGGTCAAGGCCCGGTTGCCCATCTGGAAACGCCAGGTGTTCGCCGACGGCGCCGACGAATGGGTGGCCTGCCCCTAAGCTGGCGCACAGCTGAGGGGGTCGGGGTGGTGTCAGAGGCCGGCACGAGCGTGCTCGAGGGCATGCCCATGGGTTTCCTGCAGCTGTCCGCCGACTGGTCGGTCACCTACGTCAACGAGGCCGCCGAGCGCATGTTCGGCCGCCCCCGGGCCGACCTGCTCGGCCGCAACGCATGGCAGGCGTTCCCCGGCAACGAGGAGAGCGTGTTCGGCCGCACCTACCGCCAGGTGGCCGAGACCCGCGAACCCCAGGTGGTCGAGGGGTTCTCGCCCGTGCTCGCGGCCTGGTTCGAGGCGCGCACGGTGCCGGCCCCCGGCGGCGGCATCAACATCTTCTTCACCGACACCACCGCCCGGCACCGGGCCCAGGAGCGGCTCGCGGTGCTCGCCCGGGTCGGCGCCGAGGTGGCCGGCTCCCCCGACGCGGTGCAGAGCATGGGGCGCATCCCCCGGCTGCTGGTGCCGGTGCTGGCCGACTGGGCGGTGGTCACGGTGCTGGAGGACGACGGCCGGCCGGTCGACGTCGGCTGCTGGCACGCCGACCCCGAGCTGCGCCCGTCGCTGACCCGCTACAGCGAGCTGCGGCTGGGCGAGCTGCCGGCGACGGCGCCGCTGATCCGGTCGATGCACACCCAGGAGCCCACCCCGGTCACCGCCGAGGAGGTGTACGACAGCCTGCTCCCCGGCGAGGCCCGCGACCTGCAGCGCAGGCTGGCCACCGGTCCGGGCTTCTACCTGCCGCTGCTGGGGCGCGGGCGCACCCTAGGAGTGATCACGCTGTGGTGGTCAGCGGGCCGGTCCCCGGACCCCGACGACCTGGCCGCCGCCCGCGAGGCCGCCGACCGCATCGGTCTGGCGCTGGACAACGGCCGGCTCTACCGCCAACAGGCCGCGCTGGCCGAGGAGCTGCAGCGCAGCCTGCTCACCCAGCCCTTCCAGCCCGCCGGCGCCCACGTCACCGTGCGGTACACCCCGGCCGCCGAGGCCGCCCGGGTGGGCGGCGACTGGTACGACGCGTTCCGCTCGCCGAGCGGGGCGATGACGCTGGTGATCGGCGACGTCGTCGGGCACGACACCGCAGCGGCCGCCGCGATGGGCCAGCTGCGCGGGCTGCTGCGCGGCATCGCCACCTACTCCGACGCCGGCCCCGGCGAGGTGCTGCGGGGGCTCGACGCCGCGATGGCCCAGCTGGAGCTCACCACGTTGGCCACGGCCGCCGTCGCCCGGCTCGTCGAGGTACCGGGGGGCACCCGGATGGTCTGGGCCAGCGCCGGGCACCTGGCACCGGTCGTCGTCCACCCCGACGGCACGCTCGGCGAACCCGGCCGGTGGCAGGGCGACCTGCTGCTGGGGGTCGACGAGCTGGTGGGCCGCGAGGAGCACGTGGTCGACCTGCCGCCGGGGTCGACCGTGCTGATGTTCACCGACGGGCTGGTCGAGCGGCGGCACGAGGACCTCGACGCCGGGTTGGCCCGGCTGCGCGCCGTGGTGGCCGACCTGGCCGACCGGTCCCTCGACGAGCTGTGCGACGAGGTGGTGCAGCGGCTGGTCGACGGCCGCCCCGAGGACGACGTCGCCCTGGTCGCCGTCCGGCTCGGCTGAGCCGGCGGCCGCCGGTCGGGCTCAGCGGGCGCCGGCGCGCCCGTCGTCGTCCTCGTCCGCCCGGTCCGCCCCACCCTCCAGGGCCTGCTCCTCGGCCTCGGCCTCCAACCGCCGGGCCTCACCGGCGGCCTCGGCCGCCGGGTCGCCGTGGGACTCCCCGTAGACCTCGGTGGCCCGGCCCAGCAGCTCCTCGGCCTTGGCCTTGCCCTTCTGCACAGCCTTGTCGAACGCGCTCATCGCCGCTCTCCCCTCATCGGTGCACGCCGTCCCTGATCTCGCCGACCAGCTCCTCCAGGATGTCCTCCAGCGCCACGACACCCACCACCCGGCCCGCGTCGACCACCCCGGCCAGCTGGGCCCGGCCGGCCTGCATGGTCTGCAGGGTGCTGCGCAGGTCGGCGGCCGCCTCCACGCGGGGCAGCGGCCGCACGATGTCGGCCACCCGGACGTCGGGCTCGCCCTCGGCCACCAGCACGTCCTTCACGTGGACGTACCCGGTCAGCTCCCCGCCGGTCACCACCGGGAAGCGGGAGAAGCCCGTGCTGGCGGCCAGCTGCTCCACCACCAGCGAGTCGTCGTCGGGGCCGAGCACCGTGAGCTCGGCGCGGGGGATGAGGACGGTGCGGGTGTCGCGGTCCTCCAGCGTCAGCGCGCCGGTGAGCAGGTCGTGGTCGGCGGCGTCGAGCAGCCCGCCGGCCCGCGACTCGTCGAGCAGCCCCGCGACCTCGTCCCGGGTGAAGGAGCTGGCCACCTCGTCCTTGGGCTCCACGCCCACCGACCGCAGCACGGCGTTGGCGACGGCGTTCATGAGCAGCAGGAACGGCTTGAGCACCGTCACGACCACCCGCAGCGGCGGGGCCAGGGCCAGGGCGGCGCGGTCGGGGCCGGCCAGCGCCAGGTTCTTGGGCACCATCTCGCCGATGACCACGTGCAGCGCGACCACCACGGCCAGCGCGATGGCGAACGAGATCGGGTAGACCGCCGCCTCGGGCACCCGCAACGCCTCGAAGGCCGGCTCCAGCAGGTGGGCGACCGCGGGCTCGCCGATGGCGCCCAGGCCCAGCGAGCAGACGGTGATGCCCAGCTGGGCGCCGGCCATCATCAGGGAGACCTGCTCCATCGCGCCCAGCGTCGTGCGGGCCCGCCGCGACCCGGCCTCGGCCAGCGGCTCGATGGCCGAGCGGCGGGCCGAGATCAGGGCGAACTCGGCACCCACGAAGAACGCGTTCAGGCCCAGCAGCACGACCGCGACGACCACGCCCACCCAGTCGCTCACGACGGCACCTCCTCGGCGGCGGCGGGCGGGATCTCCCCGACCAGCACCCGGTCGACCCGGCTGCCCTCCAGCGCGGCGACCTCCAGCCAGACGCCGCCCAGGCCGGTCTCGTCGTCGACGTCGTCGGCGAGCTCCGGGGGCAGCTCGCGAATGACCTCCACGCGGTCGCCCACCTCGGGGATGCGCCCCAACTGCCGCAGCACCAGGCCGCCCACGGTCTCGTAGCTGTGGTCCTCGGGCACCTGCAGCCCGGTGCCCTCGCGCACCTCGTCGGGCCGGAGCAGACCGCTGACCGACCAGGTGCCCCCGCCGAGGTCGGTCAGCCCGGGGACCTCGGGCTCGTCGTGCTCGTCGGCCACCTCGCCCACCAGCTCCTCGACCAGGTCCTCCACGGTGGCCACGCCGTCGGTGCCGCCGTACTCGTCGACCAGGACGGCCATCTGCAAGCTGCTCTGGCGCAGGTCGGTGAGCAGGTCGTCCAGCCGGCGGCTGGTGGGTACGTACAGGGCCGGGACCATGACCTCGGCCACGGTCACCGCCCCCCGGTCACCGCGCGGGACGGTGAGGGCGTGTTTCACGTGGACCAGCCCGACGACGTCGTCCACCCCCTCGCCGGTGACCGGGAACCGGGAGTGCCCGGACTCGCGGGCCCGGTCCAGCACGTCGGCGACCGGGGCCGCGGCGTCCACCGTCGTCATCTGCAGGCGGCGGGTGGCGACGTCGGAGGCGCGCAGCTCGCCGAAGGCCAACCCGCGGGTGAGCAGCTGGGCGGTGGCGGCCTCGAGCGTGCCCTGGCTGCCCGACCGGCGGACCAGCGAGGTCAGCTCCTCGGCCGACCGCGCCGAGGCCAGCTCCTCCTGCGGCTCGATCGAGAACACCCGCCGCAGGATGGCGTTGGCCCAGCCGTTCAGCAGCCGGATGACGGCCGCGGTCGCCTTGGTGAACGCGCGCTGGAAACCCGACACCGCGCGGGCGGTGCGCAGCGGCTCGGACAACGCGATGTTCTTGGGCACCAGCTCGCCGAACACAATGGTCAGTGCCGTGGCCAGCACCAGTGCGAGCGTGATGGACACCGACCGCGCCGCGGCCTCACCCAGGCCGGCGGCGCCCAGCGGACCCCGCAGCAGGGCCGCGATGGAGGGCTCGGCCACGAACCCGACGGCCAGGTTGGTGACGGTGATGCCCAGCTGGGCGCCGGAGAGCTGGGTCGACAGGGTCCGCAGCGCGGCGAGCACGCCCTCGGAGCCCTTGTCGCCCTCGGCCGCGCGCCGCTCCACGGTGGCGCGGTCGACGGTCACCAGGGAGAACTCGAAGGCCACGAAGCCGGCGCAGGCCGCGACCATGGCCAGGCCGACCAGGACGAGCAACCACTCGATCACGGCTGCCCGGTCCCCTCGGGTGCGGTGCGGGAAACGCGGTGGACGGGTCTGTGAGGCAGGGAGCTCACGGGGTGGGTGGATCAGCCTCCGGCGAAGGGGGGCAGCACATCGACGACCGCCCCGGTCGGGAGCATCAACGAGCGGTCCCGGGTCGAGGTTCCGTCGACCAGGAAGGAGCACGCGGTCAGCACGCGCTCCAGCTCCGCACCGTGGTCGTCCACGATCTGCCCCACCAGCTCGGCCAGCGTGGTGGCGTCGCGCACCTCGGTGTCGGTGCCCACGGCAGCCCGGGCGCCGGCGAAGTAGCGGACGGTGACCGCCACGCTCAGCCCCCGATCGCGGACATCGGACGGCTGGGCTGCAGGAACGAGGGGTCGTCGATGCCGTGCCCGGGGAGCTTGGTCAGCGTGGCGATGCGCCAGCGGTCGGCCAGCTCCTGGTCGCTGGCGCCCTCGCGCAGCGCCGTCCGGAGGTCGGACTCCTCGCGGGCGAACAGGCAGTTGCGGATCTGGCCGTCGGCGGTGAGCCGGGTGCGGTCGCAGGCGCCGCAGAAGCTGCGGGTGACCGAGGCGATGACGCCGACGGTGAGGTCGGTGCCGTCGACCAGCCAGCGCTCGGCCGGGGCCGCGCCCCGCTCCTCGACGTCGGGCACGAGGGTGTGGGCGGCGGTGAGCTTGGCCAGGATGTCCTCGGCGGTGACCATCTCGCCGCGGGTCCACGCCTGGTGGGCGTCCAGCGGCATCTGCTCGATGAACCGCAGCTCGTAGCCGTGCTCGAGGCAGTACTCCAGCAGCGGGACGGCGTCGTCCTCGTTGATGCCGCGCAGCAGGACGGCGTTGACCTTCACCGGCGTCAGGCCGGCGTCCTTGGCGGCCTTGAGGCCGGCGAGCACGTCGGCGAGCCGGTCGCGGTGCGTGAGCTGCCGGAACCGGTCGCGGTCGAGGGTGTCCAGGCTGACGTTGAGCCGGTCCAGGCCGGCCGCGGCCAGCGCGGGCGCCATGCGCGACAGGCCGATGGCGTTGGTGGTCAGGCTGACCTCGGGGCGCGGGGTGAGCGCGGTGGTGGCCGCGACGATGCCGGTGAGGCCCGGGCGCAGCAGCGGCTCGCCGCCGGTGAACCGGACCTCCTCGATGCCCAGGTGCTCGACGCCGATGCGCACCAGCCGCACGACCTCGTCGTCGGTGAGCTGCTCGACCTTGGGCAGCCACTGCAGGCCCTCCGGCGGCATGCAGTAGGTGCAGCGCAGGTTGCAGCGGTCGGTCAGCGACACCCGCAGGTCGGTCGCGGTGCGGCCGTGCCGGTCGACCAGGCCGCCGCTGCCCGGCGTCGGCGCGGGCGCGCGCACGACGGGGTCGGGGAGCGGGCTCGACGTCGTCACCTCCCCGACTGTAGAGCGGCGCGGCACGCCGGCCGCAGGGTGCGTGCGCCCGGTCACACCCGCTCCCGCAGCTGCGGACCGCAGGTGTCGGATCCGCCGCGCGAGCGGGTTGCAGAGCGTTGCGCCCCCCGCCCTCGGTGGTGGCCGGTCCGGGGTGCCGCGTGTGGTCGGGGTACGAGCCCGTGCCGGGCCGCCCCGGTCGTTAGCATCGGCAACGCCACCCGGGAACACGGCAGGCCCCCCTGTCTCCGCCTGTGGCCAGAGAGTCGAGATCGATCCGCGTGGTCAACCCGTTCGCGCCGTACGGCCGCATCTTCGCCGTCCCCGGCGCCCGTTCCTTCTCCTTCGCCGGCTGGCTGGCCCGCGTCCCGATGTCGAGCATGGGGCTCGGCTCGGTGCTCATGGTCGCCGGCGAGACCGGCAGCTACGGCCTGGCCGGTGCGGTCTCGGGCACCCTCGCGCTGGCCTTCGCCGCGGGCAGCCCGCAGTGGGCCCGCGGCATGGACCGCCTCGGCCAGGGCCGGGTGCTGACCTGGTCGGCGACCGTCTACCTGCTGCTCGGCGTCTCCTTCACCGCGGCGGTCGTGGGCGGCGCCCCGCTGTGGTCGTGGTTCGTGCTGGCCGCGCTCGCCGGGGCGTCGGCGGCCAACGTGGGGTCCGCCGTCCGGGCCCGGTGGGCGCACGCGCTGCCCGAGGCCGGCGCGCGGCAGACCGCCTTCGCCTTCGAGTCGGTGGTCGACGAGGTCGTGTTCGTCGTCGGCCCGCCGACGATCACCTTCCTGGCCGCCCTGATCGCGCCGCCGGCGGGGTTCTTGGTCGGGCTGCTGGTGGGCGTCTCTGGGTCGGTCTGGCTCGCCCGGCAGACCGCCACCCAGCCGCCCGTGCACGCCCGCACCCGCGGGGCGGTGCGGGCGGGGACGTCGGTGCTGAGCCCCACGCTGCTCGTCGTGGCGGTCGCCTACCTCGCCGTGGGCGTCGTGTTCGGCGCGATGGACGTCGTGGTCGTGGGGTTCGCCCAGGAGCAGGGGCAGCCGGTGATGGCGGGGGTGGCGCTGGCCGCCTACGCCGGGGGCAGCCTGGTCTCCGGGCTGGCCTACGGCATCGTGCGGCTGCCGGGCACGCTGCTCGGCCGCTTCGTCGGGTGCGGGCTGCTGTTCGGCGTCGCGACCCAGACCCTCCTGCTGGTCGGGTCGCTGCCCTGGTTGGTGGTCGCGGTGTTCCTGGCCGGGCTGACCATCGCGCCGGTGCTGGTGTCGGGGATGTCCCTGGTGGAGTCGCGGGTGGCCCGGACGGCCTTGAACGAGGGCCTCACCTGGACCTCGACCGGCCTCACCCTCGGCGTCACCGCGGGGGCGGCCCTGGCCGGCGCGGCCGTCGACGCGTGGGGTGCCGAGGGCGCCTTCCTGGTGCCGTGCCTGGGCGCGGCGCTGGCCGGGCTGCTCGCCCTCGGCGGCGGCCTGCTCGTCCGCGGCCCGGC
>NZ_JBAPLU010000032.1:0-33301 GCF_037083825.1 Klenkia sesuvii
ACACCGAGGGTGGGCGGGAGGGTGAGCAGCTCGGTGCGGGTCAGCTCGGGCACGTGCCGTTCGACCACCGCGTGCGCCCGGGGGTCCTGCAGGAGGCGGGCCAACGGCTCCAGGAGCAGGTCGGCAGCGGGCAGCTCGGCCAGCGGCGGCAGGGGCTCGGCCGTCGCCGCTGCCCGGTCGGCCTGGGCGCGCACCAGCAGGTTCTCGGGCCCGACCTCCCCGCTGAACGGGATGCCCAGTCGCTGGAACTGGCCGGGCGGGGCGTCGTTCTCGTGCATCAGGCGGGCAAGCAACCGCAGCATGTGCAGCTCGACGTCGTCGTCCTGCAGGGGGCGCAGCTGGCCGGGGTCGGTCGCCAGGTCGAACAGCAGCGTGCCGTGCAGCCAGGGGTTGCTGCGCGCGCCGGAGGCCGGGATGCGCAGGGTGCGCAGGCCCTTGGTGAACGAGAACGGCTCGGCCGCTTCCCAGTCGGCGAGCTCCCCCGCGCCGAACCGGCTGCGCATGTGGGCGGGCATCAGCGTGTGCTCGTCCAGCGGCGCGTTGCTCGCCTCGGCCGGCGCCCGCATGTAGACGTAGCGCCCGTCGGTGACGTTGACGTGACCGCCGTGCGCGCCGAACAACCCGCCCTCGCGCGGCGGCCGTTGCCCGCCCGGCACCTGGTCCCCGCCGATGAGCTCCGCCAGGTCCCGGCCCTGCACGTCGGGGGTGGGTTCGAGCCCGAAGAAGCGCAGCAGCGTCGGCGCGATGTCGATCGTCTGCGCCAGTGCGCCGCAGCGGGTGCCCTGCTCGCCGGTGCGCGGGTCCCAGAGGAAGAAGGGCAGCCGCACCAGCTCGTTGAACCAGGGCATCACCGACTTCGCCCACCACCCCCGCTCACCGAGCAGGAAGCCGTGGTCGGTGTTGATGATCAGCATCGTGTCGGCCCACATGTCGTGGCCGTCCATGAAGTCCAGCAACCGCCCGAGCGAGGCGTCGCACATCGAGACGAGCGCCGCGTACTCGTAGCGCGTGCGCCACCTGGGACGCGGGCTCGGTCACCTTCTGGTACCCGGGCCAGTCGAACTGCGGTCCGTCGTAGTCGTGCGCGTACCGCTTCTTGTGGTCCTCGTGCGTGAAGAACGGCTCGTGCGGGTCGAACAGCTCCAGTTGCAGGAACCAGTTGTCCGCTCCGACGTTGGTCTCCAGGAAGTGGATGCCGGCGTCGACCGTGCGGGTCTGGTTGTGGTCGGCCTCGGTCGGCATGCAGCTGCGGTTGATCGCGTCCTGCCGGTGCAGTGCCCGGAAGACCGGGTGCACCGCGGGGTCGCCCGCTGGTTCGTCCGGGCGGGGCACGACCCCCTTCCACGGGTCCCCCTCCTGGCCGCGGAAGAACTCCCAGGTCGAGTAGCGGGTGTGGTAGTTGCCGCCCCCGTCCTCGAAGTAGTGCTGGTGGTCGGTGGCCAGGTGGGTGTGCACCCCGGCCTGCTTGAGGAGCTCCGGCATCGAGTCGTCGAAGGGTTCCAGCGGGCCCCAGCTGCGGTGCAGGAAGTTGTACCGGCCGGTGTGCATCTCGCGCCGGGCCGGCATGCAAGGCATCGACCCGGCGTAGAAGTCGTCGAAGGTCACCGCCCGCTCCGCCAGCCGGGCGAAGTTCGGGGCCTCGACGAAGGTGTCCGGCTCGTAGGGCGGCAGCATGTGCCGGTTGAGGCTGTCGAACATCAGGACGATGGCGCGCACGGGGGTCCTCCAGGTCTGCTTAGTCGAGCTCGTCGGAGCGGGTCGCCGGCGGGGCGGCGACGCCGGCGAAGCGCCGCACCATCCGCTCGCGGCGCTCGGCCGGCCAGGACTGCTCGCTGGCGTGCCAGCTCACCGGGGTCGCGCCCAGGGCGGTGGACAGCTGCCGCTCGAGGTCCTCGGCCAGGTGCGCCCGCCCGGTGGCCCGCAGGTGGTCGGCGTACATGACCGGGTCGTTGTAGTAGGTCGGGCCGACCTGCAGCGTGGTCTGCATCGGGTCGGGCAGGGCGCCGGGCCGGCCGGCGTAGGTGTGCCACCACTCGGCCAGGTGGCTGCGCATCTCCCCGGCCAGCGCCGGCTGCTCCTCGACCAGGTTGTGGGTCAGGTGCGGGTCGGCGGTGACGTCGTAGAGCTGCTCCCAGTCCACCTTCATGACGCCGGGGTGGTAGGTGCGGATGTACATGTGGTCCCGGGTGCGCACCGCCCGCTGGTAGGTGTGCGCACCCTGGCTGAGCACCAGGTACTCCCGCGAGCCGATCTGCTCACCGCGCACCGCGTCGGCGAAGGACTCCCCCTGCCAGCCCGGGGGGACCGGCACGTCGAGCAGGTCGCACAGGGTCGGCGCCAGGTCGATGTTGTAGAGCAGGCTGTCGCAGTGCCGCGCCGAGTCGGGCAGGTCGTCGGTGACCCCGGGCCAGTAGACGACCAGCGGCAGGCGCAGCACCGCCTCGTTGGCGTGCCCGTGCTCGCCGTAGGAACCGTTCTCCCCGAAGGACTCCCCGTGGTCGGCGCTGACGATGATCGCGGTCTCCTCGGCGATGCCGAGCTCGTCCAGGGTGGCCAGCAGCTCCCCGAACAGCTGGTCCCAGTACATGATCGTGCCGTCGAAGCCGTTGATCAGGTGCTCGAAGTCCGCCCGGGTGCGGATCTGGTCCGGCGCGTTGTGCGGCGTCGGCGAGGTGCGCGGCACCACGCTGTAGTGCAGGTCGAGTGCGCTGCGCGCGCCGTAGACCTCCTGGTGCCCGTCGATCGCCTCCTGCTCCGGCCAGGCCGGCGGCGGACCGGAGGCGGCGGCCTTCTCCGTCCAGCCCGGCTCGGTGAGGTAGGGGGTGTGCGGCTCCCAGTAGGTCAGGTGCAGGTACCAGTCGTCCTCGTCGGCGTGCCGGCGGATCCAGTCCAGCCCCACCCGGTTGATCGCGCTGCCGTCCTCGTCGTTGATCTGGTTGGTGGCCCGGATCGACTCCCGGAAGTTGCCCAGGAAGTGGTAGGCCCGGTGCCGCTCGGCGAACATCGACACCGCCGCGGTGTACCAGCCGTGGTCACCGAGCCGCTGGCCCAGCAGCGGCCGCTCGGGGTGCGGGGAGTGGCCGGAGTCCAGCCGGTACCGGGCCGCCTCGCCGAAGTGGCCGATGACCCCGTTGCTGATCCCGAACTGGCCGCTGGTCAGTGCGGTTCGCGAGGGCAGGCACGGGGAGTCCGAGCAGTAGTACCGGTCGAAGGTGACACCGCGGTCGGCCAGCGCCTGCAGGTTGGGCGTGGTGGGCCGGGCGTAGCCGTACGGGGTGGTGTGGTCGGCCCGCAGCGTGTCGACGTCGATGTAGATGATGCGCATGGCGGTCTCCCGGGTCGGGTGGCGGTGGAGCGGGGTCGGTGGGGGTGCACACCACCGGCCCCGCGGTCAGGGGTCAGTCGGCGTCGCGGGCGCAGCGGAAACCGGTGTTCCCGCCGGCGCTGCCGATCTCGTTGCGGGTGCGGGCGGCCACCCGGTAGCGGTTGCAGTAGCTGTCGTGGCACAGGTAGGAGCCCCCGCGCATGACCTTGCCGGGGCCGGTCGCCGGCCCGGCCGGGTCGCGGACCGGGCCGGTCGGGTGGTCGGTCCCCCACCAGTCGGCGCACCACTCCCACACGTTGCCGGCGGTGTGAACAGGCCGAAGCCGTTCGGCGGGAAGGCGTCGACGGGTGCGGTCCCCGCGAAGCCGTCCTCGCGGGTGTTCTTCACCGGGAAGCGGCCCTGCCAGATGTTGGCCCGGTGCTCCCCACCCGGGGTGAGCTCGTCGCCCCAGGGGTAGCGCCGCTGGTCGAGCCCGCCGCGGGCGGCGTACTCCCACTCCGCCTCGGTCGGCAGCCGCTTGCCGGCCCAGCCGGCGTAGGCGGCCGCGTCGTCCCAGGACACGTGCACCACGGGGTGGTCGCCCCGCTCGTCCGTCGAGCTGCCCGGCCCCTCCGGCCGGCGCCAGTCGGCGCCGGTGACCGCTGCCCACCACGGGGTGATGTCCGGGCGCGGGGAGATGCGGCGCAGCTCCCCCGGGAGGAAGCCGACGAAGACGTAGGACCAGCCGAACCGCTCGGCCTCGGTGACGTAGCCGGTGGCCGCGACGAATGCGGCGAACTGCGCGTTGGAGACGGCGTACCGGTCGACCAGGAACGGGGAGACCTCGACGGTGCGCACCGGGCCCTCGCCGTCGGAGGGGAACCCGTACCGGTCGTCGGTCCCCATCCGGAAGGCGCCCCCGGGCAGGTCGACCATCGACTCCCGGCCCACCACGGTGCCCGCAGCGGTGACCGGGGGCACCGGGCCCGCTGCTCCCCGGCCCGGAGGGGCGGAGTCGGCCCCCCGGTCCGGTGCGCAGCAGGCCCCGCTCACGCCGGGGTCCCCGCGCGGGAGAGCTCCCCGGCGAAGTGGCAGGCCGCCAGCTGACCGGTGGGCGTCGGCTGCAACGCCGGCTCCTGCTCCACGCAGACCGTACGGTCGGGGTGGTGCAGCGGCCCGATCGGGCACCGGGTGCGGAACCGGCACCCCGACGGCGGGTTCTTCGGGCTGGGCAGGTCCCCGCCCAGCACGATCCGCTCGCGGTCCTTCTCCGCGGTGTCGGGGACCGGTGAGGACGCCAGCAGCGCCGCGGTGTAGGGGTGCTGGGGGTTGGCGTAGACGGCCTCGGCATCGCCGACCTCGACGAAGGACCCCAGGTACATGACCACCACCCGGTCGGAGAGGTGGCGCACCACCGACAGGTCGTGGGCGATGAACAGGTAGCCGAGGTCGAACTCGTCGCGCAGCGACTCCAGCAGGTTGATGATCTGCGCCTGGATGGAGACGTCCAGCGCCGAGACCGGCTCGTCGAGGATGAGCAGCTTGGGCCGTGCCGCCAGCGCGCGGGCGATGCCCACGCGCTGGCGCTGCCCGCCGGAGAACGCGTGCGGGTAGCGGTCCAGGTAGCGCTCGTGCAGCCCGACGCGCTCGGGCAGGCTGCGGGCCTCGGCGTCGCGTTCCCCCGCCGGCACCCCGCGCACCGCCAGCGCCTCGTCCAGGGACTGGCGGATGGTGCGCCGCGGGTTCAGCGAGGCGTAGGGGTCCTGGAAGACGTACTGCACCGTCTCGCGCAGCGCCTTGGACCCGGCCGCCTCGTCGGAGCCCACGACGTGGTCGCCGACGGTGATGGTGCCCGCCGCGGCGGGGTTGATCCCCACGATGGTGCGGGCCAGGGTCGACTTGCCGCAGCCGGACTCCCCGACCAGCCCCAGGGTCTCGCCGCTGGAGACGGTGAGGCTGACCCCGGCGACGGCGTAGACCGGCTCGTGCTTGCCGAACAACCGCCGCCGGTCCCCGGCCACGTCGACCTTGAGGTCCTCGATCTGCAGCAGCGGCAGCGAGGCGCTGGCGCGCTCCCCGCCGGCGGGCTCGTCGGGCACCAGCGGCGGGATCTCCATCCCGCGCTCGGTGACGTGGCAGGCGGCCAGGTGCCGCTCCCCCTCCCGGGGCAGCAGCTCGGGCACCCGCTCCGAGCAGATGTCCTCGGCCAGCCGGCAGCGCGGCTGGAACGGGCACCCCGGCGGCAGGTTGGCCGGGTCCGGCGGTGAGCCGGGGATGGCCGGCAGCCGCCGTCCGGCGGAGTGCTCGTCGATGCGGGGCATGGCGGCGAGCAGGTCGGCGGTGTAGGGCAGCTGGGGGCGGCCGAAGATGGTCTCCACCGGGCCGCGCTCCATCACCCGGCCGCCGTACATGACCACGACGTCGTCGCACATCTCGGCGACCACGCCCATGTCGTGGGTGATCATGATGACCGCGATGCCGAGCTCGTCGCGCAGGTCGCCCAGCAGGCGCAGGATCTGCGCCTGGATGGTCACGTCCAGCGCGGTGGTCGGCTCGTCGGCGATCAGCAACGAGGGCTTGCTGGCCAGCGCGACGGCGATGACCACGCGCTGGCGCATGCCGCCGGAGAACTGGTGCGGGTACTCGTCGAGCCGGCGGTCGACGTCGGGGATGCCGACCTGCCCGAGCAGCTCGCGGGCCCGCTCGCGGGCCTGCTTCTTGTCGGTGCCGTGCACGATCAGCGCCTCGGCGATCTGGTCGCCGACGGTCATCACCGGGTTGAGCGCGGACTGCGGGTCCTGGAAGACCATGGCGATCTCCTCGCCGCGCAGCTCCCGCATCCGCTTGTCGTCGAGGGTCAGCAGGTCGGTGCCGCGGTAGACCACCTCCCCGCCGGTGATCTCGCCGGGGGCACGCACCATCCGCAGGATCGACCGGGCGGTGACCGACTTGCCCGAGCCGGACTCCCCGACGATGCCGAGCACCTGGCCCGGGCGGACGGAGAAGGTCACGTCGTTGACCGCCCGCACCACGCCCTCGGCGGTGCGGAACTCGGTGCGCAGGCCGCGCACGTCGAGCAGGACGTCGGTCTGCGTCACCGCGGTGGCGCCGGTGTGCTGGGAGGAGAGGGTCATCGCCGGTTCGCCACCTGGTTCAGAGCGTCGGACAGCAGGGTGAAGGCCAGCGCGAGCAGCAGCAGCAGCACGCCGGGGCCGATCACGTAGGTCGGCAGCGACTGCACGTACCGGGCACCCACGTTGAGCATCGCACCGAGGGAGGGGTTGGGCGGGTTGATGCCCAGGCCCACGATGGACAGACCGGCCTCGATGAAGATCGCCACGACCATGAACACCGACGCCTGGACCAGCAGCGGGTCGACCACGTTGGGCAGGATGTGCCGGGTCATCACGGTCGACTTCTTGACGCCGAGCACGCGGGCGGCCATCACGTACTCGCGCTGCTCCTCACCGAGCAGCCCGGCCCGGGCGAGCCGGCCGAAACCGGGGAGCCCGGCGACCACGATGGCCAGGAACAGCGCCAGCCAGCCGGTGCCGATGACCAGCACGATCATGATGCCGAGGATGAGGCCGGGGAAGCCCAGGATGATGTCCAGCAGCCGCTGGGTCACCGAGCCCAATGTCTTGGACAGGTACCCCGACAGGCCCAGCGCCGTACCGATCACCATGGCGACCGGGACCGCGAGCAGGATCAGCGAGAGGTCGGTCCGCAGGCCGTAGACCGTGCGGGTCAGGATGTCGCGGCCGAACTCGTCGGTGCCTAGCCAGTGCTGCGCCGACGGGCCGGCCAGCGCACCCCGGGCCTGCTGGTCGTAACCGCCCGGGAAGAGCACCGGTGCCAGCAGCGCGACCCCGATGAGCAGCACGAGCAGGATCGCCGCCGTGAGCCCCTTCGGCGTGCTCAGCGCGCTGGCGTACCGCGACCACGCATCGCCCCCGGTGCGCTTGCGGCGTCCGGCCCGGGCCGGCACCGGTCCCGAGCCGGGGTCCTCGGGGAGGTCCCCGGGCCCGTTGGTGGACGTGTCGATTGCCTTGGTCATGTCGATCAGCCCAATCGGACGCGGGGGTCGAGCGCGGCCAGCACGATCTCGGTGAGCAGCTGGCCGATGACGGCGATGAAGACGGCGAAGACGATCAGCACCTGGACCACGGTGTAGTCCGCGCTCTGCGCCCCGGACACGGCCAGCTGGCCCAGCCCGTAGCGGGCGAAGATCGCCTCGATCACGACCGCACCGGCCAGCAGGTCACCGAACCGGATGCCGATCGCGACGACCGCCGGGCCGAGGCTGTTGCGCAGCACGTGCCGCTGGCTGATCCGCCGGGGCGGCACGCCCTTGCTGACCGCCAGGTCGATGAACTCCTCCTGGCGGATGGCCAGCATCCGGGTCTGCACCAACCGCGCCACCCCGGCCGACATCGGCAGGGCCAGCGCCAGCGCCGGCAGCACCAGGTACTGGATGCCGATCTCGGGGTCGTCGAGCACCGAGACCTCGCCACTGGTGGGCAGCACCCGGAAGAAGACCCCGAAGACCAGGATGAACAGCAGGCCGACCAGGAACGGCGGGGCGGCCAGCAGGCCGGTGTTGGTGCCCTCGACCAGCACCCGGGCCCACCGGGCCCGGACCGAGCCGGCCAGCACGCCCAGGCCGATGCCGAACACGACCAGGAACAGCCCGGCCAGCAGCGCCAGCTCCAACGTGCTGGCCAGGCGGTCCCCGATCAGCTCGGCGACCGGCCGGTTGAACCGGAGCGACTGCCCCAGGTCACCGGTGAACAGCCCGCCCATCCAGTTGAAGTACTGCCCGACCAGCGGCTGGTCCAGGCCCAGGTCGGCCCGGATGGCCGCGATGGTCTCGGCCGAGGCGTCCGGCCCGGCGACCGCCGCGGCCGGGTCGCCGGGCACCAGCCGAGGGAGCAGGAAGGCGATCACGCTGGTGGCGAACAGCACCAGCAGAACCGACGGCGCCCTCCTGATCAGGAACCGGATCATTCGACGAAGCAGGCGCCGGTCGCCGGGGTGCCCAGCAGCTGGCCGTCGATGCCCTGCACCTGGGTGCTGCGCACCGCGACGCCGGTCGATGTCACCAGCGGCACGACGACCGCCTGCTCGTTGAGGTAGTCGGTGTAGGCCTCGACGGCGTCGTCGGCGTCGTCACCGGTGGCCTCGACGAGCTGCTGCACCAGCTGCTCGTACTCCGGCGTCGTGGTCTGCCGGTGACCGCCGCTGACCCGCAGGTCCTGGTTGGTCTGGACCATGAACGCCGGCGTGCCGTTGATGCCGCGCACGGACAGGAAGTTGCCGCCCTCCCCGGGAGCAACCCCTTCGTCACTCGGGCTGGGTTCGGCGAGGGTCCGGGCGGCTGACGGGTCCATGTGACGGCCCGCACCTCGCTGTGATGCCGGTAACCTACCGAACACTCGGTAAGAAGCAAGGCTTCGCCGAAGATTTCCGCGACGTTGCCGAACCGTGACCTCAGCGGTCCGCGGACAGCGCCGCCAGGCCGTCGGAGAGGTCGCGCAGCCGGGCCACCGGGAGCAGGCCGACGGCGAACGCGGCGACCTCCACCGGGCTCAGCGGCGCGGTGATCGTGCGCATCGGTTCGCGCAGCAGACCGGGCACCACGGACCCCACGACGGCGGTGGCCGCGGGGTCGGCGAGCAGCTCCCGCAGCGGGGTGTTCGCGCTGCACAGCCCGGCCGGGTACTCCTCTCGGCGGACCGGGGTGCGCGCGGCCTCCACCTGCGGCCAGTGCCGGCGCACCAGCAGGTGGCCCTCGTCCGCGGGCCCCTCCGGCGGCAGACCCAGCCGCTGGTACTGCTCCGGCGGGGCGTCGTTGGCCCGCATGAGCTCCAGCATCAGCCCGACCATCCGGGCCTCCAGCTCGTCGTCCACCAGCGGCGTGCGCTGCTCGGGGTCGGTCGCCAGGTCGAACAGCAGGGTCCCGAAGGCGAACGGGCTGCCCATCGCCGCGCCGCCGGTGCGCAAGGTCGGCACGTCCTTGGTGAACCGGAACGGCGGCGCCAGGGTGGCCGAGCGCAGCTCCGCCGGGGTGAACCGGGACATCATGTGGGTCGGCATCAGCGTGTACTCCGCCAGCGGCTCGTTGGCCGCGGTGACCGGGGCACGCATGTAGACGTAGCGGCCGTCGGTGACGTTGACGTGCCCGCCGAACCCCCCGAACAGCCCCGCGGTGCGCACCGGCTCGTCTGCCTCGACGACCCCGCGCAGCGGCCGGCCCTCCATGTCCGGCGTGCGGTCGACGTCGAAGAACTCCAGCAGGGTAGGACCGATGTCGATCGTCTGCACCAGGCTGGACCGTCGCTGACCGGCGACCCGGCTGCGCGGGTCCCACACGAACAGCGGGGTGTGGATGGTCTCCTCGTACCACGGCGGGATGTTCTTGCCCCACCAGCCGTGCTCGCCGAGCAGGAAGCCGTGGTCGGTGACCACCATCAGCATGGTGTCCTCCCACAGGTCCAGGGCGTCCATCCGGTCCAGCACCCGGCCCAGCGAGCGGTCGCACATGCTCAGCAGCGCCTTGTACTGCCGGCGCAGGTGCGCGGCCTGGTCGCGGGTCTCCAGCACCTGGGCGTAGTCGGGCCAGTCGCGGTGCGGCCCGTCGTGGTCCTCGGGGTAGAGGTCGGCGTAGCGGTCGTAGCTGAAGAAGGGCTCGTGCGGGTCGAAGGCCTCGATCTGCACCATCCAGCGGTCCTCGCCGGCGTTGGTGTCGATGAACTCCAGCCCCGCGTCGAAGGTCAGCGTCTGCGGGTGGTCGGCCTCGTCGGTCAGGTGTTGGCGGTTGACCCAGTCCTGCCGGTAGGCCGGCCGGCGCACCCGCTTGAGGTCGGCGGGCATCGGCGGGTCGGCGACCTGGCCCTTCCAGAAGTCGCCCTCCTGGCCCCGGAAGAACTCGTAGGTGCTGTACCGGTTGTGGAAGGTCGCCCCGCCGTCCTCCCAGTAGTGCTGGTGGTCGGTGGCCAGGTGGGTGTGCACGCCGGCGGCCTTGAGCATCTCGGGCACCGAGTCGTCGAAGGGCTCCAGCGGCCCCCAGCCGCGGTGCAGGAAGTTGTACCGGCCGGTGTGCATCTCCCGGCGGGCCGGGATGCAGGGCATGCTGCCGGCGTAGCAGGTGTCGAAGGTCGCCGTCCGCTGCGCCAGCCGCTCGAAGTTGGGTGCGTGCACCCCCTGCGCGCCGTAGGGCGGCAGGTACCGCCGGTTGAGGCTGTCGAACATCACCACGATGGCCTTCACGGAGCTCCTCCTGGGTCCTTGTCCTGCCGGGCCGACCGCACCGCGGCGACGGCCTCCCGGGTCATCCGGTCGACCACCTCGGCCGAGGGTTGCACCGCCGCTGCGGAGTGCGCGCGCAGCAGGTCCGGCAGGTGGTCGCGCACGCCGGCCAGGGCGGGGTCGGCGTGGGGGTCGGCGTGGAACACGTCCTCGACCTCGGGTGCGGCGGGCCGGCCGTGCAGCCGGACGTCGGCGTCCAGCAGTGCCCGCGGGGCGCGGACGTCGTCCGGCCGGTCGGGGTCGACCACCAGCCAGTCCCGACCGGTCGACAGCCGGTCCCCTGCCGTCACTCGGTGAAGCAGGAGGTGGCCGGGGTCCAGCCGCCGAGCACGACCTCGACGTCCTGCAGGTCGGTGGACTGCACCGCGGTGCCGGGCACGGTGACCAGCGGGTGCAGGTAGGCCTGGTCGACCATGTACTCGGTCAGGTCGGCGACGGCGTCGGCGCTCTCCTCGGACGAGGTCGCGTCGATCACCGCGGTGGTCAGCTCGGTGAGCTCCGGGGTGCTGAACTGGCGGTGCGCGCCCTCCAGCCGCAGGTCGGCGTTGGTCTGCACCAGGAAGGCCGGCGAGCCGTTCAGCCCACGCAGGGACAGGTAGCTGCCACCCTCGCCGGCGGCCAGGCGCTGCTGGTAGTCCGGCGGGGCCAGCAGGTTCAGCTCGGGCACCAGGCCGACCTCGGTGAGGTTGTTGGCGATGATCTCGTACTCGGCGGCCACCGCCGGGAGGTTGATGACCGTGATCGGCACCGTCGTCCCGGCCGCGCCGGCCTCCTCGATCAGCGCCCGCGCCTGGTCGGGGTCGTAGTCGTAGGTGCCGGTCAGGTCGTCGGGGTAGCTCGCCGACGCCGCGGCCCAGTACAGCCCGTCGGTGGTGCCCCGACCGCCGAAGACCTGCTCGTTGATCCGGTCCTTGTCGATGGCGTAGCCGATGGCCTGGCGCAGCTGCTGGTCCGCCACGGCGTCCAGGACGATCGGGTAGGTGCCGTTGACGGTGTCCAGCAGCTCGTACTGCGGGTTGCCCTCGGTGACCGAGATGGCGTCCTGCACGGTCAGCCCGGCCGACAGCTGCGCCCGACCCGACCGCAGCGAGGCGACCTGGGCGGTGGAGTCGGGGATCGTGGTGGACTCGATCCGGTCCAGGTAGGGCAACCCCTCCTGCGAGTAGCTCTCGTTCTTGACCAGGACGATGTCGGCGCCGGGGGTGTAGCTCTCCACGGTGAACGGTCCGGTGCCCACGATCTGCGACCCGTCCAGCAGCCCCGCGTAGGTCGCCGAGTCCACGATCGGGGTCAGTGCCAGCGTGCTGGCCAGCGTCTCGGTCAGCGACGTCTGCGCGGTGATGGTCACCTCCAGCTCGCCGGTGGCCTCCACCTGCCAGCCGGAGAGGATGGCCTTGACGTCGGAGACGGTGGCCGGGTCCAGCGCCTGCTGCATCGTGAACACGACGTCCTCGGCGGTGAATGCTCGGCCGCTGTGGAAGGTGACCCCCTCGCGCAGCTGCAGCACCGCGGTGCGGCCGTCGTCGCTGATCTCCCACCCGGTGGCCAGCACCGGCTGGGGGTCGTCGAGGTCGGCGGTGGAGACGTTGATCAGGGGCTCGAAGACCCCTCGCACCCACAGCTGGTTGGTCGCGCTCTGCGCGAGCACCCGGGAGACCTCGGGGGCCGAGGAGTTCGCGGCGACCACGGTGCCGCCCTGCTGGCACTCCCCGCTGCCGCCCTGGGTGGCCGCGTCGTCGGCCTGGTCGACCGCCGAGCTGCAGCCCGCGGCCAGCAGGGAGGCCAGGGCGACCGAGGCGACGGATGCTCGGGTGCGCTGGGTTCGAGTGGGCTGCATTGGGTGACTCCTCGCTGAGTTCTGAGCCCCGTGTGACGCAGCTAACCTACCGAGCATTTGGTAGGCGGCAAGCCCCGCGGCCACATCCCGGCCGATGTGACCCAACCGTGACCCGATCGGGGTCAGCGCAGGTCGACGACGACGTCCTCGCTCGGCGCGTGGCCGAGGCGCCAGGCCCGGAACCACACCCGGTCGGCGTCGGGCGCGGCCACCGGGCCGCTGCACAGCCGCCAGTACCGGCCGTCCTGCTCGGGCGACCCGATCGCGCCGACGAGGCCGGCCGCGGCGGTCGTCGTCCCGGCCGGGTCGGTGGTCCAGCCGATCGACGCCCCAGGGGTGTCGCAGGTCGCGACCAGCCGGCCGTCCGCCACGACCACCACCGGCGCGGCGGTCGGGCGCAGGCGGCCGCCCGGGCGCCACTGCTCGATCAGCTCGTCCTCGGGCACCTGACCCAGGTCCCCGACGTCGGTCATCCAGTCCTCCAGCGCACGGCGGAGGCGGTCCAGCACGGCGGCGTGCGCCGGGTCGGTGGCCAGGTTCGCCGTCTCGTGCGGGTCGGCCTGCAGGTCGTACAGCTCCTCGGCGGGCTTGCTGGCCGCCACCACCGAGCGCTGCAGCGGGGTCAGCACGTCGCGCACCTGCCCGGTGGCGAGCTGGTTGCCCTCCAGCGAGTGCAGCCGGCGCAGCTCCGCCCAGGTGGCGAGGTGGTCGGGGTACTCGCAGTGCTGCATGCCCGAGCGGTCGGGGTGCAGGTTGCGGATGTAGCGGTAGCGGGCGTCCCGGACGGTGCGGCAGGTGTCCTCCTGCACGTCCATCCGGTCCCGGCCACCGAACGCGTACTCGTTCTGGACGAGGAACTGCCCGTCCCGGTCCAGGAACGGCCTGGCCTGCATGTGCTCGGGCACCGGGATGCCGCAGACCTCCAGCATGGTCGGCGCCAGGTCCATCAGCTGGACCAGCTCGGTGCGCCGCTGCCCCGGGGCCAGGACCCCCGGCCAGCGCACGATCAGCGGCTCGCGCAGCCCGCTCTCGTAGGACCACCGCTTGCCGCGCGGCATGCCCAACCCGTGCTCGCTCCAGAACACCACGATCGTGTCCTCGGCGAGCCCGTCCTCGGCCAGCTGGTCGAGGAACTCCCCCGCCCAGTGGTCCATCTCGGTGATCAGGTCGGCGTAGCGGGCCCATGCCCTGCGGAACACCGGGGTGTCGGGGTGGTAGGGCGGCAGCGGCGCGTCGGCCGGGTCGTGCCGCTCCTCGGGCAGCACCCGCGCGGTGCGGGCGGCGAAGGCCTCGTCGTCGAGGTAGATCTGCGACTCGTGGGTGATCATGCCCTGGAAGGTGGCGAAGAACGGGGTGTCCTCGCTGGGCCGGTTGCGCCAGTGCGCGGTGTCGCTGCAGTCGTCGAAGGCGGTGCCGGGCGTCTGCACCTGGAAGTCGGTGAACCAGTTGTTGGTGGTGTAGTAGCCCGCCGCCCGGAAGTACTCGGTGAACAGCGTGACCGCCGGCGGGGGCACCGCCTTGGTGCGCATGTGCATGGTGCCGATCGAGATCGGGTGGCAGCCGGTGTAGATCGCCGAGCGGGACGGCGCGCACACCGGCGCGCTGGCCAAGGCGTTGTCGTACACGACGCCCTCGGCGGCCAGTTGGTCCAGCCGCGGGGTGACCGCGTACTCGGCGCCCGGGTACACCCCCTCGTAGCAGCCCAGGTGGGGGTTGATGTCGTGGGTGCTGATCCAGAGCACGTTCGGTGGCCGCACCGTGATCGCCTTCTTCCTGGTCGGGCCGCGCGCCGTCCACCGGGGACGTGTACACGGCATCTGCAACCTACCGATCGCTCGGTAGGGGTGCCAGGGTCGTGCGCGTCAGCCCCCCAGCACGAAGGCCAGGGCCAGTAGACCGACCAGCAGGCCGGAGCAGGCGAGCGCCGCGATCGGCAGGCCGGCCTGGCGGACGCCGGTGAGGTCGCCGTGGGTGGTGAGGGATCCGTGCACGACGCGGTAGCGCCGGCGGGCCACCACGGTGACGAGAGCCGCCTGGGCGAGCCCGATCGCTGCGGCTGCCAGCGCGGGCGTCCCGAGCACCGGCGCCGCCAGCCGACCGGCCCCGACGGCGCCGACCGCCATGGCCAGCGCGGTGCGCCGCCAGGCCAGCGCCGTCCGCTCGGCCTGCAGCCCGACGTCGAAGACCGGGCCGGACAGTGCGTTCACCGCAGCACGAGCCCGACCAGCACCAGCAGGCCGGCCACGGCGACCCCGATGGCGGTGGGCAACCCCAGCCGCGGGGAGGGCAGTGGCCGCGATTCACGCATGGCCCGCTCCGTGGCCACCCAACCGAGCCACGCCTGCACGGGGGCCAGCAGGCCGAGCACGACGAGGAGGAGCGCGCTGGCCAGCCGGATGCCCTCGGCGATCGGCAGGTCCAGCGCCTCCAGCGCCACCCCGGCGGCCAGCAGGGCCAGCGAGGTGCGCATCCAGGCCAGGAAGGTCCGTTCGTTGGCCAAGCTGAAACGGGGGTCGGGCTCCTCTCCCCGCCCGTAGACCCGTTGCGGGAAACGACGGTCCCGCGCCTGTGCGTCAGTCATCCGACCGGTCGCCACCGTGGCCGGCCGCCACCCCGGCCGCCACCCCGGCTGCCGCCGACAGCCGAGCCAGCCGCCGCCGCAGCAGGCCGCACATGTCGACGGGAGGGCGCATCAGCCACTGGAGCTGGAGCCCGTCCATCAGCGCGACCAGCTCCGAGGCGAGGTCCTCCGGGACGTGCACGGGGTCGATCAGACCCTTCTGCTGGTCCAGCTCGATCCGGGCGGCGAGCACCTGCCGGATGCGCTGGTACCGGCGCTGGAAGAACTCGTGCGCCGGGTGAGCCGGGTCCAGGCTCTCCGCGGCGGCGACCGTGTAGAGCTGGACCAGCTCGGGCCGCTGCGCGTTCTTCGCGCAGAGCACCACCAACCAGTCCACGACGCTCGGGTCGGCCTGCTGGAAGACCTCGTCGAGGTAGCGCGCGTCCTCGGCGTCGCGTTCCTCCAGCACCGCCAGGATCAGGGCCTGCTTGCTCGGGAAGTGGTGCAGCAACCCGGGCTGGGAGACCCCGACCCGGGTGGCCACGTCGGCCAGGCTCGTGCCGTGGAAGCCGGTCTCGGCGAAGGCCTGGGCAGCCGCGGTCAGGATCTGCTGACGACGCTGCGTCCGCGGCAGGCGCAGCCCCTCGATGCGTTCGGCCACCACTGAACAACCCCTTGCCACCGACGGACGATGTGCGGGTGCTGTGCCCCGTGGGCGAGATCATGCCATGCAGGTGATCGCTTACCGAGCGATTGGTAGGCCCCGTACGGGTGAGACCAGCGCGAGCACTCGTCTGCCTACCGAATGGTCGGTAGGTCGGTTACGGTGGGCCGGATCACTCCTGCCGCCCTGCCAGCACCGAGGCCGGCCTGACCGAACGGATGCCATGACCCACACCCAGGCACGCGCCGACCAGGCTCTCCCCGATCGAAACCTCACCGACGCGCTGGCGGAGCTGACCCTCGAGGAGAAGGTGCAGCTGCTCACCGGCCGCGACTTCTGGACCACGTGGCCGGTGGAGCGGATCGGCCTGCGCCGCATGCTGGTCTCCGACGGCCCCTCCGGGGTCCGCGGCGAGCTGTGGGACGAGCGCGACCCCTCGCTCAACCTGCCCTCGGCGACCGCTCTGTCGGCGGCCTGGGACGTCGACGTCGCCCGTCGGTACGGCGCCGCCGCCGCCGTGGAGGCACGGCGCAAGGACGTCGACGTCGTCCTCGGCCCCACGATCAACCTGCACCGCTCCCCCCTGGGTGGCCGGCACTTCGAGGCCTTCAGCGAGGACCCGGTGCTCACCGGCGAGCTCGCCGCCGCCTACGTGACCGGGGTGCAGGACAACGGCGTCGGCGCGACGCCCAAGCACTACGTGGCCAACGACTTCGAGACCGAGCGCTTCACGGCCGACGTCCGGGTCGACGACCGCACGCTGCGCGAGGTGTACCTGCTGGCGTTCGAGAAGGCCGTCACCGACGCCCGCGCCTGGCTGGTGATGAGTGCGTACAACTCGGCCAACGGCGCCACGGTCACCGAGAACGAGCTGCTGGAGACCCCGCTGAACGACGAGTGGGGCTTCGACGGGGTGGTGGTCAGCGACTGGACGGCGGTGCGCAGCCTGGCCTCGGCGAAGGCGTCCCAGGACCTGGTGATGCCCGGGCCCAAGGGCCCGTGGGGCGACGCGCTGGTCGCCGCCGTGCGCGACGGCACGATCGACGAGGCCGTGGTCGACCGCAAGGTGCTGCGCCTGCTCACCCTGGCCCGGCGGGTCGGGGCCCTGGGCGGCGGCCGCCCGGCGGAACCGGTCTGGGTGGAGGACGGCGTCGCGTTCGCCCGGGAGGCAGCCGCGGAGGGCACCGTGCTGCTGGAGAACCGGGGTGAGCTGCCCTGGGACGCCGCGGCGCTGCGCTCGGTCGCGGTCATCGGCGACAACGCATCCGCCGTCCGCACCCAGGGTGGCGGCAGCGCCACCGTCGTCCCGGAGTCCACCGTCTCCCCGCTGGAGGGCCTGCGGGCCGCGCTGCCGGGCGTGGACGTGAGCTACTCCCTCGGCGCGGTCGTGCGGAGCGGGGTCGTCGAGCTCCCGCTGGCCGAGCTGACCAACCCGGTCAGCGGCACCCCGGGACTGCGCGCCCGGTTCCTGGACGCCGACGGCACCGAGCTGTTCAGCGAGGACCGGCGGGCGAGCAACCTGGTCTACTTCGGCGGCGACGCACCCATCGGGACC
This sequence comes from Klenkia sesuvii, assembly GCF_037083825.1. Classification (NCBI taxonomy): domain Bacteria; kingdom Bacillati; phylum Actinomycetota; class Actinomycetes; order Geodermatophilales; family Geodermatophilaceae; genus Klenkia; species Klenkia sesuvii. Next base: position 17,229 of record NZ_JBAPLU010000032.1, read on the forward strand.
GCCGCCCGCTACGAGCTGAGCACCCGCTGGACCCCGACCGAGTCGGGCCCGGTCCGGCTGGGCTTCTCCCTGGTGGGCCACGCCCAGCTGTTCGTCGACGGCGAGCGGCTGATCGACGACACCCTCACCCCGGCGGGCACCGAACTGGGGGCCGGCTTCCTCAGCCCGCCCAGCGCCTCGGCCGAGGTGGTGCTGACCGCAGGCACGCCGGTGGACGTCCGGCTGGTCCTCGACCTCGTCGACCGGACCGGGGTCAACCCCGCCACGCTGTCGCTGTGGTTGGGCACCGAACCCGCCGACGCCGATCCCGATGCACTGATCGCCGAGGCGGCCCGGGCCGCCGCCGCGGCCGACGTGGCACTGGTCGTCGTCGGCACCAACTCGGTGGTGGAGTCCGAGGGGTACGACCGGGACTCCCTGGCCCTGCCCGGCCGGCAGGACGACCTGGTCCGCGCCGTGACCGCCGCCAACCCCCGCACCGTGGTCCTGGTCAACGCCGGGGCGCCGGTCCTCCTGCCGTGGCGGGAGGACGTCGCAGCCCTGCTGATCGGCTGGTTCGGCGGCCAGGAGTTCGGCAACGCCGTCGCCGACATGCTGCTCGGGGTCGCCGAGCCGGGCGGGCGGCTGCCCACCACCTGGCCGGCCACCGAGGCCGACGTCCCGGTGCTGGACTGCACACCCGTCGACGGCGTCGTCGAGTACGCCGAGGGGATCCACGTCGGTTACCGGGCCTGGCTGCGGTCCGGCGCGCAGCCCGCCTACTGGTTCAGGAGCGGGCGGGGGTACGGCGACCTCGAGCTGTCCGGCGTCGAGGCGCCCGACCGGGCCGCCCCCGGCGAGGTGGTGACCGTGACCGTGGAGGTGACCAACCGCGGTGACCGCGACGGCAAGGAGGTCGTGCAGGTCTACGCCGAGCGGCCGGACTCAGCGGTCGACCGCCCCGTGCGGTGGCTGGTCGGCTCGGCCGCCGCGCGCGTCCCCGCCGGCGAGACGGCCCGCGTCGAGGTCGCCGTGGACACCCGGTACCTGGCGTACTGGTCCGACGCTGGCAGTACGAGGCGGGTGACCACCAGCTCCGGATCGGCACCTCGGTGGTCGACCTGCCACGGACGACGACCCTGCAGCTGACGGCCTGACGGCGGCGACGGGGACACCCTGCGTGGATGACGTGGGGGGCCGGCCGGGTAGGAGCGACGGATGGATCTCACCGCGCACCGCACCGGTTCTGGACCTCCGCTCGTCCTCGTGCACGGCCTGGGCGGGTCCTGGCGGTCCTGGGAGACCGTGCTGCCCGCCCTCGCCGCCGAACGGGAGGTCCTCGCCGTCGACCTCCCGGGCTTCGCCGGGGACACCCCACCGCTGCCCGACCCGTCGCTGGCCGGGCTGACCGACACCCTCGAGAGCTGGCTGCGCGAGCAGGGACTCACCGACGCACCGCTGGTGGGCAGCTCGATGGGTGCCCGGATGGTGCTCGAGCTGACCCGCCGCGGGGTGGGCCGCCACGTCGTGGCCCTGGACCCGGGTGGCTTCTGGAGCGACCGCGAGGCGACCGCCTTCCGCATCAGCCTGTCGGCCTCCATCGCGCTGCTGCGCCGCATCGACGGCGCGCTGCCCGCGCTGCTGGCCAGCCCGGTCGGCCGCACCGCGCTGCTCCCCCAGTTCTCCGCCCGCCCCTGGGCGCTGGACGGCGACGCGGTCACCCGTGAGCTGCGCGGCTACGTCCGGTCGCCGTCGTTCGACGCCCTGCTCGAGGACCTGGCCCGGGGCCCCCGCCAGCAGCCGGCCCCGGCCGGGACCGCCCGGGGCCGGCTGGTGATCGGCTGGGGACGGCGTGACCGCGTCACCCTGGCCCGGCAGGCGGCCCGGGCCCAGCGCGCCTTCCCCGACGCCGAGCTGCACTGGTTCGACTCCTGCGGGCACTTCCCCGTGTGGGACGCACCGGCTGCGACGTCCCGGCTCGTCCTGGACGCCACCGCCGGCTGACCCGGGCCCGGTTGCCCGGGGGGCCGACCGGGCACCGACACCCGGTGACCACCACGATCCTCGTCGTCGGCCTCGCGGTGCTGGCCTTCGGGCTGCTCGCCGGGCGGCTCAGCGGCACCCCCATCACCATGCCGATGGTCTTCACCGCCGCGGGGCTGGTGCTGGGCCCCGGGGTGCTCGGCATCGTGGAGTTCGGCGTCGGCAGCGAGGTCGTGAGCGTGCTGGCCGAAGCCACCCTGGTCGTCGTCCTGTTCACCGACGCCTCCCGGATGGACCTCCGCAAGGTCCTGGGCGAGCACCAGCTGGCCCTCCGCCTGCTCGGCTTCGGGCTGCCGCTCGCGGTGCTGGTCGGCGTCGGCGTGGGCCTGCTGCTGTTCCCCGAGATGCCGGTCGCCGCGGTCGCCCTGCTGGCGGTGACCCTGGCCCCCACCGACGCCGCGCTGGGCCAGTCCTTCGTGGGCAACGACGCGGTGCCCCTGCGGATCCGGCAGACGCTCAACGTGGAGAGCGGCCTCAACGACGGGCTGGCCGTCCCGTTCCTCACCGTGCTGCTCGACGTCGCCCGGGACGACACCGACTCGGCGCTGGGCTACGTCGGCCTGGTCCTCCAGCTGGTCGGCCTCGGTGTCCTGGTCGGGGCGCTGACCGGCTGGCTGGGTGGGCGGCTGCTGACCTGGTCCTCCTCCCGGAACTGGGCGACGGGGACCACGCAGCGGCTGGCCACCGTCGCCCTGGCCGCGATCGCCTACGCCGGCAGCGAGGCCGTCGGCGGCAACGGGTTCGTCGCGGCGTTCACCGCCGGGCTCGTCGTGGGGACCACGGCGCGCTCGCTGCTCCCCCGCACGACCGGCTTCGCCGAGGCGGAGGGCCAGCTGCTGACGCTGCTGACCTTCCTGCTCTTCGGTTCCGTGGTGGTCGCCGACATCGCCGGGGACCTGGACTGGCGCACGGTGGCCTACGCGGTGGCGAGCCTGGCGCTGGTCCGCCCCCTGGCGGTGGCGCTGTCCCTGCTCGGCAGCCGGGTCCGGGTCGCCACGACCGGGTTCATCGCCTGGGCCGGCCCCCGCGGCCTGGCCTCCATCGTCTACGCCGTGCTGGTCGCCGACTCCGGCATCCCCGGCGCGGACGAGGTCTTCCAGGTGGCGGCCTGGACGATCGTGCTGAGCATCGCGCTGCACGGGCTCACCGCCGCCCCGCTCAGCGCCCGGTACGGGGCCCACATGCGCCACGCGGGGCCCGGCAGCCCCGAGCGGTCCGCGGTCAGCCATCTCCCGCTGCGCCTGCCGCCCGACCGCGACCGGGACGCCTGACCCGGGACGGGGGCGCGGAGACCGGGCCGGCGCAGGTCACCCTGGCTAATCTTCTGCCATGCCCCCGCGAGCGCACCGGCGCCCCGCTCCTGCCCGATCGACGCCGGTGGCCGCTCGGTGAGCGAGGTGCTGCTGCTCCTGCTCGGCGTCGTCCTGATGTTGGTGATCATCGCGGCCAACGGCTACTTCGTGGCCCAGGAGTTCGCCTACATGTCGGTGGACCGGAACCGGCTGGCCTCGCGGGCCGACGGCGGTGACGCCGCCGCCGGCCGCGCGCTGAAGGTCACGGGGCGGACGTCGTTCATGCTCTCCGGCGCGCAGCTGGGCATCACCGTCACCGGCCTGCTCATCGGCTTCGTGGCCGAGCCCCTGGTCGGTGAGTCCCTCGGTGGGCTGCTCGGCGGCGGGAACGCCTCGGCGGTGACCATCTCGATCACCACGGCCGGGGTCCTCGTCGTCGCCGCCGTGGTGCAGATGCTGATCGGCGAGCTGTACCCGAAGAACCTGGCCATCGCCAACGCCGAGCCGATGGCCCGCTGGCTGGCCCGCTCCACCCTGGTCTACCTGGCGGTGTTCGGCTGGCTGATCTCGCTGTTCGACAAGTCGGCCAACCTGCTGCTGCGGGCGGTGCGGATCGAGCCCATCCACGACCTGGACACCACCGCCACCGCCGAGGACCTCGAGCGCATCGTCGCCGACTCCCGGGACAGCGGTGACCTGCCGCTGGAGCTGTCCATGCTGCTGGACCGGCTGCTGGACTTCCCCGACCAGGACGCCGAGCACGCCATGGTGCCGCGCGGACGGGTGGCCACGGTCAACCCGGAGACCACCGTGGAGGAGGTGCGCGCCCTCATGCGGGACGCGCACACCCGCTACCCGGTCATCGACGGCGACGACCAGCCCGCCGGCGTCGTCCAGCTCACCGACCTGCTCTCCCCCGCCATCGACCCGCAGACCCCGGTCGCCGACGTCATGCGGCCCCCGCTGGTCATCCCCACGCTGATGCCGCTGCCGGCCGTCGCCGAGGAGTTGGCCACGGCCGGGCAGCAGCTGGCCTGCGTCGTCGACGAGTTCGGCGGGTTCGCCGGCATCCTCACCGTCGAGGACCTCGGCGAGGAGCTGGTCGGGGAGATCACCGACGAGCACGACACCGACACCCCCGAGCTCATCGTCGGGGACTCTCCCGACGAGTGGCGGGTGGACGGCGCCGTGCACCTCGACGAGCTGGCCCGCTCGCTGGGCCACCGGCTGCCTGAGGGCGACTTCGAGACCGTCGCCGGGCTGCTGATCTCCGAGACCGGTGAGCTACCCGAGGTCGGCCGGGTGGTCACCGTCGAGCTGCCCGAGGACCTGTCGGAGGTCGTCGACGAGGACCGGGTCGACCGGCTGCTGGAGATGGAGGTGCTGGGCATCGAACGGTTCGTGCCCAGCGAGGTCCGGGTGAGGCTGCTGTCCCGCCCGCACGTCGAGGACGAGGACGACGACGGCGCGACCCGGGCCGGGCACGTCCAGGAGACGGTGGAGGAGTCCCGGTGAGCGCCCTGGTCGTCGTCCCGGTCACGGTCGTGCTGATCGTGCTCAGCGGGTTCTTCGTCATCATCGAGTTCGCCCTGCTCGGGGCCCGCCGGCACCGGCTGGAGCAGGAGGCGGGCACGTCGCGGTCGGCCCGTTCGGCCCTGCGCGGGATGAACGAGCTGACCCTCATGCTCGCCGGCGCCCAGTTGGGCATCACCGGCTGCACCTTCGCCCTCGGTGCGGTCACCAAGCCGGCGGTGGACCACGCGCTGGCCCCGGTGCTCGAGGACGTCGGCCTGCCGGCGTGGCTGGCCGGGGGGACGTCGTTCGCGCTGTCCCTGCTGCTGGTCACCTTCCTGCACCTGGTGGTGGGCGAGATGGCGCCCAAGTCGTGGGCCATCGCGCACCCCGAGACCGCGGCCAAGGCGGTCTCGCCGCCGGCGCGGGCGTTCGTCACCGTGCTGCGCCCGGTGCTGCTGGGCATCAACCAGCTGGCCAACCGACTGGTGGCCGCCAGCGGCGTCACCCCGGTCGACCGGGCCGCGGCCGGCGGCCAGGACACCGAGACGATCCGGCACCTGGTGGAGCAGTCAGCCAGCCGGGGTGCGCTGGAGACCCCGGTCACCACCCAGCTGTCGGCGGTGCTGGAGCTGGAGGAGCTGACCGTGGGCGACCTGCTGCCCCAGCGCCGGGAGGTCGTCTCGGTCCCCGCCGGTGCCACGGTCGGCCAGGTGCAGGAGGCCGCCGACCGCAGCGGTCACCTCCGCATCCTGCTGTCCACCCCCGACGGTGCGCTGCCCGAGGTGGTGCACGTGCGGGACACCCTGGGTGCCGAGCTCGCCGAACCGGTCGGTGACCGGGCCCGGCCGACCCTCGTGCTGACCTCGCAGACCCCGGTGTACGAGGCGCTGTCCCGGATGCGCCAGCGCGGCGAGCAGCTGGCCGTGGTCACCTCCGGCGACCAGGTGGCCGGGGTGCTGTCGGTGTCCGACGTGCTGCAGCGGGTCCTGCCCAGCGCCGACCGGCTGCGCGCCGAGCGGTAGGACGACGACGAGCGCGGCCCGGGGGTCCGGGCCGCGCTCGTCGTGGGGAGGTCGCTCAGGCGTCGTCGCGGAAGACCGGCGCCCGCTTCTCGGCGAAGGCGGCCATGGCCTCCTTGCTGTCGGGGTGGCGGGTCATCTCGACGGTGAGGTTCTGCTCGAACCGGTAGCCGTCCCTGAAGCCCATCGTCTCGACCGTGTTCAGCGCCCGCTTGGCCATCCGGATCGCGGCCGGGCTCTTGGACGCAATGGTGCGGGCCATCTCCAGCGCGGTCGGCATCAGCTGGTCGGGGTCCACAGAGGCCTCGATGATGCCCCGGCGCTCGAGCTCCGCGGCGGGGATGCGGGCACCGGTGAGCACCATCCGCCGGGTCAGCCCGGTCGGGAAGATCCGCATCGTGTGCTTGACCCCGCCCATCAGGCCCACGTCGATCTCCGGCAGGCCGAAGACGGCGTTGGTCGAGGCCACGATGATGTCCGAGCAGACCGCCAGGCCCATCCCGGCGCCCAGCGCGGGGCCGTTGACCGCGGCGATGACCGGGACGTTCATCTCCATGATCACGAACCCGACCTCGCGGGTGCGGCGCAGGTGCCGGTAGGTGTCCCCCGGCTGCCCCTGGCCCACCTTGGCGCGGGACTTCAGGTCCGCCCCGGCCGAGAAGCACTTGCCGTTGCCGGTCAGCACCACCGCCCGCACACCGGGGGTCTCGTTGAGCTCGTCGAAGACCGAGATCAGCTCCTCGGTGAACTCCCTCGACTGCGCGTTGACGGGGGGCGCGTCCATCGTGACCACCGCGACGTGGTCCTCGATGGTCGTCTTGATCAACTCGTTCTGCATGTCACTCCTCGGTGCTGGTCGTGCCGGCCGGGCGCTCACCCGGCATGGGCGAGGTCCCGGTACCACTCGTTGGTCGTGCCCTCCAGCAGGCGGGCGCCCAGGGCCGACAGGTCACCGCCGGCGTCGCCGTGGGCGACGACGCTGCGGATCTGGCGCAGGTGACGGTGCACGGGGACCTCCCAGGTGAACCCCATGCCGCCCATCACCTGCACGGCGCTCTCGGCGACCCCGGGGGCCGCCGCGGCCGCGCCGAGCCAGGCGGCGTCGCGGGCCAGGTCGTCACCGGCCGCGCTGCCCACCGCGCGGAGGACGGCGTTGCGCATCGTCTCCACGGCCAGCCGGTCGCGGGACATCCGGTGGCGCAGGGCCTGGAACGCCGACAGCGGGCTGCCGAACTGCACCCACCCGTCGGCGTGCTCGACGGCCAGCTCCAGGCACCGCGCCGCGGACCCGGTGAGGAACGCCGCGCGCAGCACCTTCGCGGTGCCGCGCAGGGCGTCCATCGCCTCGGCCGGCAGCTCGACGCCCTCGACCTCGCCGGTCACCCGCACGGTGGCGGTGCCGAGCTCGAGGTCCAGCCCGCCGTCGTCGGCGGCGGTCAGCTGACCGGCCGGCACCAGGACCGCACCGCCGTCGGCGCGCAGGAGCAGCACGTGGTCGGCCTCCACCGCGCCGGGGGCCTGCCCGGCCACGCCGTCCTCGGCCGTGCCCGACCAGGCGACGGTGACCACCGTCGCGCCGGTGCTGATGGCCTCGGCGAGCTCGGGGGCCGGGGTGGCCAGCGCCTGGGCCAGCAGGACCGACTCCACCAGGGGGTGGCCCAACAGGCCGTGGCCGGCGGCCTCCAGCACGGGGACGGCGAAGCGCAGCGGCAACCCCAGGCCGCCGACCTCCTCGGGGGCGAGCAGGCCCAGCAGGCCCGTCTCGGCGAGCACCGCACCGCGCGCGGCCAGCCCCTCGGTGCGGGCGCACTGGGCGACCGCGGATGCGGCGGCGTCGGCGAAGTCCGCCGGGTCGAGTTCGTCGGACACGGCTCAGGCCCTCCTCTTCAGCTTCAGGATCTGCTTGGCGATGATGTCGAGCTGGATCTCGGTGGTGCCGGCGTAGATGGTCTCCGCGCGGCTGGCCAGGTAGACGCGCTGCATCCGGGCGCGCAGGTCCTGCAGCGGCTGCCCGGCACCGGGCGGCAGCACCGAGACCACGTCCCACGCCAGCTGGGCGAAGCGCTGGTGCGCCTCGGACCAGTACAGCTTCGGGAAGCTGCCGCGCGGGCCGATCTCCTCGCCCCCGTGCAGCACCTCCACCAGCTGCTCGACGTGGGCCTTGAGCAGCTCGGCCTCCACGCGCAGCTGCGCCAGCGGCCGGGCGTGCTCCTGCAGGCGGGCCAGCGCCCGCGGGTCGGTGCGGCAAGCGGCCACGAGGTGGTCGATCTCGCTCTCGAAGCGCCACGCCCGGTACATCCGGTTGGTCGCGCGCTCGATGGTCAGCACGCGGGTGGCGGCGGCCCACCCCTCGTCGGGGGCGCCGAGCACGTCGGCGTCGTCGACCAGGACGTCGGAGAAGAACACCTCGGCGAAGGAGCGCTCGCCGTCGATGGACTGGATGTCGCGCACCTCGATGCCCGGGGTCTGCATCGGCACCGCGAGCAGCAGCAGGCCCTTGTGCCGGTCCTCGGGCGAGCCGGTGTGCGCCAGCAGCAGGCACCGCCGGGACTTCGACGCGCCGCTGGTCCAGATCTTCTGGCCGTTGACCCGCCAGCCGTCGGCGGTCCGCTCGGCGCGGGTGCGCAGCGAGGCCAGGTCCGACCCCGAGCCGGGCTCGGAGAAGCCCTGGCACCAGATGTCGTCCATGGTCAGGATCGCCGGCAGCCACTCGGACTTCTGCCGCTCGTCGCCGACGGCCATGATGATGGGGCCGGCCAGCTCCTTGCCGATGGAGTTCACCGCCTCGGGCATCGGCGCCCGTCCGATCTCCCGGTTGGCGGCCAGGTGCTCCAGCAGGCTGCGGCCGTGCCCGCCGTACTCGGTGGGCCAGGTGATGCCGGTCAGGCCGGCGCGGTGCTGGGCGGCCTCGAAGGCGATGAGGTCGGCCAGCGGCGCCGGGGTGCCCAGCGCGCGGTCCAGCCGCAGCTCGTCGGTGAGGTTGTCGGCCAGCCACGTGCGGGCGTGCTCGCCGTAGGCCTGCGGTGTGTCGGGCAGTACGTGCTGCTGTGCGTCCACGGTCATGCCGGGACCTCCTCGTGCTGGGTGGGCCGCGGCACGATCAGGGCGTCGAGCGCCATGGCGCCCTCACCCCGCGGGCCGGCGAGCACCGGGTTGATGTCGATCTCGGTCACGTCCTGCTGGTGGCGCACCGCGAAGCGCGACAGCGCCGCGACCGCCCGGGCGACGGCGTCCACGTCGGCCGGCGGGCGCCCCCGCGCGCCGTCCAGGAGGGGGAAGCCCTGCAGGCTGCGCACCATGTCGCGCGCCTCGTCCTCGGTCACCGGCGCCAGCCGGACGACGGTGTCCCCGAGGATCTCGGTGAACACCCCGCCCAGGCCCACCATGACCACCGGGCCGAACCCCGGGTCGGTCGTGGTGCCCAGGATCAGCTCGGTGCCACCACCCACCATCGGTGCGACCAGGACGCCGTCCAGCGCCGCGTCGGGTGCGTGGCTGGTCGCGGCGCCGGTGATCGCGGCGAACGCGGCGCGGGCCTCCTCGGCCCCCCGCACGCCCAGCGCGACACCGCCGACGTCGCTCTTGTGCAGGATGTCCGGGGACAGGATCTTCAGCGCCACCGCCCCGCCGATCCGCTCGGCGGCGGCGGCGGCCTCGTCTGCCGAGCCGACCGTCTCGGCCACGGGGTAGGGCAGCCCGGCCGCCTGCAGGGCGGCCCGGGCGGTGGCCTCGTTGCGCCAGCTGGCGGGGTCCAGCGGCGCGGCCTCCACCGCGGCGTCGGCGGTCGCGGGCGCCTCCCGCAGCCGCTCCACCCGGCCCAGGGCGGCGACCCCGGCCATGGCGGCGTCCACCGACGGGAAGCAGGCGATGCCCAGGCCCCGCAGCTCGGCGACGGCGTCGGCCGGGCCGGACAGGCAGGCCACGACCGCGCGGTCCCGGTGCCGGTCGGTCACCCGGCGCAGCCCCTCGACCATGGTGGCCCGCATCCGCGGCACGTCCATCGCCATGGACAGCATCAGGCACACGGTGGTGTTGGCCCCGTCGGACAGGGCCGCGTCGACCACCGCCTCGTACACGCCGGGGTCGGCCGACACCTGGGCGGTGGTGTCCACCGGGTTGGCGGTGGCGGCCAGGGGCAGCACCTCCCGGATGCGGGCCTGGGCGGCCTCCCCGAGCGGGTGGATGCCCACGCCGTGCCGGGCCGCGGCGTCGGCCATCATCACGCCGAACCCGCCCGAGGCGGCGACGACCGTGGCCGAGGGCTGCGCACCGACCCGGCGCCGGCCCACGACCTCCAGCGCGGCACCGACCTGCACCAGCTCCTCCAGCGACTGCACCCGCAGGGCGCCGTACCGGGCGAACACCGCGTCGAACACCTTGTCGCTGCCGGCGAGCGCGCCGGTGTGGGACAGCGCGGCCTGCTGCCCGGCCTCCGACGTCCCGATCTTGAGCACGACCACGGGCTTGCCCGCCTCGCGCGCCCGGCCCAGGGCCGCGGTCAGCCGGGCGGAGTCCCGGCAGGTCTCCAGCACCAGCAGGACGACGGAGGTGTCGGGGTCGGTGGCCAGCCAGGCCACCGCGTCGCTGGCCTCGACGTCGGCCTCGTTGCCGGTGGCCACGAACCGCGCCAGGCCGGCGCCGTGGGGGGCCAGCAGGCTCAGCGCGGCGCTGCCCAGGTTGCCGCTCTGCGACACGATCGAGATGCCGCCGGCGTCGGGGAGGGACTGCTCCAGGGCGATGGAGAAGGTGCCGATGGCCCGTTCCCGCACGCTGAACGTGCCCAGGCAGTTGGGGCCGACGACACGGATGCCGCTCTCCTGCGCCGACCGGGTCAGCTCGCGCTGCAGGGCGGCGCCGTCCGGGCCGTTCTCGGTGAAGCCGGAGCTGAGCACGACCGCGGCACCGACCCCCAGCTGGCCGGCCTCGGCCACCGCGGCGACCGCCGCCGGGCCCGGGACGGCGACCACGACGAGGTCGGGCACCTCGGGCAGGTCGGCCAGCGCGGCGAACGCGGGCAGGCCCTGCACCTGCCCGGCACCGGGGTTGATCGGGTAGACCGCCCCCGGGAAGCCGTGCTGGCGCAGCAGCCGGACCGGTCGGCCGCCGATCTTCTCGGCCGAGGACGAGGCCCCGACCACCGCGATCGACCGCGGCCGGAACACCGCGTCGAACCCGGCCCGCCGGGGGCCGGCCCCGGGCGCTGCGCTCACGCGGCACCGGCCGTGGGGGCGGAGAACTCCAGCTCGGCGTACTGCTCCTTCGCGACGGCCTGGCAGGCCGCCCGGTAGTTGTGGAACCCGCCCACGAACATCGTCAGGCCCCGCGGCTTGCCCGCCACGTTGGCCCCGGTCCACCAGGTGTTGGCCTTGCGGACCAGCGACCCGGCCGCGAGCTCGCGCACGTGGTCCATCCACCGGGTCTCGGCCCTCTCCGAGGGCTCGACCGAGGTCTGGCCCTCCTGCCCCATCCAGCCGATCAGCTCGGCGATCCAGTCGACGTCGTTCTCCGAGATGGTGATGATGTTGGCCAGCGCCGCGGGGCCGTTCGGCCCGCAGGTGGTGAACATGTTCGGGAAGCCCTCGACCATCAGGCCGAGGAACGTCTCGGGCCCCTCGGCCCACTTGTCGGCCAGCCGCCGGCCGTCGCGGCCGGTGACGTCGAAGGCCAGCAGTGCGCCGGTCAGCGCGTCGTAGCCGGTGGCGAGGATGAGCACGTCCAGCTCGGTCTCGCCGTCCTCGGTGCGCACGCCGGTCTCGGTGACCTCGACGATCGGGTGCTTGAGGCAGTCGACCAGGTGCACACCCGGGAGGTTGTAGGTCTCGTAGTACTCGGTGTCCAGGCAGACCCGGCGGGCGAGGATCGGGTACCCGCGGGGCTTGAGCGCCTCGGCGGTCTCGGGGTCCTCCACGATCCCGGCGATCTTCTCCCGCACGTACTCGGCGACCTCCTCGTTGGCCTCCTCGTTGGTCAGCAGGTCCGAGAAGCAGGCGAGGAAGGTGTGCCCGCCGTCCTCCCAGGCGTGGTCCATGACCGAGCGGCGCTGCTCGGGGGGCAGGGAGTAGAACGGCCGGGACGTCACCGGCCGGGTGCCACCGGTCGGGTTGAGCCGCATCGACTCGCGCAGCGCCGGGTAGTGGCGCTTCATCTCGGCGGTGTAGTCCGCCGAGAGGGTGTGGTTGCGCATCGGCAGCGTCCAGCTCGGGGTCCGCTGGAACACGAACAGCTCCTCGGCCGACCGGCCGACCTCCTGCACGATCTGGATGCCCGACGAACCGGTGCCGATGACGCCGACCCGCTTGCCGGCGAAGTCGACCGGGTGGTGCGGCCACTTCTGCGCGCGCAGCAGCTCACCGCCGAACCGGTCCAGACCGGGGATGTCGGGGTCCTTGGGCACCGACAGCGGGCCGGTGGCCATGATGCAGTAGCGCGCTTCGAGGACGTCGCCGGCGTCGGTGGTGACGCGCCAGCGCTGGTCGTCCTCGTCCCAGGCCGCGCCGCACACGCGGGTGTCGAACCGGAACGACGAGCGCAGGTCGAGGCGGTCGGCCACGAAGTTGGCGTAGGCCAGGATCTCGGGCTGGGCGGCGAACTGCTCGGACCAGGTCCACTCCTGCTGCACCTCGGCGTGGAAGCCGTAGGAGTAGTCCACCGACTGCAGGTCGCACCGCGCGCCGGGGTAGCGGTTCCAGTACCAGACCCCGCCCACGTCGCCGCCGGCCTCCAGGCCGACGACGTCGTAGCCCAGCTCGCGGAACTTCCAGACCGCGTACATGCCGCCGAAGCCCGCGCCGACGACGAGCACGTCGTGGCGGGTCGTGGGGGTCGTCGTCATCGTCGTTCCCTCTCGTCGTGGGTCCATCACGCGCCCCGTGCGGGGCTGGTGCCGAAGTACGGTTCGGGCAGGCCGACGACGCCGAGGCCGTCGAGGGCGAACAGGCCACCGCCGTCGGGGTGGCGGGAGACCGCGCGCCCGGTGCCGGAGTCCTTGATCGACGTCAGGTAGAGCGTCGTCAGGTCCGGTCCGCCGAAGCCGATGCAGGAGGGCAGGTCGACCGGGGCGTCCACCATCCGGTCCAGCGACCCGTCCGGGCGCAGCCGGGCGACCGTGCCGGCCGCGATCAGCGCGACCCACACCATGCCCTCGGCGTCGACGGTCGCGCCGTCGGGCCCCGAGCCCCACGGGTCGGTGTCGGCCAGCACGCGGGGCTCGCCCAGCGGCCCGGGTCCCGGGGAGTAGGGGTAGGCCCGGACCGCGTGGTCGAGGCTGTCGGCGAAGTACAGCGTGCCGCCGTCGGGGCTGAAGCACACCGCGTTGGAGATCCGGATGCCCGTGGTCAGCACCTCCACGGTGCCGTCCGGGGACAGCCGGACCAGCTCGCCCAGCGGCTCGGCCCGCACGCCCATGGTGCCGACGACGAACCGGCCCTGCCGGTCGACCTTGCCGTCGTTGAAGCGCACCCGCGGGTCACCCGGGGCGGGCACGTAGAGCGGCTCGAGCTCCCCCGTGGCCACCGTCGCCCGGTGGATCCCGTCGACCAGGGCGACCAGGACGTGGTCGGGGTCCTCGGTCAGCGCCACCGACCCGATGGTCGAGGGCACCGCGACGTCGGTGACCGCACCGGTGGCGGGGTCGAGGTACCGCAGCGCCGGACGCACCCCGTCGACCCAGTACAGCCGCTGCAGCCGGGGGTCCCAGACCGGGCTCTCCCCCAGCAGGTCGACGCCGGTCCCCACCCGGGTGGTGACCGGTGCGGACGCGGTGGTCACGAGAAGGCGTAGGTGGTGCCGCCGTCGACGAAGAGCATGTCGCCGGTGACCCAGGAGGCCTCGTCGGAGGCGAGGAAGACCGCGGCGGCGGCCATGTCCTCGGGCTGGCCGAGCCGGCGCAGGGGCACCCGGGCGCGGCGGCGCTCCCACCCGTCCTCGTCCACCACGCGCAGCGCGCCCTCGGTCTGGGTGGAACCGGGGGCGATCGCGTTGACCCGGATGCCGTCCGGGCCGAACTCGGCAGCGGCCGAGCGGGTGGCGGCGGCCACCGCGCCCTTGACCGAGCTGTACATGATCCCGTGCCGCATCGCGAGGACCGCGGCCGGCGAGGCGATGTTGACCACCGCGCCGTGACCGGCCTCGCGCATCTGCGGGACGGCGGCCTGCAGGCACCAGATGACGCCCTTGAAGCCGACGTCGATCATCCGCGAGATGGTCTTCTCGTCCTGCTCCAGGAGCGGGCCGTAGCGGTTCCACATGGCGTTGCTGACCGCGATCGTCATCGGGCCGTAGGTCTCCCGCAGCGTCGCCGCGGCGGCGAAGACGTCCTCCCGCAGGCCCGCGTTGCCGACGAGCGCGGTCGCCTGCCCGCCGGCGGCGGTGATCGCGGCCGCGGCCTCCTCGGCCGTCTCGGCCTTCAGGTCCAGGACGCCGACGGCGGCACCCTCGCGGGCGTACGCCTCGCAGATCGCGCGCCCGATGCCGCTCCCGCCGCCGGTGACGAGTGCCACCCGGCCCTCCAGCCTGCCTGCCATGCCCGCACCGTCTCCCTCGTCGTCGGCTGTGACCCGCGTTACCGCTCGTGGTCGACAGTGGCACGGGGAGCGCTCGCAGGGGTAGAAAATTCAGGAACGCGAGTGCTAATTTCGCATGTGTGAAATTGAGGGCAGCATGACGGCGGACTCCGTGAAGTCCGCCGCGCGGGCGATCGAGATCCTGGAGCACTTCCGCGTCAGCCGTCAGCCGCAGTCGATGACCGCGCTGGCCGAGGCGCTGGGCTACCCCGTCTCCAGCGCGACCGGTCTGCTCAAGACGCTGGTCGCGGGCGGGTACCTCAACTACGACCGGGTCGCCCGGGTGTACTTCCCGACCACGAAGGTGACCGGGCTCGGCGACTGGATCCCGAGCAGCCTGTTCGGGACCGGGGAGGTCATCCACGCGATGGACGACCTGCACGCCGAGACCGGTGAGGGCATCTTCATCGGCTCCCGCAACGACGTGCACCTGCAGTACATCCGCACGCGCGCCTCGACCCACGCCCTGCGCTTCCACACCGACGAGGGCAGCACCCGTCCGATCACCCGGTCGGTGGCCGGTCTGGTGCTGCTGGCCTCCACCCCGCCGGGCAAGCTCGCCACCTACGTGCGCCGGGCCAACCTCGCCACCACCGACCCCACCGAGCACACCACCCTGGCCGACGTCACCGACACCATCGAGAAGATCCAGGCGGCCGGTTACGGCTACGCGGAGGACCTGCCGTTCCCGGGCGGGGCCTCGCTGGCCATGCAGCTGCCGGTCACCGTCCAGGGCCAGCCGGTCGTCCTCGGCATGGGCGGTGTCGCCGAGCGGTTCCGCCGGGAGTTCCCGCGCTACCTCGACGCGCTGCGCCGGGCGGTGGCGTCGGTGCCGGCCGGCCCGTGACCGATGCCCCGCCCGGGCGTCAGCCGGCCTGCGGGTCGGCGCCGGGCGGGGTCTGCAGGGCCGGCCCGAAGAAGGGCACCGAGGGGTCCTCCGCACCCGGCGCGCCCCGGACCCAGGACGCCGGGCTGGGGACGGCGGGCAGGTCGGTCGTGGACTGCTCCCAGTCCAGCACCACGCGGCGGGAGGCGACGGCCCACCGACCGTCGCGACGCTCGAACCGGTCGAGGTAGCGCAGGCCTTGCAGCACCGCCTCCCCGGGCGGGGTGCCGTGCAGCTCGCGGCGGTACAGGCAGTAGGTCTCGACCAGCGCCGCGTCGCCGTCGAGCCGGATCAGCGGCGGGCCCATCTGGTGCGTCGTGGCCCGCAGGGTGCCCCGGTAGCGGTCCAGGAACTCGATCAGCCCGTCGAGGTCACCGCGGTACCGGCCGTGGTCGTCGACGGCGTCGGGGTGGTGGGTGCTGGGGATGAGCGCGAGGTCCTGCCGGTCGGCGGCGTGGGCGTAGGTCAGCAGGACGTCGGTGATCGCGGAGCGGTCGAGCAGGGCCTGCAGCTGGCTGGGCGGGACCGCCTGGTCCCGGTCGGTCGGCACGGGTGCCCCTCCGTCGGTCGTCGGGCGGTGGCCGGGTCCGGCCACGACGGGACAGTGGTACCAGCCCCACCCCACAGCCGCCGCACCTTCGCCGACCGCCTGGGACTGCTGCACGGATAGGTGACATCTGATCTGTGGTGCCGACAGGTGCCGCTGGAAGGATGCTCACCGTGCCCAAGCCCTACCCCAAGGAGTTCCGGGACGACGTCGTGAACGTCGCCCGCAACC
>NZ_JBAPLU010000033.1:0-30541 GCF_037083825.1 Klenkia sesuvii
CTGCTCGGGATGGCTCGTGCCGGGATGCTGCCGGCAGCGGTCCTGTGCTCGGTGGCGGCGGACCTGGACGCGATGAGCAGCTGAGCGGGCATCCGCGGCGCAGGGCCAGCTCCGGGGCGGTCGCGGCGAGCACGTCGGTGTGCAGGGCACCGGGGCCGCCGACGGGGGGTGGTCTGCACAGCACGCATGCGCTCGGGGCTGGGCGTACCCGGCTAGGGCGTGCCGCCGGTGGTGGTCGGCCGGGCCGCCGCGCGCGGAGGGAGCAGCCAGGTGAGGCCGGCGGTCACCAGGCAGACCCCGGCCCCGAGGACGGCGATCGTGGTGTAACCGCCGGCTCCCGGCTCGCCGGAACCGCTGGTCGTGGCCGCGGCGAGCACGGCGGCGGCCACCGCGCTGCCGAGGGCGAAGCCCACGTACCGCAGGACCTGGTTCAGGCTCGTGGCGCTGCCGGTCTCCGACGGCGGCACGGTGGAGATGACCAGCGCCGGGAACGCGGCGAAGGCGGCCCCGACCCCGAGCCCGGCCACGGCCATCACCAGGAACACCTGCCACAGCTCGGTGCGGAGGAGGCCGAACAGGACGAAGGCGGCCGCCTGGACCAGGGCCGCCACCGGCAGGACGGCGAGGCGACCGGCCCGGTCGGCCAGCACCCGGGCGAACCGCCCACCCAGCACGCTGGCCGCGGAGAACGGCAGCAGCGCCAACCCCGCGACGAGGACGGACCCGCCGAGACCGGGACCGCCCTCGCGTGGGGCCTGCACCAGCACGGGGACGGTCACGAGCAACAGGTAGTTCGACAGCCCGACGAGCATCGCCGCCGCGTGGGCCGTGACGGCGATGCGACCGCGGGCGAGGCGGAGGTCGACCAGGGGCTGTGGTGCCCGCAGCTCCCACCGGGCCCACCCCACCAGCACCACGACGGACCCGGCCGTCAGGCTCCAGGTCGGCGTCGACGTCCAGCCCCAGCTCTCGGCCTCGCCCAGCGCCAGCAGCACACCGGCCAGTCCCGCACCGAGCAGGACGGCGCCGACGACGTCGAGGGTGCGGGCGGTCCGCACGCGCGACGGCGGGAGGACGACAGCCGCGGCGACCAGGGCGGCGGCGCTCACGGCGGCGCCGGCCCAGAAGGCGGCGTGGACACCGCCGAGCTCGGCGACGAGCCCGGCGAGCGGGTAGCCGATGCCCAGTCCGGCCACCACCGTGATCGACAGGGCGGCCACCGTGGAGCGCGAACGGTCGCCGTCGAGTGCTTCCCGGGCCGTGGCGATCGCCACGGGGGTCAGCCCGAGCCCGACCCCCTGCAACCCGCGACCGGCGATCAACCACCCCAGGCCCAGCGGGAGGGCTGCCAGCACGCCACCCAGGGTGACCGCGGCGAGGACGGCGAGGACGACCTCGCGGCGTCGGGGCCCGTCCCCGAGACGGCCGATCACCGGTGTGGCGACCGCCCCCACCAGCAGGGTGGCCGTGAGCGCCCACTGGGCGTCGGGCAGGGGAGCCTCCGTCGAGGCCGCGATCGCCGGGATGAGCGGCGCCCCGAGGCTGCTGATGACGGCGACGACCGTGCCCACGAAGACGAGCACCGGGACCAGGCCGCGGGGCGGGGGAGTGGGCGGCACGGGCCCAGGCTCCCAGGTCGTTGCCCGGGCCGAGCGGTCCGGGGCCGCGGCCCGCAGAGCCGGTAACCTCGCGGCCCGTGCCCGCCCCCGCTGAGCTGCTGCCCACCGCCACCAGGATCGCCGAGGCGCTGCTCGAGGTGCAGCAGCGGGTCAACGACCGGGTGGACGCCACCCACGCCGAGCTGCTGCCCGCGGTGCAGGCCGCCCTCGGGATCGCGCCGAGCGACGCCGTCGACCCCGGTGACCTGGTCGACCAGCGGATCACCGGCGCCAGCGCCGTCGTCACCCCGGCCGCGGTCGCCGCACTGGTCCCGCTGACGGCGGCGTCGGCGGCCACCACCCGGGCCGCACGGCGGGCGGTCGGCGACGTCGTCCGGGGTGCCGACGACCGGCTCGCCGTCATCGCCGGGCCCTGCTCGGTCCACGACCCGGTCGCCGCGCTGGAGTACGCCGCGTTCCTGGCCCGGATGCGCGAGCGGCACGCCGCCGACCTGGAGATCGTCATGCGCACCTACACCGAGAAGCCGCGCACCGAGGTGGACTGGAAGGGCTTCGCCTACGACCCGTTCCTCGACGGCTCCAGCCGGATCAGCGTCGGCCTGGTGGCCACCCGGATGCTCATGGCCGAGATCACCGCGCTCGGCGTGCCGGTCGCCGCCGAGCCGCTGAACGCCCTCACCCCGCAGTACGTCGACGGCCTGGTCACCTACAACGGCGTCGGCGCCCGCAACGTCACCGACCAGACCGCCCGGGAGCGGGTGTCCGGCTTCTCCTCGGTGGTCGGGTTCAAGAACTCACCCGAGGGCAGCATCGACGTCGCGGTGTCCGCGGTCATCTCCGCCCGCTCCCCGCACGACTTCCTCGGCGTCGACCGGCACGGGGTGTCGGCCCAGCTGGGCACCACGGGCAACCACACCGGTCACGTCATCCTGCGCGGGGATGCCGACGGGCCCAACTACTCACCGGCGCACGTCGCGGACACCAAGCGGCGCCTCGCCGCCCGCGGGCTGCCGGAGGTGCTGGTGGTGGACGCCTCGCACGGCAACAGCGGCAAGGACCACGTGCGGCAGGTGCAGGTCGTCCGTGACCTCGCCGGGCAGGTCGCCGGCGGGGAGCGGGGCATCCGCGGCGTCATGGTGGAGAGCAACCTGGTCGCCGGACGCCAGGACCTGGACCGGACCGACCCGGGCTCGTTGACCTACGGCCAGAGCGTCACCGACGCCTGCGTCGACCTGCCCACCACCGAGGAGCTGCTCGCCGAGCTGGCCGACGCCGTCCGCACCCGCCGCGCAGGGTGAGGTCCGCCGGCCTCACAGCTGCGGGGTGCGGTAGGGGTCGTGCTCGGCGAGCATGCGCTCGAGCCGGGCCTCGTCGATGCGCGAGAGCACCGTCGAGCCCTCCTGCGCGTCGCGGATGACCTTGGCCAGCGTGAACGACGAGGTGATGACGAACAGGCCGGTCATGCCGAGGAACAGCCGCTGCCAGACGTCCAGCGGCAGGTAGGCGATGCCCACCAGCATGCCCACCGCAGCGGCGCCGAAGGCGATCGCGGCCTGGGCGAAGAAGGCGGCGGTGTTCTTGTTCTTCATGGGGTTCGTGGTCATGACGCAGACGGTGCCCGCCCACCCCGGGCCACCGACTCCGTAGGACTGCTCAACCCTCCTGCGTGGACCCCGCCACCGGACGCGGCGTGCGCAGCACCGGCACCTCGCGGCCGCCCACGGCCCCGGCGTGCACGTGGTCCAGGACCAGGTCGAGTGCCTCCGTCGACAGCCGGGTCACCGAGCCGGTGTCGACGGCGTCCACCGGCAGGGGCTCGCGGCCGTAGCGGGCGTGGAAGTCGGCCACCACGGCGGCGTCGACGTCACCGGCCAGGCACAGCACGCCCCTCCCCGACGTGTTCACCAGCCGCACCAACCCCCGCGTCGCCACCGCCCGAGTGTCCCGCACCGGGCGCCGTCGTCCGGAACCAGTCGACCGCCCGGGCCAGGCCCTCGGCCAGCTCCACCTCGGGCTCCCAGCCCAGCCGGGTGCGGATCGCGGTGATGTCCGGGCAGCGCACCGAGGGGTCGTCCACCGGCCGGCCCACGTACTCCACCTGCGGCGCCACGCCGACCACCGCGGCCACCGCGTGCGCGATGTCGAGCACCGACCGTTCCTCGGGCAGGCCCACGTTGAACGGCCCGGGCAGGGCCGAGGCGGCGACGGCGAGGATGCCGCGCACGGTGTCGTCGACGTAGCAGACCGAGCGGGTCTGGCTGCCGTCGCCGGCCACGGTCATCGGCTGGCCGGTCAACGCCTGCGCGATGAACGTGGGGATGGCCCGGCCGTCGTCGCGGCGCATCCGCGGTCCGTACGTGTTGAAGATGCGCACGATCGCGGTGTCGACGCCGTAGGCGCTCCGGTAGGCCGTGGTCAGCGCCTCGCCGAACCGCTTGGCCTCGTCGTAGACCCCGCGGGGGCCGACCGGGTTGACGTGCCCCCAGTAGCTCTCCGGCTGCGGGTGCACCTGCGGGTCGCCGTAGGTCTCCGACGTGGACGCCAGCACCATCCGCGCCCCGGTGCGCCGGGCGGCCTCCAGCGCGTGGCCGGTGCCGGCGCTGCCCACCCGCAGCGTCTCCACCGGTAGCCGCAGGTAGTCCGCGGGCGAGGCCGGCGAGGCCAGGTGCAGCACCAGGTCGACGTCGTCGCTGGTGGTGAACGGCGTGCTGACGTCGTGCCGGACGAAGGCGAAGCAGGGGTCGTCCCGCAGGTGCGCGACGTTGCCGCCGTCGCTGGTGGACAGGTCGTCCATGCAGGTCACCCGGGTGCCGGTGGCCAGCAGGCGCTCGCACAGGTGCGAGCCGAGGAACCCGGCGCCACCGGTGACGACGGCGTGCCGGAAGGGGACGGCGGGCACGGGCTGGGTCATGGCGGCTCCCGTCGAGAGGGCGACCGCGTCTTCGAGCCGGGCCGACCGTATCCCGCGCAGGACGGCGACCGCGACCGGTCGACGTGCGGGACCCCCCGGGGCCGTGCTGTCATGGCCCGGCCGGTCGAACCTCGTGCTGAGCAGACCCCCGGACCACCGGGTGAGCTGCGAGGTGAGCCGTGCGCGTCCTCGGCATCAACGCCCTCTTCCACGACCCGGCCGCCGCCGTCGTCGTCGACGGCACGGTGGTCGCCGCGGCCGAGGAGGAGCGGTTCAGCCGGCGCAAGCACGGCAAGCGGCCGGTGCCGTTCTCGGCCTGGGAGACCCCCGACCAGGCGGCCGCGTGGTGCCTGCAGCAGGCCGGGGTGCGCGCCGAGGACCTCGACGCGGTCGCCTACTCCTACGACCCCGACCTGCACCTGGCCCCCGAGCAGGCCGGCGTGCACGACCCCTGGGACCACCTCCGGCTGACCTACGCGCAGCAGGCGCCGGACTTCCTCGCCGAGGGCGTCCCGGGGCTGGACCCCGACAAGGTGCGCTTCGTCCCGCACCACGTCGCGCACGCCGCCTCCGCCGCCCTCGCCGCGCCCTGGGGCGGTAGCTGCGCGGTGCTGGTGCTCGACGGCCGCGGCGAGCGGCACAGCTCGCTGGCCGGGGTCTACCGGGACGGCGTGCTCGAGGTGCTGGCCAGCCAGCAGCTGCCGCACTCCCTCGGCCTGCTCTACGAGGACGTCACCGCCCACCTGGGCTTCCTGCGCAGCTCCGACGAGTTCAAGGTGATGGCGCTGGCCTCCCACGGCCGGCCCCGGCACGCCGAGGCGCTGCGCACGCAGGTCCGGGCCACCGGGGACGGCGGGTTCACCACCGCCGGCGTCGACCTCGCCGCGCTGGCCAAGGCGCGCCGCCCCGACGAGCCGTGGACCGACGAGCACGCCGACCTCGCCGCCAGCGTGCAGCTGGTCGTCGAGGAGGTGCTGCTCGACCTCGCCCGCTGGCTGCGCGACGCGACCGGCGAGACCCGGCTGGCCCTCGCCGGCGGGGTGGCGCTCAACTGCGTGGCGAACACCCGGCTGGCCGCGGAGTCCGGGTTCGGGCAGCTGTGGGTGCAGCCCGCCGCCGGGGACGCCGGCACCGCGCTGGGCGGGGCGTTGGAGCTGTCCTGGCGGGGCGGGGAGCCCACCGCGCCCTTCCCCGGCGCGGACCTGGGCCGCGGGTGGTCCGACGCCGAGATCGAGGCCGTGCTGCGCACCGCGCGGGTGGCCCACCGGCGCAGCGACGACGTCGCCGACGAGGTCGCCCGGGTGCTCGCCGCCGACGGCGTGGTGGCCTGGTTCCAGGGCCGCAGCGAGTTCGGCCCCCGGGCGCTGGGCCACCGGTCGCTGCTGGCCCACCCCGGGCGGGCGGCCAACCTGGAGCGGCTCAACGACGTCAAGGGCCGCGAGCAGTTCCGCCCGGTCGCGCCGATGGTGCGGCTGGACCGGGCCGCCGAGATCTTCTCCCGCGGCCCGGTGCCCAGCCCGCACATGCTCTTCGTGCACGACGTCGCCCCCGCCTGGCGCGACCGCATCCCGGCAGTGGTGCACGTCGACGGCACCGCCCGCATCCAGTCCGTGGACCCCGCCACCGAGCCGCTCGTGGCCGCGATGCTCACCGCGTTCGAGGCGCGCACCGGCCTGCCCGTCGTGGTCAACACCAGCCTCAACACCGCGGGCCGGCCGATGGTGGACAGCCCCCGGGACGCGCTGGAGTGCTTCGGCTCGGGCCCGGTCGACCTGCTGGCCATCGGCCCGTTCGTCGTCCACCGGTCCTGGGCGCACGCCGGGGAGGCCCTCGGTGGGTGACTACGCCGTGGTGGTCCCCACGCTGGGGCGGCCCTCGCTGCGGGTGCTGCTGGCCGCGCTCGCCGCGGCCGACGGTCCCCGGCCGGGGTGGCTGGTCGTCGTGGACGACCGGCGGGAGCCGGGGGACACCCCGGTGGTCGACGTCCGCGACCTGCCCGCCGACGTCGCCCGGCACGTGCTGGTGCTGCACGGCGGTGGCCGCGGGCCGGCCGCCGCCCGCAACACCGGGTGGCGTGCCGTCCCGGCCGGGGTCGACTGGATCGCCTTCCTCGACGACGACGTCGTGGTCGGCCCGCGCTGGTGCGCCGACCTGGCCGCCGACCTCGACGCCGCCGACCGGCACGGGATCGCGGCCAGCCAGGCGGAGATCGACGTCCCGCTGCCGGCGCACCGGCGACCCACCGACTGGGAGCGCGGCACCGCGGGCCTGGCCACCGCCTGGTGGATCACCGCCGACATGGCCTACCGCCGCGACGCCCTGGCCGCCGTCGACGGGTTCGACGAACGCTTCCCCCGTGCCTTCCGCGAGGACGCCGACCTGGCCCTGCGGGTGCAGGCCACCGGAGGACGCCTGGTGGTCGGCAGCCGGCGCACCACCCACCCGGTGCGGCCCACCGGGCGCTGGACCAGCGTGCGCCAGCAGCGGGGCAACGCCGACGACGTCCTGGTGGCCCGGCTGCACGGCCGGCTCTGGGGCGACCGGGCGCACGCCCCCGCCGGCCGCCGGCGGCGGCACCTGATCACCACCGCCGCCGGGCTGGCCGCGGTGGCCCTGCGCAGCCGGGCGGCGGCCGCGGTGTGGGCCCTGGGCACCGCGGAGTTCACGTGGGCCCGGATCGCCCCCGGCCCGCGCACCCGCGGCGAGGTGACCACCATGCTGCTGACCAGCCTGGCCATCCCGCCCGCGGCCAGCTGGTGGTGGGTGCGGGCGCTGCTGCGCCGCACCCCGCCCCGACCGGTCCACGAGGCGCCGCGCACCAAGGCCCTGCTGGTCGACCGGGACGGCACCCTGGTCGTCGACGTCCCCCACAACGGCGACCCCGACCTCGTGCAGCCGCTGCCCGGTGCGGTGGGGGCGGTGCAGGCCGCCCGCACCGCCGGGCTGCCGGTCGGCGTGGTGACCAACCAGTCGGGCCTGGCCCGCGGCGCCTTCACCGCAGCCGACCTGGCCGCGGTGCACCGCCGGGTGGACGAGCTGTTCGGCGCGTTCGACGCCTGGGCGGTGTGCCCGCACGGCCCGGACGACGGCTGCGCCTGCCGCAAGCCCGCACCCGGTTCGGTGCTGGCGGCGGCGGCCAGCCTGGGCGTGGAGCCGGCCGACTGCGTGCTGGTCGGTGACATCGGCTCGGACGTCGCCGCCGCGCGCGCCGCCGGGGCCCGCGCGGTGCTCGTGCCCACCGAGGAGACCCGGGCCGCCGAGCTGGCGGTCGCCCCCGTCGTGGCCCGCGACCTGGGCACGGCGGTGGCCGTCGTGCTGGGGGACCGGTGAGGCGCGCGCTGGTGGTGCGCCTGGACTCCCTGGGCGACGTGGTCGTCTGCGGGCCGGCGATCCGGGCCGTCGCCGCCACCGCGGACTCGGTCACCCTGCTGGCCGGTCCGCGCGGGGCCGAGGTCGCCCGGCTGCTGCCCGGGGTGGACCACGTCGAGGTGTTCGACGCCCCGTGGATCACCGCCGGCGCCCACCCGGTCGACACCGCGGCGGTCGCCGGGCTGGTGTCCCGGCTGCGCGGGCGGTTCGACACCGCCGTGGTGCTCACGTCGTTCCACCAGAGCGCGCTGCCCACCGCGCTGCTGCTCCGGCTGGCCGGTGTCGGGCACGTCGCCGCGGTCAGCACCGACCACGCCGGCAGCCTGCTCGACGTCCGGTTGCCCGAGCCGCCCGACGACCCCGAGCCGGTGCGCATGCTGGCCGTCGCCCGGGGCGCCGGGTTCGCCCTGCCGCCCGGGGACGACGGCGCCCTCGCGCTGGTCGACGACCTCCCCGCGGTGGCCGGTCTGCCCGGCCGGTTCGCCGTGGTGCACCCCGGCGCCGACGCCCCGGCGCGGACCTACCCGCTCGTCCGGTGGCGCGAGGTGGTGGATCGGCTGGTCCGGAGCGGCCTACCGGTGGCCGTCACCGGCGGGCCCGACGAGCGCGCGCTCACCTCCCTGGTGGCCGGCGACCACGGCCTGGACCTCGGCGGCCGGCTCTCGGTGGCCGAGCTGGCCGCGGTGCTGCGGGAGGCGGCCGTGGTCGCCGTCGGCAACACCGGACCGGCCCACCTGGCCGCCGCGGTGGGCACGCCGGTGGTGAGCCTGTTCTCCCCGGTCGTGCCCGCTGTGCGCTGGGCTCCGCACGCCGGCCGCCGGGTGGTGCTGGGCGACCAGGACGCCCCGTGCGCCGGCACCCGGGCGCGCACGTGCCCGCTGCTCGGTCACCCCTGCCTGGCCGGCGTGCACCCGGCCGCCGTCGTCGACGCCGTGCACGACCTGGTGCGGGTGCCGTCGTGAAGGTCCTGGTCTGGCACGTGCACGGCTCGTGGCTCACCGCTGCGGTGCAGGGCGCCCACACCTACCTGGTGCCGGTGGTGCCCGGCCGCACCGCCGACGGGCTGGGCCGCGCCCGCACCTGGGACTGGCCGTCCTCGGTCATCGAGGTGACCCCCGAGCAGGTGCGCGACGCCGGCGTGGACGTCGTGGTGCTGCAGCGGCCGCGCGACCTGGAGCTGCTGCGGGAGTGGGCCGGGTGGGAGGCCGGTGTCGACGTCCCGGCGGTCTACGTCGAGCACGACACCCCGCCGACGCCGGCCGGCAGCCGCCACCTGCTCGCCGACCGCGCCGACGTCCCGCTGGTGCACGTGACCCACTTCAACCGGGTGGCCTGGGACAGCGGGGTCGCGCCGACCCGCGTGCTCGAGCACGGCGTGGTGGACCCCGGCCCGCGCTGGACCGGCGAGGTCGCCCGGGTGTCGGTGGTCAGCAACGAGCCGGTCCGCCGCGGCCGCACGGTCGGGTTCGACCTGCTGCCGGAGTTCGCCCCGCACGGGGTGGACGTGTTCGGCATGGGCGTCCGGGGTGCGTCCCGGGCGCTGGGCACCGCGGTCGGGGAGTTCGAGGACCTGCCGCAGCACGCCCTGCACGACGAGGTAGCCCGGCGCCGGGTCCACCTGCACCTCACGCGGTGGACGTCGCTGGGCCTGTCCCTGGTGGAGGCGATGACGATGGGGTGCCCGGTGGTGGTGCTCGCGACGACGGAGGCCCCGACCGCCGTCCCGCCCGAGGCCGGCGTGGTCTCGACCGACCTGGACCTGCTGACCCACGGCGTGCGCTGGCTGCTGTCCGACCGCGACTCGGCCCGCACGGCCGGGCAGGTCGCCCGGGCCGCCGCGCTGGAGCGGTTCGGGCTCCACCGGTTCCTCGCCGACCTCGACACCCTGCTCGAGGAGGTGGCCCGGTGAGGGTCGCCCTGGTCAGCGAGCACGCCAGCCCCCTGGCCACCCTGGGGGGCGAGGACGCCGGCGGGCAGAACGTGCACGTCGCGATGCTGGCCCGGGCGCTCGCGGCCCGCGGTCACGACGTCGTCGTGCACACCCGCCGGGACGACGTGGACCTGCCGCCCACCGTCGACTTCGCCCCCGGGGTCGTCGTCTCGCACCTGGACGCCGGCCCGCCCAAGGAGGTGCCCAAAGACCAGCTCTGGCCGCACGTGCCCGAGCTGGCCGCGGCGCTGCGCGCCGAGCTGCTGGCCGACCCGCCCGACGTGGTGCACGCGCACTTCTGGATGAGCGGCCGGGCCGCCGTCGACGCCGCGCACGGCCTGGGCGTGCCGGTGGCGCAGACGTTCCACGCGCTGGGCTCGGTCAAGCGCCGCTGGCAGGGCGCGGCCGACACCAGCCCGCCGGTGCGGGTGCGGGTGGAGGCCGCGGTCGCCCGGCGCGCGGCCGGGGTGATCGCCACCTGCGGCGACGAGGTGGACGAGCTCACCGCGCTCGGGGTCGACCCCGGACGGGTCGCCGTCGTGCCCAGCGGCGTGGACACCGCCGCCTTCACCCCCGCCGGACCGGTCGCCCCGCGCACGCACCGGCCCCGGTTGCTGGTGGTCGGCCGGCTGGTGCCGCGCAAGGGCCTGGACGACGTGCTCACCGCGCTCGCCGACGTCCCCGGTGCCGAGCTGGTGGTGCTGGGCGGCCCGGCCGCCGAGGTGCTCGACGCCGACCCCGCCGCGGCCCAGGTGCTGGCCGAGGCCACCGCGCGGGGCGTGGCCGACCGGGTCCGGCTGGTCGGCCGGGCGGGGCGCGACGACGTCGCCGCGTGGATCCGGTCGGCCGACGTCGTGGTCTGCGCACCCTGGTACGAGCCGTTCGGCATCGTGCCGCTGGAGGCGATGGCCTGCGGCGTCCCGGTCGTCGGCACCGCTGTCGGTGGCCTCACCGACACCGTCGTGGACGGCGGCACCGGCCTGCTCGTCCCGCCCCGCGACCCACCCGCGCTGGCCGCGGCGCTGCGCGCGCTGCTGGCCGACCCCGACCGCCGCCGCCGGCTGGGCGCCGCGGGCCGGGAGCGCGTGCTCACCACCTACGACTGGCAGGAGGTCGCCCGCATGACCGAGGACGCCTACCGACGGCTGCCCCGCCCCCGCCCGGCGGTCGGGCGATGACCCGCCCGGCGACCCGCCCGGCGACCCGCCCGGTGACGCCGGTGGGGGCCGAGCACGTGCAGCACCTGACCACCGCGCTCGCCGACTCCGCGCCGACGGTGGCGACCGCGACCCGGTGGGGGCGCGAGCTCGCCGGGCTGCTCACCGGCGGCGCGCGGCTGGTCGCGGCGGGCAACGGCGGCAGCGCCGCGCAGGCCGCGCACCTCACCGCGGAGCTGGTCGGCCGGTACCGCGACGACCGGCGGCCCTTCTCCGCGGTGGCGCTGCACGCCGAGGTGTCGGCGCTGACCGCGATCACCAACGACTACGGCCACGACGAGGGCTTCGCCCGCCAGCTCGAGGCGCACACCCGCCCCGGTGACGTCGCCGTCCTGCTGTCCACCTCCGGCGGCAGCCCGAACGTCGTGGAGGCCGCCCGCCGTGCCCGCGCCGGCGGGGTGACCTGCTGGGCGATGACCGGCCGGGGCCCCAACGCGCTCACCGAGGTCGCCGACGACGCGCTCACCGTCGCCTCGCCGTTCACCGCCACCGTGCAGGAGCTGCACCTGGTGCTGCTGCACGTGCTCTGCGCGGGGCTGGACGCCGAGCTCGACGCCCGGTTGCTGGCGGGTGCCGAGTGAGGACCCTGGTCGTCGTCGGCGACACCCTGCTCGACGTCGACACCGAGGGCCGGGCCGAGAAGCTCTCGCCGGACGGCCCGGTGCCGGTCGTGCGCGCCGCCGCCGAGCGCACCCGCGCCGGGGGCGCGGGCCTCACCGCCGCGCTGGCCGCCGGGCGGGGCCGGGTCGTGCTGGTCACCCCGCTGGCCGACGACGCCGACGGCGCCGTGCTGCGCGGTGCGCTGCCCGACGGCGTCGAGCTGGTCGCCGTGCCCTGGACCGGCGCGACGTCGGTCAAGCACCGCATCCGGGCCGGCGGGCACACCGTCGCCCGGGTGGACCGCGGTGGCGACCCCGGCACCGTCGGCCCGCTGCCCGCCGCGGTGGCCACGGCCCTCGCGGGGGCCGACGCCGTGGTGGTCGCCGACTACGGCCTGGGTGCCACCGCCGACCCGGAGCTGCGCCGCCTGCTCGCCGCCGCGGCCCGGCGGCGACCGGTGGTGTGGGACCCGCACCCCCGGGGTGCCGCACCGGTCCCCGGCTGCCGCTTGGTCACGCCCAACGCCGTCGAGGCCCTGGGCCACGACCCCGGTCCGCGACCGGACGTCGGTGCGGTCGCCGACCGGGCGCTCGCGCTGCGCGCGGAGTGGGCCGCGGGCACCGTCGCGGTCACCCTCGGGGTCGCCGGTGCGCTGGCCACGGTGGGCGAGGACGGCGTGCTGGCCGTGCCCGCCCCCGCGGTCGACGCCGGGGACACCTGCGGCGCCGGCGACGCGTTCACCGCGGCGGCCGGCTGGGCGCTGGCCGGTGGCGCCCTGCCGCCGGAGGCGGTGGCCGTCGCGGTCGCCGCAGCCAGCGCCCACGTCGCGGCACCCCCGCCCGCAGCCGCCGGTGGCGGTGTGCTGGTCGCCACCGGCGGCTGCTTCGACCTGCTGCACGCCGGCCACGTCGCCACCCTCGAGGCCGCCCGCGCGCTGGGTGACCGGCTGGTGGTGTGCGTCAACTCCGACGCCTCGGTCGCCCGGCTCAAGGGCCCGGGCCGGCCGCTGCAGCCGCAGGCCGACCGGGTGCGCATCCTGCGGGCGCTGGCCTGCGTCGACGACGTCGTGGTCTTCGACGAGGACACGCCCGAGCAGGTGATCACCACGCTGCGGCCCCAGCTGTGGGTCAAGGGCGGCGACTACTCCGGCGTCGCCGTCCCCGAGGCCGCCGTGCTCGCCGGGTGGGGCGGCCGGGTGGTCACCGTGCCGTTCCTGGCCGGCCGCTCGACCACCGCGCTGACGCAGCTGGCCCGGGCATGAGCACCTGCGTCGTGCTGCGCGCCATCGGACTGGGTGACATGGTCACCGGTCTGCCCGCACTGGCCCTGCTGCGCGCCCGGCTGCCCGGCTGGCGGGTGGTGCTCGGCGCCCCCGGGCGGTTCGCCGAGGTGCTCGGCGGCTCCGGGCTGGTCGACGCCGTCGTCCCCGTCGAGGACCTCGCCCACGTCACCGGCCTGCCCGCGCGCCCGCACCTCGCGGTCGACCTGCACGGCGACGGCCCGGCCTCGAAGGACCCGCTGCTGGCGCTGCGCCCCGACCGGTGCGTCGGCTTCGCGCCCACCCCGGCCCCCGACCGGTCGCGGTGGGACGACGACGAGCACGAGGTCGACCGCTGGTGCCGGTTGGTCGCCGAGCAGGTCGGCGGCCCGGCCACCCCGCCGCCGCTGCCCGGGCTGCTGCCGGTGCCACCGCCGGTGCGGCCCGGGTCGACCGTCGTGCACCCCGGCGCCGCCTCCGGCTCCCGCCGCTGGCCGGCGCGACGGTGGGCCGCCGTCGCCGCGGCGTTGCGGGACGCCGGCCACCGGGTCGTGGTCACCGGGACGGCGGAGGAGCGCTCCCTCGTCGACGAGGTCGCCGACGGCGGCCCCGGGCTGGTCGACCTCTCGGTGGGCGAGCTGTGCGGGCTGGTCGCCGCGGCCCACCTGGTGCTGTCCGGCGACACCGGGACCGCGCACGTCGCCGCGGTGTTCGGCACGCCGTCGGTGGTGCTCAGCGGGCCGGTGTCCCCGCGCCGCTGGGGCCCGCCGGTCCATCCCCGGCACCGGGTCCTCTGGCCGGCGGACGACCCCGGGCACCGCGGTGACCCGCACGGCACCGAGGTCGACCCGGTGCTGCTGCGCACCTCGGTGCCGGACGTGCTGGCCGCGGCCGCGGAGGTCGCGCCGTGACGGGCCTCGCCGACCGGCTCACCGTCGTCCTGCTGACCCACGACTGCGCCGGCTGGCTGCCCGCCACCCTCGACCGGCTCGCCGAGCTGGACCTGCCGGTGGTCGCCGTCGACAACGCCTCCACCGACGGCACCCGGGAGCTGCTCGCCGCCCGGCCGTGGCTGCGGCTGCGGGCGCTGCCCACCAACACCGGCGCGGCCGGCCGCACCGAGGGCGTACGCGCCGTCACCACGCCCTACGTGGTGTTCTGCGACGACGACGGCTGGTGGGAGCGGGCCGGGCTGGAGCGGGCGGTCGCGCTGCTGGACGCCCACCCCCGGCTGGCGTTGGTCAACGCCCGCATCGTGGTCGGCGACCAGCTGGCCCCCGACCCGATCTCGACGGAGATGGCCGCCAGCCCGCTGCCCGAGACCGCGGGCGTGCCCGGCGCCGTGCTGCTCAGCTTCATGGGCGGGGCGGCGGTGGTCCGGGTGGCCGCCTACGAGCAGGTCGGCGGCTACGCGCCGGAGTTCTTCATCGGCGGCGAGGAGGAGACGCTGGCCCACCCGCTGCTGCGCGAGGGCTGGCTGCTGCGCTACGTGGAGGACGTGGTGATGCACCACCACCCGAGCCTGGCCAACCACACCCGCATCCGGCACTGGGGCCTGCGCAACACGCTCTGGAACGCCTGGCTGCACCGGCCCTGGCGCAGCGCCCTGCGCTGGACGGTCTTCGTGCTGCGGTCGGCACCCCGGGACGCCGACCTGGTCCGCGGCGTGCTGCTGGCGCTGCGCGGGGTGCCGTGGGTGGTCGCCCGCCGGCGCCCCCTGCCGGGCGAGGTCGACGCCGGGCTGCGGGTGCTCGAGGAGCGCCGGTTCGCCGCCTGGGACGCCGCCCGCCTGGCCGGCCTGCCCGCCGGGGCCGCACCGAAGTACCCCGTGCCGTGACCCGCGTCCTCGTGGTCGGGTGGTTCAGCTTCACCGAGGTCATCGCCACCGTGGGCGACGAGCGGGCGGCCCAGGTGGTCGGCGGCTGGCTCACCGGCGCCGGCATCGCGCACGACGTCGCCTGGGCCCGCTACCTCGGCCGCGGCGTCGACCACGCCCGGGTCGAGCCTGCCGGCTACACGCACCTGGTCTGGGTGTGCGGCCCGCTCGTCGACGACCCGCTGCTCACCGGCCTGCTCGACCGGTTCGGTGCTGCCCGCCGGCTGGCCGTCGGGGTCTCCGTGGTTGACCCGGGGACCGCCGCCCGGTTCGACGCGGTGTGGGCCCGGGACAGCCCCGGTGAGCGCCCGCGGCCCGACCTCGCCATCGACCCGCCCGGCGACGGCCCCGCCGTCGTCGCCACCGTGTTCGCGCCGGTGCAGCCCGAGTACGGCGAGCGGGGGTGGCACGAGCACGTGCAGGACGTCGTCGAGCGGTGGATCGCCGACCGCGGCCTGGGCTGCTTCGACGTCGCCACCGACCTGCTCACCCCGACCGGGCACGAGCGGCGGGTGGCCCAGGTGGCGGCTGTGCTCGGCCGGGCCGACGTGGTGGTCACGTCACGGTTGCACGGGCTCGTGCTCGGGCTGGGGCGGGGCCGACCGGTCGTCGCCGTCGACCCGGTCGTCGGCGGGGCGAAGGTCAGCGCACAGGCCCGGGCGCTGGGCTGGCCGGTCCTGCTCGGGGCGGACGAGGTGGACGCCGTCGCCCTGGACGCCGCGCTGGACCGGTGCCTGCTGCCGGCCACGCCGCTCCTGCCCGCCTGGGCCGACATCGCCCGCTCCGCCGCCGACCAGCGCGCCCGCCTGCTCGCCGCGCTCGCTGGTTGACGGCCTCCTGCGGCGGGGTAGGGCGTCGGTGCTCCAGCCAGCGGGCACCCCTCTCGCCGCGCCCACCCAGGAGGACCACCGTGCCCGCTCTCACCGTGCTGACCGGCGCCGCCACCGCCGCCTACTCCGCCGCCCTCGTCGCCCGCCCGGAGCTGCTGCAGCGGCCGTCCGGTCTGTCGCAGAACCAGGACAGCCGCACCCTCACCCGGCTGGTCGGGGTGCGGGACACCGCCATCGGCGTGGCCATGGTCCTCGCGCCCGGCGGGGCCGCCCGCCGCGCCGCGGTCGGCGCCCGGGTGGCCAGCGACTGGGGTGACGCCGCCGTCCTCGGGGTCGCCCTGCGCGGCCGGGACACGCGGGCCAAGGTGGTGGGCTTCGCCGCGCTGTGGGGCGCGGTGTGCCTGGCCGCGCTGCGGTACGACGAGCGCCGCAGCCCTACTCGCCGGTAGCCCGCCCGGCCCGGCGGAGGGTCGCGGGCCACCGCTAGGTTGCTCGGGACGGACGCCGGACGAGCGCGGGAGTGGCAGTGGGCAGATCGGTGCTGGTGACCGGGGGCAACCGGGGGATCGGGCTGGCCATCGCCCGCTCGTTCGCCGAAGCGGGCGACTCGGTGGCGGTCACCCACCGGGGCAGCGGCGCGCCCGACGGGCTGTTCGGCGTGCGCTGCGACGTGACCTCCAGCGAGGACGTCGACGCCGCCTTCACCGCGGTCGAGGAGCACCAGGGCCCGGTCGAGGTGCTGGTCAGCAACGCCGGCATCACCCGCGACGGTCTGCTCATGCGCATGGGCGAGGACGCCTTCACCGAGGTCGTGGACGCCAACCTCACCGCTGCCTACCGGGTGGCCAAGCGGGCCAGCGCCAAGATGGTGCGCGCCCGGGCGGGGCGGATGGTCTTCGTGTCCAGCGTCGTCGGGCTGCTGGGCTCGGCGGGGCAGGTGAACTACGCGGCGTCCAAGTCCGGCCTGGTCGGCCTGGCGCGGTCCATCGCCCGGGAGCTGGGCGGCCGGGGCATCACCGCGAACGTGGTGGCCCCGGGCTTCGTGGCCACCGACATGACCGCCGAGCTGCCCGAGAAGCGCCAGCAGGAGATCCTCGGCCAGGTGCCGCTGGGCCGCCTCGCCCAGGCCGACGAGGTCGCCGGTGTGGTGCGGTTCCTGGCCAGTGAGCACGCGGGGTACATCACCGGGGCGGTCGTCCCGGTCGACGGCGGATTGGGAATGGGGCACTGAGCATGGGCATCCTCGAGGGCAAGACGGTCCTGATCGCAGGCGTGCTGACCGAGGCGTCGATCGCGTTCTCGGCCGCCCGCATCGCGCAGGAGCAGGGCGCCACCGTCGTCCTGTCGAACTTCGGCCGGGCGCTGAGCCTGTGCCAGCGCATCGCCAAGCGGCTCCCGCAGGAGGCCGCGGTGGTCGAGCTCGACGTCACGGACACCGAGCACCTGGCCACCCTGGCCGACCGGCTGCGCGAGGTCATGCCCGCCGGCGCCCAGCTCGACGGCGTCGTGCACTCCATCGGGTTCGCCCCGCAGGAGGCGATGGGCGAGGGCTTCCCCGAGGTCGCGTGGGAGCACGCGGCGACCGCCTTCCAGGTCTCCACGTGGTCCCTGGCCTCGCTGACCCAGGCCTGCCGCCCGCTGTTCGGCGACAAGGCCTCGGTCGTGGGCCTGACCTTCGACGCCACCGTCGCCTGGCCGGTGTACGGCTGGATGGGCGCGGCCAAGGCGGCGCTGGAGTCCACCTCCCGCTACCTGGCCCGCGAGCTCGGGCCCGACGGCGTCCGGGTGAACCTGGTCGCCGCCGGCCCGCTGCGCACCATGGCCATGAAGTCGATCCCGGGCAGCTCGCAGTTCGAGGAGGCCTGGGAGACCAAGGCCCCGCTGGGCTGGTCGGTCACCGACACCGAGCCCTCGGGCAAGGCGATCGTGGCGCTGCTCAGCGAGTGGTTCCCGGCGACCACGGGTGAGATCGTGCACGTGGACGGCGGGTTCCACGCCGTCGGGGTATGACGGACACGTGACCGAACAGCTCCTCCCGGCCCGGCCCGTCCACCCGCTGCCCGACGGGGTGTCCATCACCCCCGAGGGGCAGGCGCCGAACGAGGAACCCTCCCTCGCCGCGCGCAACAACGGCGGCGTCGTCCCCGGTGCCGCGCCGGCCCCGGCCGGCCGGCGCGAGGCGCTGCTGGTGCTCGGCTTCGGCGGGCCCGAGGGCCACGACCAGGTCATGCCGTTCCTGGAGAACGTGACCCGGGGCCGGGGCATCCCGCGGGAGCGGCTGGAGAGCGTCGCCGAGCACTACCACCACTTCGACGGCGTCAGCCCGATCAACGACCAGAACAAGGCGCTGGTCGCCGCGCTGCGCGGGGCCGGGGTCGACCTGCCGGTGTACTGGGGCAACCGCAACTGGGCGCCCTACGTCGAGGACGTCTGGCGCGAGATGGCCACCGACGGCATCGAGCACGCCTACGTGCTCGCCACCTCGGCCTACGCCTCGTTCTCCGGCTGCCGGCAGTACCACGAGGACGTCGCCCGGGCCCGGGTCGCGCTCGAGTCCGACCCGGCCGGGCCGACCGGGCCCACCGCGGAGAAGCTGCCGCACTACTTCGACGCCGACGGCTTCGTGCAGGCCAACGCCGACGCCCTCGCCGCCGCGCTCGCCGAGCTGCCCAAGGACCTGCGCGCGGGCGCCCGGCTGGTCGCCACCGCGCACTCCATCCCGAACGCGATGGCCGACGTCGCCGGGCCGCAGGGCCACGCCTACGAGCGCGAGCTGGAGACCGCCGCCCGGCTGGTGGTCGACCGGGTCGCGCCCGGGCGGTCGTTCGACCTGGTGTGGCAGTCGCGGTCGGGCCCGCCGTCGGTGCCGTGGCTGGAGCCCGACGTCAACGACCACCTGCGGGCGCTGTCCGAGGCGGGGGAGCGGGCGGTCGTGGTGTTCCCGGTCGGCTTCATCTCCGACCACCTGGAGGTCATCTGGGACCTGGACAACGAGGCGGAGGAGACGGCCGAGGAGCTCGGGCTGGCCTTCGCCCGGGCGGCGACCGCCGGCACGCACCCGGCTTTCGTGCAGTCCCTGGTCGACCTGCTGGCCGAGCGCCGCGCCGGTGGTGAGCCGCGCCTGGGCACCAACTGCCCCGCCAGCTGCTGCTTCGTCCAGCGCCCCGCCGGCCGCCCCGGCGCCGCCCGTTGATCATCGGCGGGTGGCTGTTCGACACGCCGGCGATGGCAGCCACCTGCCGATGATCAACAGGGGTTGAGCGCGGGGCAGGGGTCAGCGGGGGAGCCAGTTCCAGACGGCGGTGGTGGCCTCGCGGACGGCATCGCCCAGCGGCCGCAGGGCATCCTCGCGGGCGGCCATCTGGCCCGCCGTCACCGCGGCGCCGGGCGCATCGGCCAGGGCGAGGTCGAGCACCGTGGCCAGCCGGCGGGCGCGGGTGAGCACCGCCACCGCGACCGGGTCGGTGTCCGGCGGCAGCCCCGGGTCCTCGGCCCGGCCGGAGAGCCCCGTCAGGAGTGCCGGGACCTCCGGGTGCCAGCGGGCCAGGTCCAGGCCGGCCAGGGTGCGGGCGGCATCGCCCACGGCGAGGTCGAGCCGGCCCGACAGCGACCGCAGCGTGCCCTCCACCGGCGGCGGGGCCAGGCACCCCGACGGCACCTCCACCAGCGTCCACAGCACGGTCTCGCTGGTGGCCGAGGCCGGCAGCAGCACCAGCGTGTCGCCGACCACGGCCTGCCCCGCCTCCACCGCGGTGGCGGCGAGCCCGGGCAGCGGCGGGAGCCCGTGCACGTCACCGGGGACCGGCAGCACCAGCCGCAGCCGGCGCTCACCCCGCCCGCGCAGCGACGTCAGCACCTCGCCGAGCGGTCGCGCGCCGCCGGCGTCCTGCACGACGTGCGCGCGCTCGCCGGTCACGGCCTCGAGGGCGTCGTCGTAGGGCGCACGGCCACCCAGCCAGGCGGTGGCCCAGGCGGCCAGGCGTCCGGCGGGGTCACCGGCTGCGCGGCGGGTCCTGAGGTCGGGCACCCGGTCGAGGGTAGGCGGCCGACGGGTGAGGTGCTGTTCTGCCAGACTCGGGTGCATGGCCTGGGTGCTCTGGTTGATCGCGGCGGGGCTGTTCACGGCCGGCGAGGTCGCCAGCCTCGACCTGGTGCTGCTCATGCTCGCCGGGGGCGCGCTGGGCGGGATGGGTGTGGCCCTGCTCGGCGGGGAGGTCGTCCTCCAGCTCGTGGCCTTCGTCGTCGTCTCGCTGGGTCTGCTGCTCGTCGTCCGGCCCGTGGCCAAGCGCCACCTCACCCAGCGCACGCCGGAGCAGATCGACGGCGTCGAGGTGTACGTGGGCCGCACGGCCGAGGTGAGCGAGCGGGTCACGGGGACGGAGGGTCAGGTCCGCATGGGCCACGACGAGTGGTCGGCGCGCACCCAGCTCGACGGCGAGAGCTACGACGTCGGCCAGGTCGTGCGCATCGTGCAGATCGAGGGGCCCATCGCCTACGTGTCCCGCGCCTGACCGGGCCGGAGGTGGCCCGCCAGAACCGCAACGGGCAGTATCAGAGGTGATCTTCCAGCCGACGTCAGGAGCGCCCCGCCCGTGGAAGCCCTCATCGCCCTGCTCGTGATCGCCGTCCTGGTGGTCATCGTGCTCGCCAAGAGCGTCACGATCGTTCCCCAGGCCCAGGCCAAGGTCATCGAACGCTTCGGCCGCTACAGCCGCACCCTCTCACCCGGTCTGGCGATCCTGGTGCCGTTCGCCGACCGCGTGCGGGCCACCATCGACCTGCGCGAGCAGGTCATCAGCTTCCCGCCGCAGCCGGTGATCACCGCCGACAACCTGCAGGTCGGCATCGACACCGTCGTGTACTTCCAGGTCACCGACCCGCGGCTGGCCGTCTACGGCATCGCCAACTACATCACCGGCATGGAGCAGCTGACCACCACGACGCTGCGCAACGTGGTCGGCGGGCTGAACCTGGAGGGTGCGCTGACCGGTCGCGACGGCATCAACAGCCAGCTGCGCGCCGTGCTCGACGGCACCACCGGGCCGTGGGGCCTGCGGGTGGCCCGGGTGGAGATCAAGGCCATTGACCCGCCGCTGTCCATCCAGGACTCGATGGAGAAGCAGATGCGGGCCGACCGCGACAAGCGGGCCACCATCCTCACCGCGGAGGGTCAGCGGCAGTCGGCGATCATGACCGCCGAGGGCCAGAAGGCCAGCCAGATCCTCGCCGCCGAGGGCCACAAGCAGGCCGCCATCCTCGAGGCCGAGGCCGAGCGGCAGTCGCGCATCCTGCGCGCCGAGGGTGAGCGCGCGGCGCTCTTCCTGCAGGCGCAGGGCCAGGCCAAGTCGATCGAGACGGTCTTCCAGGCCATCCACGACGGCAAGCCCGACCAGGGTCTGCTCGCCTACCAGTACCTGCAGACGCTGCCGAAGATCGCGCAGGGCGACGCCAACAAGATGTGGATCGTGCCGAGTGAGTTCTCCCAGGCGCTGGAGGGGCTGGCCAACCTCGGCGGCGCCGGCCGGGGCGGCAGCGGGGACGGCGAGGGCACCAGCGGCAAACGGTCCTGGCTGGACGTCGACGGCACCCAGGCCGACACCTCGGCCCCGGCGCAGAAGCTGGACACCTCCGACTGGTTCGAGTCGGCGTTGCCGAAGGCCGCCGACCAGCCCGAGGCACGCATCGAGATGAGCTCGCTGGCCGACACGGCGCCGGAGACCCCGCAGCCGCAGATGCCCAGCACGCCCTCGCTGGCCGAGCTGACCGCCGACGTCCGGGAGTCCGGGGCCGCCGCCGACCCGCGCAACCAGCCCGGTGACGAGGGCACCCCCGACCAGGTGACCAAGGGGGGCTGAGCCCGCGCGGCTCGCGCACCCGTCGCACGACGCCGGGGACCCACGTCTGCCCAGACGTGGGTCCCCGGCGTCACATGGTGGTCGGCGGCGGGGTGGTCGCCGCGGTCACTCGTCCTTGAGCAGGCCTTCGCGGAGCTTGGCCAGGGTCTGGGCCAGCAGCCGCGAGACGTGCATCTGGGAGATGCCGATGTCGGCCGCGATCTGCGACTGCGTCATGTTGCCGAAGAACCGCAGGATGAGGATGCGGCGCTCGCGGGCGGGGATGGTGGCCAGCAGCGGCTGCAGCGACTCGCGGTACTCCACGCCCTCGAGCGCGGTGTCCTCCTGGCCGAGCGTGGCGGCCAGGGTGGGGGAGTCGTCCTCGCCCGAGAGCCGCTCGTCCAGCGAGGACGACCGGTAGGCGTTGGCCACCTGCAGGCCCTCGAGCACCTCGGAGCGGGGGATGCCCAGGTACTCGGCCAGCTCGGACGGGTTGGGTGCCCGGCCGTTCTTCTGCGCCAGCTCGCCGACCGCGGCGTTGAGCGACAGGTGCAGCTCCTGCAGGCGCCGCGGCACCCGCACCGACCAGCCCTGGTCGCGGAAGTGCCGCTTGATCTCGCCGGTGATGGTGGGCACGGCGAAAGACAGGAACTCCACGCCCCGGGTGGGGTCGAAGCGGTCGATGGCCGCGATGAGCCCCAGCGTGCCGACCTGCAGCAGGTCGTCGAAGGGCTCGCCGCGGTTGCTGAACCGGCGGGCGAAGTGCCGCACCAGCGGCAGGTGCTCCTCGACCAGCACCTCGCGCAGGCGCTCGCGGCGGGGGTCGTCGGGGTCCAGGGCGGCCAGCTCGACGAACAGGGGGGCGGTGCGCTCGGCCCGCCGGCGGTTCTCGGAGACGGGTGCGGTCGGCTCCTTGGCCCGGTCGTCGGCGCCGATGACCGCCTCGGCCTCGGCCACCTCGGCGGAGGTGTCGGGGCCGGAGGTGTCGGGGCCGGCGGCGACGGAGTCGGGTGCGGGGGCGTTCTCTGGTGTCGTCACGGCATCCACGTCGGAGCTGGGGGAGGGCAGGGTCGGGAGTCGGCTCACCGAGCCACCGAGAGGTCGGACCCGCCGCCCCCGGTCGCAGGGCGGAGGGCCGCCGGGAGCTCCTTGGTCAGGGTGATGCTGGCCACTGCGGAGGTGGAGCCGTCACCGGCGGGGACCTCGGCCTGCGTGGCGGCGCCGGCGTCGACGGAGTCGACCAGGGCGGCGATGACCGCCCAGCCGAACCCGTCTCGGGGGACGTCGGTGCCCTCGGCGGTCGCCACCCAGGCGTGGATGGTGAGCCCCGTCGGCCCGGTCTCGAACACCGTCACCAACGGTGCGTCCGGCAGCGCCACCGACGCGAGGGTGGCGCTGGCCTCGTCGACGGCCAGCCGTAGGTCCTCGACCGCGTCGAGGTCGAAGTCCATGCGCATGGCCAGGTCACCGGTCATCGCCCGCACCGCGGGCAGCTGGGTGCGGGACGTCGGCACCCGGAGCTCGAGGCGTTCGGTGCGGCGCGCGGCGGCGCCCCCGGTCGTGTCGGCCATCGGCTGGTTCGCTCCTCACGTGTCGGCGGCCACCCGGCAGGGGTCGAGGGCCGGTCCCATCCTCCCGCACGCCGCCCGGTCCTGCGCAGGGCGCCCGCGGGCCGGTCCGCGCCGAGGTTGCCGGCCGGCCGGGCCTGCGGTGGTATGGCCGTGATGAGCGAGGTAGCGGGTGCCCCCCAGCAGGGCGCCGAGCCCCTGGTGCTCGACCTCCCGGCCGACCCCGCGGCCCTGGTGGTCGTGCGCCGGGCCCTCGGGCGCTGGCTGTCCGACGCCGGGGTGGGCGCGGACGTGGGTGGTGCGCTGCAGGCGGCCGTCGGCGAAGCCTGCGCCAACGTCGTCGACCACGCCTACCGGGCCGGGGACCCGGGCCCGATGGCCCTCCGTGTCGCCCGCGACGACACGGGGCACCTGGTCGCCGTCGTGGCCGACCAGGGGGCCTGGCGCACCCCCGACACCGATCCCGGTGACCGCGGCCGCGGTCTGCTGATCATGCAGCAGCTGCTGCAGGAGGTGGACGTCGACCGCGCCCCGACCGGGACGACGGTCACCCTGCGGGTGCGGTCGGGGGCCCTGCCGCCGCGGGCGACCGCGGGTGCGCCCGAGCTGGGCGCGGTGCAGCTGGACCGCTCGGGCCCGGTGCCCCGGGTCGTCGCCTCCGGCCCGCTCGGTGCCGACGCTGCCCCCGCCGTCCGGCTGCGGTTGCTCGAGGCGTCCCGCGGCGGGGTGGTCACCGCCGAGCTGGACCTGCGGTCGGCCGGCGAGGTGCCGGCCGAGGTGGCCGCCGTGGTCGCCGAGGTGGCCGCCATCGGCCGGGCCAACGGCTGGGTGCTGCAGGTGCTCCGCGGGGGGCCGCACCAGGGCTGAGCGGGTCATCCGTCCGGGGGAGCAGGTTTGCCGACCGGGTGCGGCGTCAACTGCAGCGGCGTGAGGCTGCGGCGCAGTGACGTGCACGCCCCCGGGTGGACCCGGAGGGGCGTCGGTCGGGGCTGGGCGTTCTACGACGAGGACGGCGCGCTCATCCGCGACGAGCGGCGGGCGCGCATCCAGGGTCTGGCCATCCCGCCGGCCTGGCGCGACGTGTGGATCTGCCCGTGGCCGCACGGGCACATCCAGGCGGTCGGGACCGACGCGGCGGGCCGGCGGCAGTACCGCTACCACGACCAGTGGCGCGTGCAGCGCGACGCCGCCAAGCACGAACGCGTGCTCGCGATCAGCCACCGCCTGCCCGACGTCCGCGACGAGGTGACGGCTGCGCTGCGCCGCCGGGGGCTGCCCCGCGAGCGGGTGCTCGCGGCCGCCGTCCGGCTGCTCGACCTCGGCGCCTTCCGGGTGGGCAGCGACCAGTACACCGAGGACAACGGCACGTTCGGGCTGGCGACGCTGCGCCGCGAGCACGTCGAGGTGCGCGGCTGCACGGTGGCGTTCTGCTACCTGGCCAAGGGCGGCAAGCAGCGCGAGGTCCAGGTCGAGGACCCCGCCACCGCCACCGTCGTCCGCCAGCTGCTCGGTCGTCCCCCGTCGGCCGGGGACGACCTGCTGGCGTGGCAGAACGCCGACGGCAGTTGGCGCGACGTGCACAGCGACGACGTGAACACCTACCTGCGGGAGGTGTCGGGCGCCGAGATCACGGCCAAGGACTTCCGCACGTGGACGGCGACCGTCCTCATGGCCGTGCTGCTGGCGGAACGGCGCCGCCCGACGTCGGCCAGCGGCCGCACCAAGGCCGTGCGCGCGGCCTACCGGGCCGTGTCCGAGCAGCTGGGCAACACACCGGCGGTGTGCCGGGCCAGCTACGTCGACCCCCGGGTGGTGGACCGGTACGAGCACGGCGAGACGGTCGCCGAGGCGCTAGCCGAGGCTGCGGGGGCCGCCGACGACCGGGCCCGCCAGCGGGTGGTCGAGGCCGGCGTCTGCGCGTTGCTCTCGGCGTGAAGAAGGACCCCGTCCCCCCGCTCCTCGCGAGCTCGGAGCGAACCTCCGACGGGGCCGGAGGCGGGGGCGCGGGGTCCTTCGCGAACTGTGGCTAGGCGTTGCCGTCGACGATGGTGAACAGGTCGATCAGGCCGGTGACCTCCAGCGGCCGGGTGACCGCTCGGGTCGAGGCGACCAGGGTGAGACCGACCTCGCGCGCGCGGGCCGACTTCTGGGTCTCGACGAGGACGGCGAGACCGGCGGAGCCGAGGAACTGCACCCCGCACAGGTCGATGACCAGCTGCTCGGGCTGCTGCTCGAGCTGCGTGTCCAGCGATGCCCGGAGCACCGGCGCGGTGAAGGTGTCCACCTCGCCCACGACCGTCACCGTGACCTTGCCGTCGGCGTCCGTGGACGTCGAGAGGGTGATCACGTCGTCGAAGGGCGCGTCGGCGGTGTCGGCCGGAGCCGACGAGTCGCGCTGCCCCTCGGCGGGCAGGTCAGATGAGGTCACGGACGGGAGCTCCTCTCAGGGGCGTGGGCCCGATGGGCGCACATGAGCGCTTACAACGTACCTGGCTCGGGCCCACCCGGCAGGCGGGCCCCAGGTCGTCGCGTGTGGCGGGACGGGCCGGGGCGGCTGGCTGCTGAACCACCCGCCCGGACCCTAGACAGGGCCCGGGCGGGCCACAACCCCGGGGTCGTGCCGCCTGCGGTCACCCGTCGGTGGGGTGCACCGCCTGCTCCTCGGGGCCCTCGCCGCCGACGGCCGGCTCACCGGTGGCGACCACGTCGTCACCGACGGCCTCGGTCCCGGAGCTGTCGCGGGGGTCGGCGTCGGCGTCCTGGTCGAGCTGGGGGGCGCGGTCGGGGTCGGCGGCCGGCCGGGTGCCGGGGTCGGCGTCGACGTCGGGCACCTCCCGGTCCAGTCGGCCGTCGAGGGACTCGCCCTCGGCCTGCTCGGCCGCGGTGGTGCCGAAGTCGGTCGTGGCCAGCGGGGTCTCGCGGCCGAGGTCCGGGGCGAACTGGGGGTCCTCGGCCAGGCCGGCCTCGGGGGTGTCGTCTGCGATCTCGGGGATGCCGGCGTCCTCGGGGAACTGGTCGCGGGCGGTCTGGCCGTCGGGCTGCGTCATGGTCGGGCACCTACCCCCGTGGCCGACGCATCCACACGCGGTGTGAGCCCCCTCCCGGCGGGGGTACCGCGGCAGGTATGACGGTCACCGAGAAGGTCGGGTCCTGGGCCCGCTCGCAGCAGGAGCAGTACGCGCACGGGGAGCAGCGCCCCCTGGGGGGCCTGTTGGCGGCGATGGGCGTCTACGGGGCCCTCACCGCAGCGGGCGCCGCCGCGCTGCGGGTGTCCGGTCGTCCGCTGCCCGACCGCATCCCGGTCGGCGACGCCCTGCTGCTCACCGTCGGCACCTTCCGGCTGGCCCGCACGGTCGCCAAGGACCCGGTGACCAGCCCGCTGCGGGCGCCCTTCACCCGGTTCGAGGGGGCCTCCGGGGAGGCCGAGCTCGCCGAGCAGGTGCGTTCCCACGGGGGCTGGAAGCACGCCGTGGGCGAACTGGTGACCTGCCCGTTCTGCCTCGCGCAGTGGATCGGCACCGGGTTCGTGCTCTCCTACGTGGCTGCGCCGCGGGCCACCCGGCTGGCCGGGCTGGTCATGACGATCGTGGCCGGGGCGGACGTCGGGCAGTTCGCCTACGACAAGCTCCAGTCGGACGTCACCGACTCGTAAGGGGTGGTCAGCACGGGTGCACCGGCGGCGACGCCCCTAGGCTGAGCAGGACGACGAGGAGAGGGACTGGGCATGCGGTCGATCTGGAAGGGCGCGGTCTCCTTCGGGCTGGTCTCGATCGCCGTCAAGCTGTACTCGGCCACCGAGGACCACGACGTCAAGTTCCACCAGGTGCACCGGACCGACGGGGGGCGCGTCAAGTACCGCCGGGTCTGCTCGATCGACGGCGAGGAGATCGAGTACCGCGACATCGCCAAGGGCTACGAGCTGCCCAGCGGCGAGCTGGTGGTGCTCACCGACGAGGACATGGAGGAGCTGCCGCTGGGCAGCACCCACGAGATCGAGGTGCTGCAGTTCGTGCAGCAGAGCGAGATCGACCCGGTCCACTTCGAGAAGACGTACTACTTGGAGCCCGAGGGCACCGCCACCCGGCCCTACGTGCTGCTGCGCACCGCCCTGGAGAACGCCGGCCAGGTCGCGATCACCAAGATCGCCATCCGGCAGCGGGAGTCGTTGGCAGCCCTGCGCGTGCGCGACGGCGTCCTGGTGCTGCACACCATGCGCTGGCCCGACGAGATCCGGACGCCGGACTTCGGCTTCCTCGACGAGGACGTCGCCGCCAAGCCCGCCGAGCTGAAGATGGCCGAGTCGCTCATCTCCACGATGAGCGGCACCTTCGACCCGTCGGTGTTCACCGACGACTACAAGGAGGCCATGGCCGCGCTGCTGGAGGCCAAGCAGGCCGGCGGCGACGTCGTCCGGCCCGAGGAGACCGAGGACGACGAGGACGACGGCTCCGTGGTCGACCTCATGAGCGCGTTGCGGCGCAGCGTCGAGAAGGCCGGCGGGAAGGCCTCGTCCTCCTCCGACGACGACGAGGCCCCGGAGGGGGCGGCGCCCGCGACGAAGGCCCCGGCGACGAAGGCTCCGGCGAAGAAGGCCCCGGCGAAGAAGGCTCCGGCGAAGAAGGCCCCGGCCACGAAGGCCGCGAGCAAGTCCGCCTGAGGTGGTGGACGAGTCGACCCGGCCGATGCTCGCCGTCGCCGGGGAGCTGCCCCGGGACGAGGCCGGCTGGGCGTTCGAGTTCAAGTGGGACGGCGTCCGCGTGCTGGCCCACGTCCGCGACGGCGTCCTGCGGCTGCGCGCCCGCAGCGGCACCGACGTCACCGACCGGTACCCCG
This sequence comes from Klenkia sesuvii, assembly GCF_037083825.1. Lineage (NCBI taxonomy): Bacteria > Bacillati > Actinomycetota > Actinomycetes > Geodermatophilales > Geodermatophilaceae > Klenkia > Klenkia sesuvii. Next base: position 27,846 of record NZ_JBAPLU010000033.1, read on the forward strand.
AACTGGCCGCGCTGCCGCCGTCCCTCGCCGGCCGCGGTGCCGTGCTCGACGGCGAGGTGGTCGCCCTCGACCCGCAGGGGCGGCCGGACTTCGGTCTGCTGCAGCAGCGCATGCACCTGACCGGTCCCGAGGTCGCCCGCACCGCCCGCCGGGTGCCGGTCAGCTACTTCGTGTTCGACCTCCTCGAGCTCGACGGCCGTCCGCTGCTGGGGTGCAGCTACGCCGAGCGGCGCGCGCTGCTCGACGAGCTGGCCCCTGCCGCGCGCCGCTGGACCACCACGCCCTGGTTCCCCGCCGACGGCGCGGGCGTGCAGACCGCCAGCCTCGAGCACGGCCTGGAGGGCGTCGTCGCCAAGCGGCTGGCCTCGCCCTACCGGCCCGGTGGCCGCGGGGCGGAGTGGGTGAAGGTCAAGAACGTGCAGCACCAGTCCGTGGTCGTCGGCGGGTGGCGACCGGGCAACGGACGCCGGGCCGGTGGCATCGGCTCGCTGCTGGTCGGGGTGCAGGGGCCCGGGGGGCTGCGCTACGCCGGCCGGGTGGGCACCGGGTTCACCGACCGCGCGCTGCGGGAGCTGGCCCGGTCGGTGACCGGCCGGACGACGCAGCCCTTCACCGGTGAGGTGCCCGCGGACGTGGTGCGGGAGGCGCACTGGGTGGAGCCCGAGCTGGTCGGCGAGGTCGTCTTCGCCGGCTGGACCGGCGACGGTCACCTGCGGCACCCCGCGTGGCGCGGGCTGCGCGACGACGTCCCCCCGGCGGAGGTGGCCCCGGAGTGAGCCGGCAGCGGGTGTCGATCGGGGGCCGGCAGCTCGAGGTCTCCAACCTGGACAAGGTGCTCTTCCCCGAGGTCGGGTTCACCAAGGCCCAGGTCATCCAGTACTACGTGCAGGTCGCGCCGGTGCTGCTGCCGCACCTGGCCGGCCGGCCGGTGACCTTCACCCGCTGGCCGCACGGGGTCGACGGCGCCTCGTTCTTCGAGAAGAACAACGCCCGGCACGCGCCGTCGTGGGTGCAGCACGTGGTGGTGCCCGCCCCCGGGTCCACCAAGGACCGGGAGGTCCTGGACATGGTGCTGCTCACCGACGTCCCCGACCTGGCCTGGTCGGCCAACCTGGCCGCGCTGGAGCTGCACGTGCCCCAGTGGCGGGTCGACGACGACGGCGTGCCGCAGCTGCCGGACCTCCTGGTGCTCGACCTGGACCCCGGCCCGGGCACCGGGGTGGCCGAGTGCGCGGCCCTGGCGGTGCGCCTGCGGGAACGGCTGGTCGACGACGGGCTGGACCCGGTGGTGAAGACGTCGGGGTCCAAGGGGTTGCAGGTGTACGCACCGATCCGGTGCACCGACCCCGACCACCCGTCGCGGTACGCCAAGGCACTGGCCCAGGCGCTGACCGAGGAGACCCCCGACGACGTGGTCTGGCGGATGGAGAAGGTGCTGCGGCCGGGCAAGGTGCTGGTCGACTGGAGCCAGAACAACACCGCCAAGACGACCGTGGCGCCCTACTCGCTGCGCGCCCGGGCCGGTGCGACGGTGTCCACGCCGCTGGCCTGGGAGGAGCTGGAGGGCCCGCTGGTGTTCGACACCGCCGACGTGCTGCGCCGCGTCGAGGAGCTCGGTGACCTGTTCGTCACCGGGGAGCCCGCCGACCTGCCCTGACGGGTCTGGGATCATCTGCGCTCGTGTCCCTGAGCAATGCCGGCCGGTTGGTCGTCCGCTGTCCCGACCGCCCCGGCATCGTCGCCGTCCTGTCCCGGCTGATGGCCGACGCCGGCGCCAACATCACCGACTCGCAGCAGCACAGCTCCGACCCCTCGGGCGGCACCTTCACGCTGCGGCTGGAGTTCGTGCTCGACGACCTGGCCGCGCGCCGGGTCGAGCTGGAGACGCAGCTGGCGGAGCTGGCCGCCGAGTGGGGGATGACCTGGCGGCTCGTGCTCGCCGACCACCGCCCCCGGCTCGCGGTGTTCGTGTCGAAGACCGACCACGTGCTGCAGGAGCTGCTCTACCGGGTCAGCGCCGGCGACCTGCGCGCCGAGATCGCCGTCGTCATCTCCAACCACCCCGACCTCGAACCGGTCGCCGCGGCGCACGGGATCCCGTTCCACCACGTGCCGGTCACCCCGGGCACCAAGGCCGAGGCCGAGGCACGCGCCCTGGAGCTGGTGGGGGACTGCGACCTCGTCGTGCTGGCCCGCTACATGCAGATCGTGTCGCCGGGGTTCTGCGCGCGGTTCCCCGAGCGGTTGATCAACATCCACCACTCGTTCCTGCCGGCGTTCGTCGGCGCCAACCCCTACCAGGCCGCCGCTGACCGCGGGGTGAAGCTGATCGGGGCGACGGCGCACTACGTCACCGCCGAGCTGGACGCCGGGCCGATCATCGAGCAGGAGGTCGCCCGCATCGACCACCGCGCCACCGTGGAGGACATGCGCCGGGTGGGGCGCTACGTGGAGCGGCAGGTGCTCGCCCAGGCCGTCACCTGGCACGTCGAGGACCGGGTCATCGTCGACGGTGCCAAGACCATCGTCTTCGCCTGACGCCCGACGCCTGACGCCTGACGCCTGACGCCTGACGCCTGACGCCTGACGCCGGACGCCTGACGCCTGACGCCGCTGGATGTGACTTCTCGTCGGGTCCGGGGCGCGGGATCCCGCTGGATGTGACATCGAGCGGGGTGGGGCGGGCGGGGGTGGGG
>NZ_JBAPLU010000034.1:0-29168 GCF_037083825.1 Klenkia sesuvii
GCGGGGAGGGGGGCGGCGATGACCGGCTCCAGCAGCGCATCGGCGCCGTCCCACGCCACCAGCGCGACGGCGGTCACCCGGCGCACCCCGGCACGGGCCAGCCGGCGGTTGGCGCCCACCAGGTCACCGGCCGGGCCGAGCCGGGTGCCGACGACGTCCTCCGGCGTGGCCAGGGTGACCTCGCGGCCACCGGCGGCCAGCAGCTCCGCGACGCCGACACCCACGGGCCCGCCGACCGGGTCGTGCACCAGCACCGGCCCGTCGGGCAACGGGGCCCCGGCCAGCACGTCGGCCGCCGGCACCGCTCCGGGCACGACCGGCGTGCCGGGCCGACCGCCGGTGGCCACCACGTCGGCGTCGTCGCGGGCACCGGCGGTGAACCGGACGCCGAGCCGGTCGCACTCGCCCACCAGCCAGGCCCCGAATGCGTGGAATCGTTCCCGTGACGGGGCGGCGGCGACCGTCGACAGCAGGCCGCCGACCACCGGGGCGACCACCTCGACCGGGTGCCCGCGCAGCGCCAGCACCCGCGCCGCCTCCAGCCCCGCCGGGCCGGCGCCCGCCACGACCACGGGGGGCCGGGCGCCGGGGACGGGCCGGTCGACGTCCGGCAGGGTGGTCTCGTGACCGCTGCGCGGGTCGACCGCGCAGCTCACCGGCGGGTTGCGGGTGTCGAGGACCAGGCAGGCCTGGTTGCACAGCAGGCAGGGCCGCGGGGCTCGGCCCGCCCGGACGGCCGCGACGAAGCCGGCGTCGGCGATCTGCGCCCGGGTCAGCTCGACGGCGGCGAACCCGGCGGCCAGCAGCTGCTCGGCGTGCTGCGGGTCCACGACCGAGCCCTGGGCGACGACCGGGGTGGCGCCGGCGTGGGGCAGGAGTTCCACGTGGAACGCCGGCGTCCGGTGCGCGGTGGGCCGGTACGCCTCGCCGTCCAGGCCGCCGCCCCGGACCAGGGTCAGCAGGTCGACCAGCGGCGCGAGCTCGGCAACCAGCGGTGCGGCGCCCTGCGGGGTCAACCCGGCCCAGGGCGCCTGCTCGTCGACCGACAGCCGCAGCGCGAGCACCCGGTCGGGGCCCTGCGCGGCCCGGACGGCGGCCAGCACCTCGCGCAGCAGCCGCGACCGGTCGGCGCCGTAGCCGTCGTCGCGGGTGTTGGTCAGCGGGGAGAGGAACTGGCGCAGCAGCGAGCGGGGACCAGCGTCCACCTCGACGCCGTCCAGCCCGGCGGCCACGGCGGTGGCGGCGGCCCCGGCGAACCCCGCGACCAGGGCGGTGACCTCGGCGTCCCCCATCGGGACGGGGACCAGGCCGGTGACGACGTCGGGCACCCTGCTCGGCCCCCAGGGCGGGGCCTGGGTCCAGGACGACGAGCCCTGCCCGCCGGTGTGGGTGAGCCCGGCCAGCACCACGGTGCCGTGCGGCCGGCAGGCGTCGCCGACGGCGGCCCAGCCGGCCGCGCAGCCGGCGGCCAGCGGCGCCCGCTCGTAGGGGTGGTCGGAGCGGTGCACGGAGGCGGCCTCGGTGACCAGCACGCCGGTACCGCCCGCGGCCCGCCGCGCGTAGTACGCGACGTGCCGCGGCCCGATGCCGCGACCGGCCCCCAGGTTGGTCTCGTGCGGGCCGAACAGCGCCCGGGAGGGCACAGTCCTCCCCGCGAGCTCCCAGGGGCCGGTCAACCGCACCGTCAGCGCAGGTCGAGCCCGGCCAGCGGCGACTCGTCGCAGATCTTCGCCGGGATGCTGGGCATGCCCAGCAGCGTGGGCTGCCCGCGCACCGGGCCCTTGTGGGAGTGGTCGATGTGCGACTTCGGCGTGACCAGGTCCAGCTCGCGGGCGGCCAGGGCGTTCTCGCCAAAGCCCTGCACGCACTCGGGGTCCGGGCCGTCGAGGGGCAGGCCGGTGAAGAACTTCGCCGCCATGCACCCACCGCGGCAGGCATCGAAGTGCGCGCACTTGGTGCAGGCGCCGCCGGTCTGCGGGCTGCGCAGGTCGGTGAACAGGTCCGAGGTCTGCCAGACCCGCTGGAAGCCGCCCTCGCTGCGGACGTTGCCGGCCAGGAAGTTCTCGTGGATGGCGAACGGGCAGGCGTAGACGTCCCCGACCGGGTCGATCAGGCACACCACGCGCCCGGCGCCGCACAGGTTCAGCCCCGGCAGGGCCTCCCCGAAGGCGGACAGGTGGAAGAACGAGTCGCCGGTCAGCACGCCGTCGCCGTTGGCCAGCAGCCAGTGGTACAGCTCCTTCTGCTGGGCCATCGTGGGGTGCAGCTCGTCCCACACGTCGGCCCCGCGGCCCGAGGGCCGCAGCCGGGTGATGCGCAGCTGTGCGCCGAAGGAGTCGGTGAGCGCCTTGAACTCGTCGAGCTGGCCGGCGTTCTCCCGGGTGACGACGACGGAGACCTTGAAGTCCTTCATCCCGGCCTCGGCCAGGTTCTCCAGTGCCCGGATGGCGGTGGCGTAGGAGCCGGTGCCCCGCACCCGGTCGTTGACCGCGGCGGTGGCGCCGTCCAGGGAGATCTGCACGTCGACGTAGTCGGTGCGGGCCAGCTGGGCGGCACGGGCCTTGTTGAGCTTCACGCCGTTGGTGGAGAACTTGACGCCGACGTCGTGGCCGATCGCGTAGTCGAGCAGGTGCCAGAAGTCCGGCCGCACGGTGGGCTCGCCGCCGCCGACGTTGACGTAGAAGACCTGCATGCGCTGCAGCTCGTCGATGACGCCCTCGGCCTCGGCGGTGCTCAGCTCGCGCGGGTCGCGCCGACCCGAGGAGGACAGGCAGTGCGCGCAGGCCAGGTTGCAGGCGTAGGTGAGCTCCCAGGTGAGGCAGATGGGGGCGTCCAGGCCGTACTCGAACTGGTCGATCAGCCTTCCGCCCGTGGGGCGCTGGGGCAGGACAGCCGTCATCAGCGAAGACCTTCTTCCGGTCGCATGTCGGCCTCGGTGCAGGGGCCCGCCGCGAGCTCGCTCGTGGTGGGGGGCACCGAGGTCCTTCTCTCGATCATCTGGGAACGCGACAGGGTCGCGAGCGCGGTCACGTAGGCCGGGTGCTGGGCCTCGGGGACGTCGCAGGCACGCAGGGTGCTGGGGACGTCGGGGTGCTCCTCCAGCGCCGTCACGACCGCCACCAGCGGCCGCGACTTCAGGAACGACAGCTTGCGGTTGCCGAAGTGGTAGACCAGCGCACCGAACGGCTCCGGGCGCAGCGCCACCGACCGCGACTTGCGCCACGGCAGCGAGGGGTCGAAGGGGACCTCGTCGCTGGGGACCGTGACCGGGCCCGCGTCGGGCCCGGTCACGAGGGTGTCGGCCAACGGCTCAGTACACGCCGCACATGCCGTCGATGGAGACCTCCTCCACCAGGGACTCCTCGGTGAGGACCTCCTCGGCGGCGGGGACGGGGGTCTCGGTCTCGGTCTGCTCCGGCACGGGTGCCTCCTGGTGAGCTGGGTCACGGACACCCCGGACGCTAGTGGCACCCAGTGCCACTAGCAAGGGGGATGGCGCGGTCAGCCACCTCCGGGCACCCCGGAGCATCATTCGTGCGTGACCGGAACCGCCGTCGATCCCCGCGAAGCCACCCGCGGCCGCATCGAAGCCGCCGCGCTCGACCTGTTCACCCGGCGTGACTTCGAGACGGTCACCGCCGACGAGGTCGCCGACGCGGCGGGCATCAGCCGCCGCACCTTCTTCCGGCACTTCGCCACCAAGGCCGACGCGGTGTGGGGCGACTTCCACGCCCACGTCGTCCGGCTCGAGGAGCTGCTGGCCGCGACGGCCGACCAGCCCGTGCTGGCCTCGATCTGCGCGGCCTACGTGGAGGTCAACGACTACGCCGACGCCGACCTGCCGCTGCTGCGCCAGCGCATGCGGCTCATCCTCGGCGAACCGGCGCTGCAGGCCCACTCCCAGGTGCGCTACGCCGACGTCGACCGGGTGGTCGCCGAGCACGTCGCGCGCCGCACCGGGTGCCGCCCCGACGCGCTGGTGCCCCGGCTGGTGGCGCTGAGCACCCGGGCCGCGGCCACCACCGCCTTCGAGACGTGGCTGGGCGGCGAGGGCTCGCTCACCGAGGACCTGCAGGCCGCCTTCGCCCAGCTCGCCGGCGGCTTCCCCACCCTGCGGTGAGCCGGTCACCGTCCTGCGCCGGTCACCGGTCCGGGACGGGGCGGGCCACGCCCACGAGGGAGTCCAACCGTGCCGCGTTCGCCCTCGCCAAGGGGTTGCGGACGACCTGGGTGAGCACCAGACCCGCCCGCGCAGCGAGCTGCGCGAGGTCGCGGGGTGTGAAGTGCCAGAGGTGCTCGGCGGGCTTGAGCGTCCACCAGCGCGGCCCGAGCAGCCGCGCGGGCACCGAGGAGACGTAGGGCGTGGAGAACAGCAGCACGCCGTCCTCGGCCAGCGACGACCGCACCGACCGCAGGAACCCCAACGGGTCGGGCACGTGCTCGAGGGTGTCCCAGGCGCAGACGACGTCCAGGCCTGGCCGGAGGGGCGCGTCGGCCAGCTGCCCGCAGAAGACGTCCAGCCCGAGCACCTCGGTCGCGTACTGCGCGCCCGAGCGGCTGAGCTCGACCCCCGACGTCGTCCACCCCGCCTCCCGCGCCGCCGCCAGGAACAGGCCGTAGCCCGCGCCGACCTCGAGCAGCCGGCCACCGGCCGGCTGCTCCCGCAGCCGGTCGAGCAGTCGCAGCCGGCCCGCGGTCCAGGTCCGTTGCAGCACCATCGTCGGGGAGTGCCGGCTCCCCGGACCCTCCCCCGGCACCTCGGCGTCGTAGACGCGGCCGGCGAAGTAGCCGGCATCGTCGTAGAGGCGCCGGAGCGCCTCCGGACGCAGCCGCGGGCTGGTGAAGACCAGCCCGCAGACCGGGCAGCGCACGACGCCGAGGGGCGCCACCTCGTACAGCGGGCGGCCCGGCACCCCGCACTGGCAGCACGACACCTGCTCGGTGTCCGAAGACGTCCAGTCCTCTGCGGGGGTGGAGCCGAACCCCGTGGGCCGGCCGGTCACCGCACGGCCCGGTCGACCGGTGCGGTGCGGCACACCAGCAGCACCCCGACGCCCAGCACGGCGGCGGCCAGGGCGTAGCCCACGACCAGCTGGCCGACCCGGTCGCCGTGGTCGCCCGCCATGGGCGGGATGAGCACGGCGGCGACGGCGACGACCCCGACGAGGGCGCGCCGGGCCCACCCGGCCACGCCGACCGCGGCCAACGGCAGCACCGCCCACAGCAGGTACCAGGGCTGCACCACCGGTCCGAGGGCCACCACCAGCGCCGACGCAGCGCCGAGGGCCGCGACGTCCCCGATGCGTCCCCCCAGCTGCAGCAGCAGCACGACCACGATGCCGCACAGCGCAAGCACCGAACCCACGGCCCGCCCGGCACCGAGCACCACCGCGGCGAACGGGCCCCCGTCGGCACCGGCGATGAGCAACCCCGCCCAGTTGGTCGGGGCCAGCCAGCTCGCCACCTCCCCGGGTGTCCCCAGCGCCCGCACCCAACCGGCCCCGGAACCCGTGAGGACCTGCACCATGCCCAGGCCCACGACCAGGACCAGCAGCGCACCGAGGGCGGCGCGCACCAGGTCGCGCCCCGTCCCACCCCGGCGCCTGGCCCAGGCGGTGCCGATCACCGCGAGGGCCAGCACCGCCGGTGCCTTGACCGCCACGGCCGACACGACGAGCACGAGCCCCAGGGCGAACCGCCGACGGTCCAGCCGCCCGTCCAGCGCATCCAGCGCGACGGCCGACCCGGCCAGCGCGAGCCCCAGCATCAGGGCGTCGTTGTGCACGCCGGCCACCAGGTGCCAGAGCACCAGCGGGTTCAGCGCACCCAGCCACAGCGCCGCCGAGGGGGACACCCCGGTGCGGGCGGCCAGCCGCGGCAGGGCCCACACGACCAGCACCAGCCCCAGCACGGCCACTAGCCGGTGCGCCACCACCCCGGTGACGACGTCACCCCCCGACAGGTCCGTGGCCTGCCGCTGGACCCACGTGGCCAGCGGGCCGTAGGGCGACACGGTGTCCTGCCACGGGGTGTCGACCCGTCCCACCACCTCGGACGTCGCACCGAGGCCCGCCACCGGGCTGACCGACCCGGGGTCCATCGACCGGGCGGCGATCTCGCCCTGGGCCAGGTAGCTGTACACGTCCCGGCTGAACAGCGGTGGGGCGACCAGCAGCGGGGCGCACCACAGCGCCAGCGTCCGGGTCAGCCAGCGGGCCGGGGGCAGTGGAGCCTGCGCGCGGATGCCCAGCAGCAACCAGGCCAGCACCACCGCGCCGGTGCCGGTGACCTCGGCGGCCAGCAGCAGCGTCGCCGTCCCGGGTGCGGCCCCCGGCACCACCAGTGCCGTCCAGGTGGCCGCCGTCAGCAGCAGGACGCCACCGACGCCGGTCCAGCGGACCCGCCGGGGCGACACCGACCAGGACCGCCGCTGCTCGGGTGGCACCGCGGTGGCACCGCTCGAGGACGGCGCGCCGTCCTCGTCGATCGCGCTCGGGCTGACGGTCATGGTGCTCCTCGGGGACGGCGTCGCGGACGGTCGCCACCGTCCCGGCCGACGGCCGCTCCCCGCATCGGACGCCGGGACGGTCCCGGTGGTCCGCGGCGTCCACCTGGTGGGTGACGGCGCCTCATCCAGCGGTCCTACCGCGCCGTCCCCCGCCCCCCGGGTGGGGTGGGGCGGCCTCGTCAGGCGAGGAGGTCCCGGAGGCCGGTCAGCAGGCGGTCGACGTCGCCGGTGTCGCTGTAGGGGGCCAGGCCGATCCGCAGGCCGCCGGTGTCGCCCAGACCCAGCCAGCGGGAGCACTCCAGGGCGTAGAACGACCCGGCCGGTGCATTCACCCCGCGGGCGGCGAGGAAGCGGTAGGCGTCCGCGGCCGTGACCCGGCCCCGCGCCCCGGCCCCGCTCTTCCGCCCCTCGAACGTGACCAGCAGGGTCGGCGTCCGGCGGGCCGCCCGTGACCAGAGCGTGACCCCGGGCAGCTCCGCGAGCCCGGCCTCCAGCGAAGCCCGCAGTGCGTCCTCGTGCTCCTCCACGGCGGTCATGCCGGTGCGCAGCCGCTCCCGTCGGGTGCCGCCCGTGCCGAGACCCGCCAGGAAGTCCACCGCCGCGGTGGTGCCGGCCAGCAGTTCGTAGGGCAACGTGCCCAGTTCGAAACGCTCGGGGACGGCGTCGGTGGAGGGCAGCAGCTTGTCCGGGTGCAGGGTGGCCAGGAACGCCGGGTCGGCGACCAGCGCGCCGCAGTGCGGGCCCAGGAACTTGTACGGCGAGCAGGTGAAGGTGTCGCAGCCCAGCTCGACGAGGTCGACCGGGGCGTGGGCGGTCAGGTGGACGCCGTCGACGTGCAGCAGCGCCCCGGCCGCGTGCACCACCCCGGCGATCTCCGGCAGCGGCGGCCGGGTGCCGATCAGGTTCGACGCTCCGGTGACCGCGACCAGCCGGGTCGCGTCGGTGACCACGGCGGCGACGTCGGCGGCGGTGAGCTCGCCGGTGGCCGGGTCGAACCCCGCCCACCGCACGGTCGCCCCGGCGCGCTCCGCGGCCTGCACCCAGGGCCGGATGTTGGCGTCGTGGTCGAGCCGGGTCACCACCACCTCGTCACCAGGCCCCCACCCGGCCGAGAGGGTGCGGGCCAGGTCGTAGGTGAGCTGGGTGGCGCTGCGGCCGAAGACCACCCCGCCCGGCTGCCCGCCGACCAGGTCAGCGACGGCCTGCCGCGCGGCGAGCACGACGTCGTCGGCGTTGCGCTCGGCCAGCGTCGTCGACCCGCGGTTGGCCATCGGGGCGACCAACGCGGCGTGGACGGCGTCGGCGACCGGGGTGGGCACCTGGGTGCCGCCGGGACCGTCGAAGTGGGCGGCTCCACCCTGCAACGCGGGGAAGTGTGCGCGGACGGCGGCGACGTCGAAGCTCATGGGGCGATCCTGCCCGCCGTCCTCCTGCCCGCCGTCCTCCTGCGCGGAACTCCGTCCTGCTGGGCCAGATCTCGTGGCGGGGGACGGGGTTCGACCAGGGCCCCTGATCAACGCTGGGCGCGGGGTCCGACGGCGGCGACCACCCGGTCGGGGCGCACCAGCACCCAGCGGTCCCGCAGCGCCGGCCCCAGGTCGGGCAGCGCGCCCCGGTGCAGCACCCGCGCCCGCGCCCCACCCGGCAGCTCCGGCAGGTCGGGCACCTCGGTCGAGCAGACCAGCAGCGCCCACCCCGGGCCGAGGAGGTCGTCCAGCCGGCGGCCGCGGACCCGGACGTCGGGCACCAGCCGGCCCACCCCGTGCCCTCGGCCCACCCGCGGACGGCGGACCCACGGGCCCGGGCGCAGCGGCGGGGTCCCCGCGGCCAGCAGGGTCGACGGCAGCAGCCGGGCCAGCCCCGACCGCACCCGCGCCGCCCGCACCCCGCCGGCGGTCATGAGCCAGCCGGTGAACGCGGCCAACCGCACCAGCGCCCGGGCGTGGGCGGCTCGTTCCCGGCCGAAGCCGTCGAGCAGGGCGTCGTGGGCGCCGGCGAGCACGGCGTCGACCCGCCAGGCCAGCTGGTGGGCGTCGCGCAGCCCGAGGCCGAGGCCCTGCCCGATGAACGGCGGGGTGAGGTGGGCGGCGTCCCCGCACAGCAGCACCCGCCCGGTGCGCCACCGCCGCGCCACCCTCGCCCCGTACTCGTACTCGGCCTCGCGCACCACCGTGCAGTCCTGCGCACCGAACCGGGCCAGCTCGGCGGGCAGGTCGAGCGGCTGGTCGGTCACCCGGAACTCTGCCCGGTACCGCAGCCCCACCACCGGCATGAACGTGGCCGCGCGCACCGGGTCGCACACCTGGTGCACCCCGGGCCAGACCGGCAGCGGCGCCGGGGCCAGCAGGTCGACCACGTACCAGCGGTCAGGCCGGGCCAGCTCGCGGTACCGGGGCCGCACCGCGCGGGCGACCGTGCTGCCCGCACCGTCGCACCCCAGCACGAGGTCGGCCGCCAGCACCGGGTCGCCGGACCGGTCCGTCACGACCTGCGCCCCACCGCGCACCGGGCGGACGGCGACCACCCCGACCCCCGTCGTCAGCTGCCCACCGGCCCGGGCCAGGGCGGCGCGCAGCTGCTCCTCCAGGTCGGGCTGGTGGAACATCCCGGCCGCCCCCGGCTCGCGGGGGAACTCGGCCAGCACCCGGTGGTCGGCGTCGAGTAGCCGCAGGCCCGCCCCGGGCGAGCTGAGGGCGGCGAAGTCGACGCCGGCGTCGACCAGCACGCGCTGGGCCTCGGCGTCCAGGTGCACCGCCCGGGGCAGCTCGGAGGGCAGGGTGCGGCGTTCGAGCACCTGCACGTCGTGCCCCCGGCGGGCCAGCAGCAGCGCCGCGGTGAGGCCCACCGGGCCCGCACCGACGACGATCACCCGACCGACGACGCCACCTCGGCGGGGTGCCGGTAGAGCAGCAGGGCGACGTCGTCGTCCTGGTCGTCGGCGATGAGCTGGTCGACCAGCACCGCGGCCAGCACGTCCGGGGAGAGGGCGCGGCCCTCCCGGACGGTGGCCACCGCGCGCGCGATGCCCTCGTCGAGGGCCTCGTCGCGCCGCTCGACCAGGCCGTCGGTGTAGAGCAGCAGGCTGTCGCCGGCCCGCAGGGCCACCTCGGTCTCCGGGCGGGGCCGGTCGGGCAGCACGGCCAGCGGGAGCGCACGGGCGCCGTCGAGCAGCCGGCCGGTGCCGTCGGCGCCGGTGAGCAGCGCCGGCAGGTGACCGGCACTGCTGTAGGTGAGGGTGCCGGCGGCCCGGTCGACCACCGCGCAGAAGACGGTGCTGCAGATCGCACCCGGCACGAGCGCGGCGAACCGGTCGAGGGCCGACAGCACCTGGGCCGGGCCGTTGGCCTCCAGCAGCAGGGCCCGACCGGCGCTGCGCAGCTGGCCCATCACGGCGGCGGCCGACAGGCCGCGCCCGACGACGTCCCCCACGACCACCCCGAAGACGTCGTCGGCGAGCTCGACCACGTCGTACCAGTCGCCCCCGACCTCCAGCGCGCTGGTGGCGGGCTCGTAGCGCACCGCGAACCCGTCGGGCAGCTCGACGGGGCCGAGGATCGACCGCTGCAGGGTCACCGACACCTCGGTGGCGGCCAGCGCGACCTCCCGCGCGGCGTCGGCCCGCTCGGCCGCCCGGGCGCGCTCGGCCTCGTAGGCCTGCGCGTCGGTGACCACCGCGGCCACCTGACCGGCGACCAGCTCGAGGAAGGCCAGGTAGTCCTCGTCGAGCCGCAGGTGCGGGGCGACCCCGGCCACCAGGACGCCGACCGGCGCCGTCTGGCCGGCCACCACGAGCGGCAGCGCCACCGCCCCGTCGACCTGGTCGCCGCCCGGCCCGCCCGGGAGCAGCCCGGGCAGGCGCTCGGCCAGCCCCGTGGTCACGTCCCGGGTGCCGCTGGTCAGCGCCCGCCAGGCCCAGTCCGCCGCGGAGTCCGAGGGCAACCGCTGGACCAGCGGGACCGGGGGCGGGGTGTCCAGCCAGGTCGTGGCCGCCAGGTGCGCGGCCCGGCCGTCGGGGTCGAGCAGGTAGACCAACCCGAACGGGACGTCCTCGGCGGCGCGGGACAGCGCGGCCATCGCCGCCCGCGCGGCCCGGTCGCTGTCGCCGTGCCGGCTGGAGGCGATGGTGGCGAACTCCTGCAGGGCGGTGAGCCGGCGCGCGCCCAGCACCCGGCCGGTCGTGTCGGTGGTGGTGTTCAGCACCCCCACGACCGAGCCGTCGGGCGCGGTGATCGGGGAGTAGGAGAAGGTGAACCAGGTGGCCTCGTCGAAGCCGTGCCGGTGCATGAGCAGCGGCAGGTCGACGTCGTAGGTGGCCGTGCCCGCCAGCACGCCCTCCAGCCGCTCGCGGATCACCGGCCACAGCTCGGCCCACACCTGCGCGCACGGCCGACCCATCGCCGCCGGGTGCTTGTCGCCCAGGATGGGCGCGTACCCGGCGTTGTAGACCATCACCAGCTCGGGGCCCCACATCACGAGCATGGGGAACGGGTTGTTCAGGCAGATGCCGACCGCCGCACGCAGAGTGTCCGACCACTCGTCCACCGGCCCGAGCGGCGTCGAGGTCCAGTCGGTGGCCACCACCAGCTCGCGGATGCCCGCGTCCACGCCGTCGGTGAGCAGCGCGGCGGACTGTTCCTGCACCTGCTCCCCCGTCCCCGGCCCCGGCTCTGACGAGCGCCACCCGATCATGCCGTACGGAGGAGCGGCTGGCAGGTCAGGTCACCGGGTCGGGTGCCCGACCGGGACGGGCGGGACCAGCATCGCCGCGGCCTCGACGAGCGGCACCGGCCGCGACCACAGGAACCCCTGTCCGTAGGTGACCCCGGCCGCGGCCAACCAGTCGGCCTGCGCCCGCTCCTCCACGCCCTCGGCCACCGTGGCCAGGTCCAGCGAGCGGGCCAGCGTGATGATGGCCTCGACCAGCGAGGCGCCCTGCGCGTCGTCGACCACGTGGTCGACGAAGGACTTGTCCACCTTCAGGACGTCGACGGGCAGGTCGCGCAGGTAGGACAGCGCGCTGTAGCCGGTGCCGAAGTCGTCGACGGCGATGCGGGTGCCGGTGGCCCGCAGCCGGGCCAGCAGGGGCGCGACCACCTCGGTCCCGGCCAGCACCGCCGACTCGGTGATCTCCAGGACCAGCAGCCGCGGGTCCAACCCGCTGTCGGCCAGGGCGGCCTGGACCAGTTCCACGAACCCGGGCTCGGTCAGCTGGGCCACGGCCACGTTGACCGACATGACCACCGGCGGGCGCCCGGCCCGCTGCAACGACACCGCGGCGCGGCAGGCCTCCTGCAGCACCCAGGTGCCCAGCGGCACCACCAGGCCGGAGTCCTCGGCGAGCGGCACGAACTGGCCCGGGCCGAGCAGACCCCGGGTGGGGTGCTGCCAGCGCACCAGCGCCTCGAACCCGTGCACCTCGAGCCGCCCCGGGGCAGCGGGCGCCCCGGTGACCAGCGACACGCTCGGCTGGTAGTGCAGCACGAGCTCTCCCGCGACGAGGGCCCGCTCGAGGTCGGCCCGCAGCTGCAGCCGCTCGAGAGCGGCCGTGTGCAGGCCCGGTTCGTACTCGGCGGTGCTCCGCCGTCCGCCGTCCTTGGCCTGGTAGACCGCGACGTCGGCGTGCTGCAGCAGCTCCTCCCCGGTCACCCCCTGCGTACCGGCGGCCGCCAGACCGATCCCGGCGCTGACGGTGACCGCCGTGCCGTCGAGAGCCAGGGGGACCGCCAACCAGTCGTGCACCCGGTCGGCGACCTCGCGGGCGCCGGCCAGGTCGGTGTCCTCCAGCAGGAGGGCGAACTCGTCCCCGCCCAGCCGGGCCACCGTGTCGCCCTCGCGGGCGACCGTCCGCAGCCGGGCCGCCACCTCGACCAGCAGGGCGTCGCCGGCGGCGTGGCCGAACCGCTCGTTGACGTCCTTGAAGCCGTCGAGGTCGCAGAGCACGACGGTGAGCGCGCGGGAGCCGCGGCGGCGCAGCGCGTGGTCGAGCCGGTCGGCGAACAGCCTGCGGTTGGACAGCCCGGTGAGCGGGTCGTGCAGGGCCTGGTGGGTCAACCGGCTCTCCAGCTCGACCCGACCCGTGACGTCCCGCAGGGTCAGCACGAGCCCTGCCACACCCGGGTCGTCGAGCAGGTTGGCGAACACGCCCTCGACGTGCACGGTGCGGCCGTCGGGTCGGGTGAGCCGGAACCCCACCTCGGCGTCGCCCTCGGGGCGGGCATCGAGCAGCGCGACCAGGGGTTCGGCGTCGGACCTCAGCACCCGCTCGTGGATGGCCGTGCCCAGCAGCTGCGCGACGGGCACCCCGAAGAGCGCCTCCGCGGAGTCGGTGGCGTAGCCGACCTGCCCGTCGGCGCCCAGCACGACGACGACGTCGGCGCTGCGCCGCACCAGGCTGGCCAACCGGCCTTCGCTGGCCACCAGCGCGGCCTGCTCGGTCACCTCGGCCTGCAACCGCCGGTGCCGGGCCACCAGCCGCCGGAACCAGACCATCCAGCCGACCGAGGCCACCACCAGCATTGCGCCGTAGGACAGCCCCGCCTGGAGGTCGAGCTGGGCGCGTTGGGCGGCGAGGTCCGCGGCCAGGTCGTCGACAACCGCGCGGGCCGCACCGCCGTCGTCGGCCGTCCGCAGCCGACGCACCTGGTCGGCCTGCGCGCCCGCCGCAGCCAGCCGGTCGGCCGCGGCGTCGAGGTCGACGGGGGCGGCGGACGGGTCCGCCGCCAGCGCCCCGGCGACCTCGGCGACGACCACTCGCTGCTCGGTCACCGGACCGGAGCGGAGGTGGACGCCGAACAGCAGCACGAACTCGAGGCCGATGACCACCAGCGTGCCCAGCACCACGAGGACGCGGCCGGGGACGGTGCGGGCGGCCGACCCACCGGCGTGCCGTGCCATGACCCCTCCCCTCGGCGCCGGGTGGCACCTCGTCCGGGGTTTCGGCACGGGGCCGCCCGCGGAGCAGGCCGGGGTGGACGACGTGACCCGGTCGGGTGACCCGCCGTCGGCATGGTTGAGCGGGAGCACGGCCGGGTAGCTGCGCTGCACCCGTGGCCGGCGGAGACCAGCGGCCACCCCACGTCAGGAGCAGAACACCATGGGCATCATCGGCTTCCTCGTGTTCGGGCTGGTGGTCGGCGCCGTCGCGCGGCTGATCAAGCCCGGCAAGCAGAACCTGTCGATCCTGGCCACGCTCGGCCTGGGCGTCGTCGGTTCGCTCATCGGTGGCGTCGTCGCCACTCTGCTGGGCACCGGGACCTTCACCGAGCTGAACATCCTCGGCGCGATCGTGGCCATCGTGGCCGCCGTCCTGCTGATCGGCGTCGCCGAGAGCGTCACCGGCGGGAAGCGCACCTCCGTCCGCTGACCCACCCAGACCCGACGACCCCGGATGCGTGCTGGCATCCGGGGTCGTCGCGCGTCCGGGTCCGGTCAGCACCAGCAGGTCACCGGTGTGACGGATCGGTGACACCGGTGCGGCAACCGTGACGTCCGCCCAGGTGAGAACGATGGTTGGCCGGGGCAACATCAAGGTCATGACGAACCGGACGCATCGGCTGGCCCTGCCCGTACTGCTCGCCGGGGGGCTCGCCCTCGGTGCCTGCTCGTTCAGCGGCGGTACCGACGACGCCACCGCCGCGACGACCCCCTCGACCACCGGGGCCACCACCTCCCCCTCGACCACCACCTCGGCGATCGCCAGCCCCACGACCGCACCCGCCGCCACGGGGTCGGCCTCCTCCGGCGGCGGACGCACGACCGCGGCCCCGGAGTCCCCCGACCCCGAGCCCACCACCGCCGGCGGCCCCGACCGCTGCCACACCAGCGAGCTCACCGGGTCGCTGTCCACGGGGGACGCCGCGGCGGGGAACCGGTACGCGACGCTCACGTTGACCAACACCGGCGGCGAGGTGTGCACCGTGTACGGCTACGGCGGTCTCGGCCTGGTCGGCACCGACGGCTCCGCCGTGCCCAGCCAGCAGGAGCGCGTCGCCGTTGCCGACGGCTCGACGGGCGAGCGGACCACCCTGCGACCGGGCCAGTCGGTCTCGGCCACGCTGCACTGGGTCGTCGTCGCCACCGGACCCGAGCCCACCACCGGTGCCTGCGAACCCACGCCCACCACGCTGACCGTCATCCCGCCGAACGAGACCGACGCGCTGGACGTGGCGTGGACCTACGGCCCGGTCTGCGACTTCGGGCACATCGAGCAGACCCCCTACGCACCGGCCTGACCGGCGCGGTCAGCCGAGCAGGCGGGTCAGGGCCGGGCCGGTCTCGACGACGGCGCGCACCATCTCCGCCCGACCCGCCCCGCGGGCCGCGAGGTCCCGCGCGGCCGCCTCGGCCGCCTCGGTGGGCAGCGGGCACAGCACGTGCAGCCGGTCGATGCCGGCCAGCGCGGTCGCCGGTGGCGCACCGGCGGTGTGCAGGCAGTCCGACAGGAGGACGACGACCCGCTCGTCGACCACCGCCGGGGCCAGCTGCTGCCGGGCGGCACGCAGCGCACCGGCGAGGTCGGTCATGCCGTGCCCGCGTAGTGCGACCAACCGGCCGACCAGCTCCTCGGGCGGCACCCGCTGGCCCAGCCGCTGCAGCTCGGTGACGTCGCCGGCGAAGCTGACGACGCTGGTCGTCACCCGCTCGTCGGCGGCCAGCACCACGCCAGCGGCGGCGACCGCGGCGATGGCGACGCCGAGCCCCTGCATCGAGCCCGAGGCGTCGACCACCAGGCAGACCGCCCGCCGGTGCCCGGTCCAGGTGCGGGTGACCAGGTCCTCGGCGGCGGGGGGCCACTGCCCGCTCCACCGGTCGAGGGTGCGGTCGAGGTCGAGGTCGCCCTCGGCCCGCCGGTCGGCGACCAGCCGGCGGGTGCCCCGCGAGCGGGTCGGGCCCACCCGGGCGACCTGCACGAACACCCGGCGGGCCAGCCGGTGCGCAGCGGCGCGCAGCTCGCGGTCGGTGGCCCGGCCCAGGTCGGCCAGCAGGGCGGCGGCCGCGTCCGGGTCACGCGCGAGCAGGTCGGAGAACGCGCCCTCGTCGAGCTCGCCCACCTCGGGGCTGACCTCCTCGAGCTGCGGGTGCTGGCGCAGCAGCTCCTGGCGCGGGGTGGACCGCGAGCGCTGGGCGTCCTTGCGGCTGCGCCGGGAGGAGCTGGCCTGGTCCGGGCCCGCAGGCTGCTGCGCCTGCGGGCCCTCAGCTTTTCCCGGGGGCTCCTCCCGCTCCGCGCGCTCGTCGGGCGGCGGGGCGTCGGCCGGCCAGACGTCGTCCAGGATCTGGTCGAGCACGGCCTCCGGCGTCCGGTCGACGCCGTCCACGACCGTGACCCGGCCCGACAGCGCGGCGTGCAGGGCGTCGCGGGCGGTCCCGCGGCCGTCGGCGAGCTGCTCGCCGCGCATCTCGAGCAGACCGCCGAGCAGCAGCACGAGGTCGTTCGCTCCACGGACCGACGAGCCCGTGCGGAGGTCGGGGTGCTCCCGGGTGGCCCGCACCAGCCGGACGGCGAGGGCCACCAGCGCCGGGTGGGCCCCGGTCACCTGGGTGACGATGGCCCGCTCGGCGTCGGCGTCGGCGTAGCCGAGCACGACCCGGCACATGCGGTCGGCGATGGCCTGCCCGACCCGGGCGGTGCCGATGGCGTCGAAGGGGTTCATGGCCGCGATCAACCGGAACCCGGCCGCCGCCCGCACCCGGCCCAGCCGCGGGACGGCGATCTCGCCCTCGGTGAGCACGGTGATGAGGACGTTCAGCGTCTCCTCGGGGATGCGGTTGAGCTCCTCAAGGTAGAGCAGCCCCGACCCGCGCATGGCCGTCAGCAGCGGGCCGTCGGTGAAGCTGCTCGGCACGTACCCGTCGGTCATGACCGCCGCCGGGTCGTACTGGCCGACCAGCCGGGCCGGGGTCAGCTCGGCGTTGCCCTCGACGAACACGACCTCGGTGCCGACGTCGGCGGCGATCGAGCGCAGCAGCGTCGACTTCCCGGTGCCCGGCGGGCCCTCCAGCACGACGTGCCGGTCGGTGCGCAGCGCGACCGTGAGCACCTCGCGTTCCCGGCGCAGCCCGATGACGTCCATGCCGGGATCCTGCCTGGCGTGTGGTGCCGGTCACCCGGCGGGGTCGACCACCAGCTCCGCCGGGCCGAGGCGGAGGACGCCGTCGGAGAGCGGGCGGCAGCGCACGCCGCCGCGGCCGCGCAGGCCGCGGTGCGCACCGGGGGCCAGGACGACGTCCATCCAGCGGCAGGGGTGGGCCGCCCGACCGCCGAGCAGCGTCACCCCTCCCAGGGTGAAGGTCCGCCCCCGCAGCGCCTCGACGTCGGCCCCGCGGACGACGACGTTGCGGCGGGCCAGCAGCGGGTCGAACGACGGTGCGCCGAGGTCGGCGGCCAACGCCTCGAGCGACTCCACCGCCAGCACGGTGACCGCGGCGTCGCGGTGGGCGGGCCGGCCCGCGTACCGGTCACCGACGATGCCGAACCCGGCCCGCACGACCAGCTCGTCGCGCCGGTCGTCCTCCTGCTCGGGCACCACCTCGCCGGGCCGCCCGCCGTACCGGTGCTCCCGCGACGCCATGAGCGCGACGATCTCCACCCCGGTCACCGGTCCATGGTCCCCTCCGTGGTTCGTCCGGGCAGGTCGCGGGCATGGGAGGCCGGACCGAGAAGTGCGTTCGACGAGGAGGAACCGGTGGCCGAGCACGGTGTGGAGAAGGTCCGCGAGCTGGTGGCGGACGAGAAGATCGCGATGCTGACGACCGTCGGCGCCGACGGCTCGCTGCAGAGCCGCCCGATGTCGCTGCAGGAGGTCGAGTTCGACGGCGACCTGTGGTTCTTCGCCGAGGCCCAGGGCGGGCCCGCGCAGAGCATCGCCAGCAACCCGAACGTCAACGTCACCACCGGTTCGGGGGGCAGCTGGGTGTCGATCGCCGGGCACGGCAGCGTCGTCTCCGACGTCGCGAAGAAGAAGGAGCTGTGGAACTCCGGCGCCGAGGCCTGGCTGCCGCAGGGCCCCGAGGACCCGTCGGTGGTGCTCATCAAGGTCGACGGCAGCAGCGCCGAGTACTGGGACACCCCGGGCGCGGTGGCCACCGCGATCAGCTTCGTGAAGGCCAAGGCCAGCGGCGAGCGCGCCGACGTCGGCGAGAACGAGAAGGTCGAGCTGCCCTGACCTGCGCCGACGGGTGGGCGATCCGGCACCTGCCGGGCTCGTCCCACCCGTCGTGGTCATGCCGACGGGCCCGCGACGACGTAGGGTGACCGCGCTCGGGTCGGCATCCACCCCCGGGCGACGCCGCGGGACGGAGATCAGGTGAGCACCGGTCTCCCGTCGTCGACCCCGCTGCCCGCGGAGTCCGACCCCGCCTTCGAGCGGTTCGCCCGGCTGGTCCGGGCGCAGCTGGGCGTGCCCGTGGCGCTGGTGACGCTGGTGTCGGAGCAGGAGCAGGTGTTCCCCGGCTCCCTGGGCCTGCCCGAGCCGTGGCAGGGCGAGCGCCGCACCCCGCTCAGCCACTCCTTCTGCCAGCACGTCGTGCGGTCGGAGGAGCCGCTGGTCGTCCCCGACGCGCGGGAGCACCCGCTGGTGCGGGACAACCTGGCCATCCGCGACCTGGGCGTGGTCGCCTACGCGGGCATCCCGCTGCGCGACCAGGAGGGCGCCGTCGTGGGATCGCTGTGCGCGATCGACGGCGAGCCGCACGACTGGTCGGCCACCGACCTCGCGGTGCTGCGCGACCTGGCCGACGCCTGCAGCTCCGAGCTGCAGCTGCGCGGGGTGCAGCGGCGCACCGAGGCGATGGCCGCCGATCACGACGCCGACCGCACGCGGTGGGCGCTGGCGATGGACGCGGGGCAGGTGGGCAGCTTCGACTGGCACCTGGCCACCGATGTGCTGACCTGGGACGACCGGTTGCTGGAGATCTTCGGTCTCACCGCCGACACCTTCGACGGCAACATCGCCGCCTTCACCAAGGCGGTGCACCCCCAGGACGCCGACCGCGTGTCGCACGCCATCCAACGCGCCATCGACACCCTCGGCTTCTACGAGGCCGAGTACCGCATCGTGCTGCCCGACGGCCAGAACCGCTGGGTGCAGGCCCGCGGGCACGCCCTGCCCGACGCCGACGGCGCGCCCGAGCGGCTGATCGGCGTCGCCTACGACACCACCGCGGTGCACGACGGCGAGGCCCGCACCGCCCGCGTGCTGGAGGCCATGCCCACCGGCTACCTCTCCCTCGACCACGACTGGCGCTTCACCGTGGTCAACACCGCCGCCGAGCGCCTGCTGGGGCGCCCGCGCGACGAGCTGCTGGGCCGCAGCGCCACCGAGGCGTTCCCCGACCCCGTCGGCGGCGACGTCGAGCAGGCCTGCCGCGCGGCGGTGCGGACGCGACTGCCGCAGCACGTGGAGGCCTACTACCCGGCACCGCTGGACGCCTACTACGAGGTGCTCTGCTGGCCCTCTCCCGACGGCCTGTCGCTGTTCTTCACCGACACCACGCAGCGCACGCTCACCCAGCGGCGGGCCGAGGACTCCGCCGCTCGGCTGGCCCTGCTGGCCGCGGTCGCCCGCTCGCTCGTGGACGCCACCGACGTGCCCGCGGCGGTCGCCGAGCTCCCAGCCCTCGTGGTGCCCGGTCTGGCCGACGGCTGCGTCGTCACCCTCCTGCAGGACGACGGCCGGCCACGCGACGTCGGCTCGTGGCACGCCGACCCCGCCCAGCGGGCGGCGCTGCACCGCTACGCCCAGGTGCGCCTCGGCGCCCAGTCGCTGACCTCCCCGCTGGCCCGCGCCCTGGCCGGCGGGGAGGAGGTGCGCGCCACCGCCGCCGAGGTGCGCGCCACCCTCGCCCCCGGTGAGGCCCTGGACCTCTACGGGGCGATGGACGTCGCCGACTGCCTCGTGCTGCCCATCCGCGGCCGCGACCGGGTGCGCGGTGCGCTGACGCTGTTCTCCGGCCCCGGGCGGCCCCGCGACCTCGACGACGAGTCGACCGCGCGCGACGTCGCCGACCGGGTCGGGCTGGCCCTGGACAACGCGGCGCTGCTGATGAGCCAGTCGCAGGTGGCCGAGGGCCTGCAGCGCAGCCTGCTCACCGAGCCGCCGGCGCCCAACCACTCCGAGATCGTGGTCCGCTACATCCCGGCGACCGAGTCGGCCAAGGTCGGCGGCGACTGGTACGACGCGTTCCTGCAGCCCAGCGGCTCGACGATGCTGGTCATCGGCGACGTCGTGGGCCACGACATCGAGGCCGCCGCGGCCATGGGGCAGCTGCGCGGCCTGCTGCGGGGCATCGCCGCCTACAGCGACGCCGGCCCGGCCGAGGTGCTGCGCGGGCTCGACGCCGCGATGCAGGTGCTGCAGGTGCCCACGCTGGCCACCGCCGCCGTCGCCCGGTTCGAGCAGACCGCCGAGGAGCTGCTGCGCGGGGTGACCCGCATGGTCTGGTCCAACGCCGGCCACCTGCCGCCGGTCGTCGTGCACCCCGACGGCTCGCTGGCCGTCCTCGCCGACTGGCGCGGCAACCTGCTGCTGGGCGTCGACCCGGCCACGAGCCGCACCGAGCAGGTCATCACCCTCGACCGCGGCTCGACGATCCTGCTGTTCACCGACGGCCTGGTCGAGCGGCGGGCCAGCACGCTCGACGACGACATGGCCCGGCTGTCCGAGGCCGTGGTGGACCTCGCCGGGGGCACGCTGGAGGAGCTGTGCGACGGGCTGGTGGCCCGGCTGGTGGACGGTCGCAACGACGACGACATCGCCCTGGTCGCCGTCCGGCTGCACCCGCAGGACCGGCCCCGGCCGGCCGAGGCCGGGCCCACCTCGGTCCCGCTCGGCCTGCCCGCCGACCCGGCCGACCACCTCACCCCGGGCTGAGCGCGCTCACCGGTCGGCGGAGGCGTGGATCGGCCCGCTGGCCCCGGTCAGCCGCTCGCCCGACCCGCCCCAGCGGCCGGCGATGATCTCCGCGGCGATGCTGATGGCGGTCTCCTCGGGGGTGCGGGCGCCCAGGTCCAGGCCGATCGGGCTGGACAGCTTCGCGAGCTGGTCGTCGGTGAGGCCCGCCTCGCGCAGCCGCTCCAGCCGCTCGTCGTGCGTGCGCCGTGACCCCATCGCGCCGACGTAGGCGACGTCGAGGTCGAGGGCGACCTCGAGCAGCGGGACGTCGAACTTCGGGTCGTGGGTGAGCACGCAGAGCACCGTGCGGGCATCGATGCGGCCGGCGTCGACCTCGGCCTGCAGGTAGCTGTGCGGCCACTCGACGACGACCTCGTGCGCGTCGGGGAAGCGGCGCGCGGTGGCGAAGACCGGCCGGGCGTCGCAGACGGTGACCCGGTAGCCGAGGAAGGCCCCGACCCGGGCGACGGCGGCGGCGAAGTCGATGGCGCCGAAGACCACCATGCGGGCCGGCGGCGCGAAGCTGGAGACGAAGAGGGTGAGCTCGTCGCCGCGCCGCTCGCCGTCGTGGCCGTAGGTCATGGTCGCGGTGCGGCCGGCGGCCAGCATGCCCCGCGCGTCGTCGGTGACGGCGTCGTCGAGCCGCCGGGAGCCGAGCGTGCCCGACGTGCGGTCCTCCCAGACGACCAGCCGGTGCCCCAGCCGGTCCTCGGGCCCCCGGACGACGGTCACCGTGGCCACCGGCTCGTGCGCGGCGACGGACTCGGCGACCTCGCCCAGCTCGGGGAACGTCTCGCGCGAGATCGGCTCGACGTAGACGTCGAGGATGCCGCCGCAGGTCAGGCCCACGGCGAAGGCGTCGTCGTCGCTGACGCCGTAGCGCTCGAGGGTCGGGGTGCCCTGGGCGACGACGTCCTTGGCCTCCTCGTAGACCGCGCCCTCGACGCACCCGCCGGAGACGCTGCCCACCGCGGTGCCGTCGGGCCCGACCAGCATCGAGGCCCCGGCCGGCCGGGGCGCCGACCGCCAGGTGGCGACGACGGTGCCCATGCCGACGGTCTCCCCCGCCTCCCACCACCCCACCAGGTCCGCGAGCACATCACGCACGTTCGATCACTCCTGCCAGTTGCTCGAAGGCGGCGAGGCTGTGCCCGGCCACGAAGTGGTCAACCGCGGGCAGGGCCGCCTGCATCCCGCCGGTCAGCGGCTCGTACCCGGCCCGGCCCTTGTGCGGGTTCACCCACACCACGCTGTGCGCCAGCCGCTGCAGCCGGCCCATCTGCTCGGCCAGCAGCTCGGTGCCCCCGCGCTCCCACCCGTCGCTGCACACCACGACGACCGCGCCCCGGGCGGTGCCGCGCTGGCCCCACCGGTCGAGGAAGGCCTTGAGCACCTCCCCGATGCGGGTGCCGCCGGACCAGTCGGGGATGGCGTGCCCGCTGGCTGCCAGCGCCTTGTCCGGGTCGCGCAGCCGCAGCTCGCGGGTCACCCGGGTGAGCCGGGTGCCGATGGTGAACACCTCGGTGGAGGACGGCCGGGCCCGGACGGCGGCGTGCGCGAAGCGCAGCAGCGCGTCGGCGTAGGGGCTCATCGAGCCCGACACGTCGACCAGCAGCACCACCCGCCGGGGACGGGGTCGGGGACGGCGGTGGCGCAGCGAGGTGATCTCGCCGCCGTCGCGCAGCGCGTGCCGGATGGTGCGGGCCATGTCGACCCCGCCGTGGTGGTCGGGCCGGCGTCGCCGGGAGGGCCGCATCGGCGCGGCGGGCACCAGCAGCGCGAACAGCCGGCGCAGCTGGTCGCGCTCGGCCACGGTGAGGTCGGCGACGTCGCGGCTGCGCAGCACCTCGGCCTCGCTGGCCGCGGCCTTCAGGTCCGGCGCCTCCTCCTCGGACTCGCTGCCGTCACCCTCGGGCGCGCTCAGCGGCGCCGACTCCGCCAGCCGCTGCTCCTGCTGGGCGGTGGAGCGGCTGCGCCGGGGGGCCTCGCCGGCGAACCAGGCGTGGAACGCGGCCTCGTAGCGGTCGAGGTCGTCGGGGCTGCCGCACAGGGTCAGCCGTCCGGCCCAGTAGACGTCGCCGGGGTCGAGCACGTCGAGGTGGCCGACGGCAGCGAGCATCGCCTCGACCCGGTCGGGCGAGGCGGCCACCCCGGCGTGCCGCAGCGTGCGGGCGAACCCCAGCACCACCTCGACGACGTCCCGCTGCCGCCGCTCGCCCGCGGCGAAGGCCAGGGAGGTCATCCGAAGAGCGCGCCGCGGGTCAGCGCGTGCACCCGGTCGGTGTCCTCGCGGTACTTCAGCACCGCGCCCAGGGTGCGGGCTGCGGTGTCGGGGTCGAGCTCGCGAGCACCCAGGGTGTGCAGCGCGGTGGCCCAGTCCATCGCCTCGGCGATGCCCGGCGGCTTGAGCAGGTCGAGGCTGCGCAGCTTGGCCGTGGCCCGGGCGACCTGGCGGGCGAGGTCCTCGGTCACCTGCGGCAGCCGGCTGCGCAGGATCGCCACCTCGCGGTCGAAGTCGGGGTGCTCGAGCCAGTGGTAGAGGCAGCGGCGCTTGAGGGCGTCGTGCACCTCGCGCGTGCGGTTGGAGGTCAGCACGACCAGCGGCGGCACCGCGGCCCGCACGGTGCCCAGCTCGGGGATGGAGATGGTGAAGTCGCTGAGCAGCTCGAGCAGGAAGGCCTCGAACTCGTCGTCGGCGCGGTCGACCTCGTCGACCAGCAGCACGCTCGGGGAGTCCTCCAGCGCCTGCAGCAGCGGGCGGGCCAGCAGGAACCGGCGGTCGTAGAGCCCGGCCTCGAGCTGCGCGGTGTCCCCGCCCGCCCCGGCGGCCTCGGCGGCGCGCAGGTGCAGCAGCTGGCGGCCGAAGTCCCAGTCGTAGAGCGCCTGGCTGGCCTCGAGGCCCTCGTAGCACTGCAGGCGGTACATCGGGCGGCCGGTGACCTCGGCGAGCGCGTGCGCCAGCGCGGTCTTGCCGACGCCGGCCTCGCCCTCGAGGAACAGCGGGCGGTGCATGGCCAGCGCGAGGTACGCCGCCGTCGCCAGGCCCTCGTCGGGCAGGTAACCGGTGCCCCGCAGTGCCTCCGCGAGGCCGTCGGGGTCCGTCGGCGCGGACGGGGGCGCTGTGGGCTGGCTCACCAGCCCACTTTCCCACGGGCCCGGCGGGCCTGCGTTGCACCGGGTTGCACCGGGGCCCGGGCCCCGGTGGGGTTCAGCCCAGGATCGCGCGGGTGACCGCCACCTGCTCGGTCAGCACGCCGCCGATGACGGCCTGCGTCTCGTTGATGGTCTCGATGACGGTGCCGATCGACGCCAGCGACCCGACCACCGCGTCGACCTGCTCCTGGATGGCGTTGATCTTGGCGTTGACGTCGGTGGTGGCCGCCGCGGTCTCGCGGGCGAGCTCCTTGACCTCGTTGGCCACGACGGCGAAGCCGCGGCCGGCCTCGCCGGCCCGGGCGGCCTCGATCGTGGCGTTGAGCGCGAGCAGGTTGGTCTGGGCGGCGATGCTGCCGATGGTGTGCGCGACCAGCCCGACCTGCTGGCTGGACTCACCCAGCTGGGCCACCACCCGGTTGGCCTCGTCGGCCAGGGTGCGCCCCTCGCTGGCCACGGTGGTGGCCGACAGCACGTTGCGCTCGACCTCCTCGATGGACAGCACCAGTTCCCGGCCCGCGCTGGTGAGCTGCTCGGTGGCGGCGATGCGGTCCAGCGCCTGGCCCAACAGGTAGGCGGTGTTGCGCAGGGCGGCCTCGCGGCCGGCGGACAGCACCATCGTCCAGGTGGCGAAGAAGTCCATCGTGCCGATGACCTCGCCGCCGACCATGATCGGCAGGCAGACACCGGACTTGACGCCCGCCTTCTGCGCGACGGGGGCGCGCACGCAGTCGGTCATCTCGCCCAGGTCGGGGACGAAGAAGAGGTCCCGGTTGCGCCAGGTGCGCCCGGCCAGGCCCACCCCCGGGGCGAAGGTGGCCGACAACGTCACGGCGCGGAACTCGGGACCGGCGTCGCCGGACTCGCGGTCGAAGCGCAGGACGCCGGCGGCCGGGTCGACCCGCCAGAAGGAGGCGTAGGCCCAGCCGAAGCCGGTGCGGATGGTCTCCAGGGCCATGCCCAGCGCCTGCTCGGCGTCCTGGGCGGTGGTCAGCTGCTGCAGCACCGAGGTGACGGCGGCGACGTCCTGGGCGGTCTTGCGGTCGGCCTCCATCGCCACGAACCGGGCGATGCTCTGGGAGACCAGGGTGCCCACGCAGCGCAGGGTGGCCAGCCGGCGCGGGTTGGGGGTGAGCTCCTTCATGCAGAAGAAGTCCATCGTGCCGGTCACCTCCCCGTCGGTGAACAGCGGGAAGCAGATGCCCGAGCGGACGCCGACCTTCTGCGCGACGGGGGCCCGCACGCAGTCCTTGACCTCGCCCAGGTTGCTGGTGAACACCAGGTCGCGGGTGGACCAGGCGCGCCCGGACAGGCCCACGCCCTTGGCGAAGGTGGCCGTGGCGGTGACGGCGGCGAACTCCGCGCTGACCGACCCGGCCTCGGAGGAGAAGTGCAGCGTCTTGTCCTTGGGGTCGATGACCCAGTGCGAGGCGTACGCGTACCCGAAGGCGTCCTTGACCGCGGTCATCGCGGCCACCACGGCGCTGCGGGTGTCCGTGGCCGACGCCAGCGCGTTGACCACCGCGGTCACGGCGTCGACGTCCAGCTCCGCCTCGCTGGGTGCGGCGGTGTCGGGCCGGGCGGCAGAGCGGCTGGCGAACACGGGCTCTCCTCGGGGTCGCGTGCACCTGGTGGTGCACACCCCTGTTCTCGACCGCGCGCACGACATGTACAGCCCAAATACGAGAACCACCACTACGGGGGACCACCGCGCGCCGGTCGGCGACGGGCTCGGGAGGAGGATCGACCGGGCAGCCCGCCGTCGTCCTGGAGGTTCCCCGTGATCGTCGCCGTCACCTACCGCTACACCGAGGACGTCGCCCTGCGCGACGAGGTGCGGCCCGCGCACCGCGACTTCCTGCGCGGGCTGGCCGACGCCGGCTCGCTGCTGCTGTCGGGCCCGTTCGGCCCGGCCGCACCGGCCGGGGCCCTGCTGCTGTTCCGCGCCGACGACCAGGCGCAGGTGCAGGCGTGGGTCGACGCCGACCCGTTCGGCACCCGCGGCGTGGTCGCGTCCGCGACGGTCACCGAGTGGGACCCGGTGCTGGGCACGCTGCTGCCCGCGCTGTGAGCGGCGTCCGCCCCGGGCCGCTGCGCTGGCTCTGGTACGCCCTCGGTGGCGCGCTGCCCGAGCGGCACCGCACCTGGGTGCTGCACGACACCACCACCCGCACCTGGGCGCTGCGCCACCTGGCCCGGGCGGCGGTGCAGCTGGCGATCCCGGTCGCCCTCGTGCTCACCCTGGTCCCCGGCCCGTTCTGGATCCGGGCGATGGCCGCGCTCGGGGGTGTCGCGCTCGGGCTGATCTTCTCGATCGCCTACATGCCGGAGACCACCGAGCACCGGCTGGTCAAGGCCGGTTACCCGGCGGGCACCGCGCACGCCGCCCACGAGGCCGCCCAGAAGCAGCGGCAGCTCGAGGAGTCCGCCCGCAAGCGCGCCGCCGCGGCCCGCCGGGCCCAGCGGCACCGCGGCTGACGCCCCCTCGCCGCGGAGGGGGTCGACCCGGTCAGAGCGCGGCGCGGGTCCAGTCGCTCGAGTACTGCAGACCGGAGCGCTGGAACAGCTGCGTGACCGGGCAGCGGCGCTCGGTCTCGGTGCGCAGCTGCTCGAACGTGGCCTCGTCGGCGTCGGTCTGCACGGTGGCCCGCACGCTGACGGCGTCGAAGTTCGCGTCGCCCTCCTCGCCGCCGACCATCACGGCGGTGTCCAAGTCGCCCTGCACGTCGAAGGTCCAGGCGCCGAGGGTCACCCCGAGCTCCTTGGCCACGATCGAGGCGGTGATCTGGTTGCACGAGCTCAGCGCGCCGAGCGCGTACGAGAGCGGACTGGGCGAGGCGTCCCGGCCGCCGAAGGCCGGGTAGGTGTCGACGTCGAACTCGTGCCCGGCGTCGCCGCCGACGGTCACGCGCTGGCCGACACCGGAGCCCTCGGCGTGGTGGGTGAAAGGGACGACGGTCGCCTTGGGGCGGGTGGCCACGGGTGGACCTCCTCGGGGTGGGGGGCGTGCTCCGCCGGGGTTCGACGGGAGCGCACCGTCCAGTTCACCGGCTCGCGTCGCATCCAGCACCTCGGCGGCGGCGGCACCGCCGACGTCGGCCGTGCGCGCGCGCCGCCACCGGGGTCGGCGGGCATGATCGCCGGGTGGACGGTGCTGCGGACGGTTCGAGGGAGGCGACGCTGGCCCGGTTGCGACCCCTGCTGCGCGCGGTGCACGAGGCGCTGGTCGCCGGGGTGGCCGTGAGCCGGCAGATCCACCGCCAGCACGGCTGGCGGCCCGCGGCCGACCCGCACCTGGACCGCCAGCTCGTGCGCCGGCACGCCATGGAGCAGCTGCGGCCGTGGGCGGCCTCGGTCGGCGAGCAGCTCACCTTCGACGTCGGCGACACCGGCGGGGAGAACCTCGGGTTGCCGATGAGCGGGCTGATCATCACCACCGACACCGACGTCGTCCGGGTGTGGCACTCCGAGGACGGCGAGCTGCCGCCCGGGGACACGTCGGCGCTGCGCGCGTTCTACGCGCAGACGCCGACGACCCAGCTCGCCCTGGACGGCGCACCCCCGGTCGGCAACCACCTGGCCCTGCTGTGGGCCGACCGGGAGGGCGCCCTCACCCGGCTCGAGCTGGTCCGCCCCTGGGCCCGGGGCGGGCGGCACCCCGAGGCCGACTGGCGCGTGGACCTGCTGCGCCGCTGATCAGTAGGTGAACTGGGCGACGGTGCTGCGCAGGTCAGCAGCCATCAGCGCCAGCTTCCCGACCTCCTCCCGGGTGCCGGCCAGCGTCTGCGTGGTCTGCGTCGAGGCCGCCGACACCGACGACACGTTGGTCGCGATCTCCTCCGACCCGCCGGCGGCCTCGGCGATGTTGCGCGACATCTCGTTCGTCGTCGCCGTCTGCTCCTCCACCGCGCTGGCGATGGTCAGCTGGAAGTCGTTGATCTGCCCGATCACCTCGCCGATGCGCCCGATGGCGGTGACGGCCTGCCCGGTGTCGGTCTGGATGGCCTCCACCCGGCGGGCGATGTCCTCGGTGGCCCGCGCCGTCTCCTGTGCCAGCTCCTTCACCTCGTTGGCCACCACCGCGAACCCCTTGCCCGCCTCACCGGCACGGGCGGCCTCGATGGTGGCGTTGAGCGCCAGCAGGTTCGTCTGCTCGGCGATCGAGGTGATCACCTTCACCACGTCCCCGATCTCCTTGCTCGACAGCCCCAGCTTGTGGATCGTCTGGTTCGTCGCCTCCGCCTCGGTCACCGCACCCGCGGCCACCCGAGCAGCCTCGTTGGCGTTCTGCGCGATCTCCCGGATCGAGGCGCTCATCTCCTCCGCACCCGCGGCCACCGTGGCCACCGACCGCGAGACCTCCGACGCCGCCCGGGACACGACGTCGGTCTGTGCCGAGGTCGCCCGGGCCGAGTCCGCCATCGCCCCGGCCGAGCCCTCCAGCTGCCGGGTCGAGGTCGCCACCGCCTCGGCCGCGTCGCGGGCCCCCGCGAGCACCTCGCCCAGGACCGCCCCGACCTCGTTGAGCGCCGTCGCCATCTGGCCGGCCTCGTCGGCACCGCGCACGGGCACCCGCACCGACAGGTCCTTGGCCGCGATGCGCTGCAACCCGTCGCGGACCTCCCGCACGCCCCGGGTGACGCTGCGGGCGATCGCCGTCCCGATGAGGACCGTGACCAGCAGCGCGGCCGCGGCCGCGAGGACCGACACGAGGCGGGTCGTGGCCGCGGCGTCGGCCCGCTCGGCGGCCAGGTCGGCCACCCGGTCGTCGACGGCGGCGACCAGGTCGTCCATCCCGCCGGCCAGCACGTAGTAGATGTCCCACTTCGGCCCGGCCGAGACCGCGTCGCCCTCGTCGAGCTGCCCGGCGGCCCACAGGTCGAAGATCTGGTCGTTGTACTGCGCCATCGCCGTCCAGTTCTCCTGGACGACGTCCAGGGCGGTCCGACCGTCGGCGGTGAGCTCGGAGCGGTCCAGGTCGAAGACCCGCTCGAAGTCGACCACCGCTTGGCGGTAGGTCGTGACGTTGTCCCCGTCGGGGGCGGCGGCCACCTCACCACCGTCCACCCGGGACTTCCAGGCCGTGATGTTCTGCCAGTTCGTGGCCCACAGCAGGTCGTACTTGGCCGTCTGGACCTCGTCCTGCACCTCGACCGCGGCCTGCATGCGTCCGCTGAGGTCGTCGGACACCGCCTGGCCGTGCAGGGCCAACCCGCCGACGGCGACCAGCCCCACGCTGCTGGTGACCACGAGCGCGGCGATCTTGGTGGCGATGGTGCGGTCGCTCCACCAGCGTGCGAGGGACCTTCGGGTGACGGGCAACGTCGCTCCTCCGCGATCCGCGTGCTCCGGGTGGAGCACCTGGACGGACCGCTGTCGGAGGAGTCCTCGACCGTTGCCCCGGCTCACTGAACCCGGGAGGGCCGGAAAGAGAAAAATACTTCAGTGATGAGGCATCCCGGGTGTCCATGTCGACACCCGGGACGCCCGTTCAGACGACGTGCTGCTGGTCGGCGGTGCCCAGCACCCGGGGCCAGCCGGTCGGGGCGACGACGTCCTCGGGCCGCAGGTCCTTGACGTCGCGGTGGCCGAGCCCGAGGACGGCGGAGTCGATGCCG
>NZ_JBAPLU010000035.1:0-27884 GCF_037083825.1 Klenkia sesuvii
GGTTGCGGGCGACGTTCACGACGTCGTCCCGGAACTCCTTGGGGTAGGGCTTGGGCACGGTGAGCATCCTTCCAGCGGCACCTGTCGGCACCACAGATCAGATGTCACCTATCCGTGCAGCAGTCCCCGACGGCGCCTACTCCGAGGCCAAGTTCCACCAGGTGCGGGCGCTGGTCGAGCGGTTCCGTGGCCGGGAGGGATCGTCCGACGCCGACAAGGTCTGGACGGCGCGGGTCACCGACGTGCGCAACTGGGTGGTGTTCAGTGCCGTCGAACGGTGGCGGGACACCGGGGAGGCCTTCGAGACCTACACCGACTCGGGTGGCAAGTCCGGCGGTCAGAAGGAGAAGCTCGCCTACACGGTGCTGGCGGCCTCGCTGGCCTACCAGTTCAAGCTCGACTGGGCTGCGGCCACGTCGAAGTCGTTCCAGATGGCGGTGATCGACGAGGCTTTCGGGCGCGGGTCGGACGAGTCAACCCGCTATGCCCTTGCGCTCTTCCGCAGGTTGGGGCTGCAGCTCGTGGTGGTCACCCCGCTGCAGAAGATCCACACGATCGAGCCGGCCGTCTCTGCGGTCGGTTTCGTGGACAACCCCACGGGCGCCGGGTCACGCATGCACACGATGACCGTCGAGGAGTACCGCGCCGGTCGGGCCGCGCACCTGGCGGCCAAGCCGAGCTGATGGCGGCGCGGAGCGGGTGGGCGACGTGGGCCGATGTCCGGGCAGTGCTGCAGACCCGCTGGCAGCGGGGTGATCTGCTCCGTGCTCGGCTCGCCGGGCGCCCGGTTGCGCCGGTCGGGGTGCCCGTTCGTGGACCGACCGTGCGGGAGGTCGCCGACCGCTTCGGCGAGGTGCAGGAGTGGGTGACGCAATGGAGCGGCGCTCGGGTCGGGCCGGCCAGGGTGGAGCCGCGCGCGGTGGGCGGGCGACTGATCGGTGCCAACCAGCTGCCCGGCCGCGTGGTGGTCGACACCGAGAGCGACCTGTGGGCGGTGCTCGGCGTGCACCACGACGTGCGGCGCTTCGACGCCGTCGTCGACGCGGCGCTGGCCGAGTGCCCCGCCGTCCTGGGTTGGGTGCATGCCCGCCCGCACGAGGCGGCGGGTCTGCACGAGCAGTGGCCGAGGTTGTTGGCCGTCGTCCGCTGGGTCCTCGAGCGCGGCGGATCCGACACGTACCTGCGCCAGATCGACGTGCCCGGGGTGGACACCAAGTTCGTCGAGGCGCACGCCTCGGTGCTGGGGGCGCTGCTGGGCAGGGTGCTGCCGGCCGAGCGCATCGACCCGACCGCGCCGGCCGGCAACCTACCGCGTCGCTTCGGGCTGCGCGGCAAGCAGGAGCTGGTCCGGTTCCGCCCGGCCGAGGGGCCGTACCGGGAGCTGGGCGTGCGGTTGGCCGACCTGGCCGCACATCCCTTCCTCGATCGTCGGGTGGTGGTCGTGGAGAACGAGGTCAGCTACCTCGCTTTTCCGAGCCTGCCCGACACGGCCGTGCTGTACGGCGGGGGCTACGCGGTCTCCCGCCTGGCCGCGTTGCCCTGGCTCGCCGAGCACGACGTCGTCTACTGGGGCGACCTGGACACGCACGGCTTCCGGGCTCTGGACCGGTTGCGCCGGTTCGTGCCCCGCGCCCGCTCCATGCTGATGGACGACGAGACGCTGCTCGCCCACCGCGACCATTGGGGGTCCGAGCCCACCCCGGTCACCGAGCACCTCCCGCTGCTGACCCGGGCCGAGACCGGCACGTACCTGGCGTTGGTGCACGGCGAGTACGGCGACCGGGTGCGCCTGGAGCAGGAACGCATCCGGTTCGGGATCGTCGAACGCGCGGCGCGGTCGACCTGGTGAGCTGAGCTCCTCAGCGCGGCCAGGGTGGGCGCCCGTCGACGAGGGGCAGGCGACCGGTGGTGGGCACGACGCCGTCGACCTCGATGTGGACGGCGGTCGCCCCGTGGCCGAAGAACCCGGTCGGGGCGCCGTGCTCGTACGCCAACCGGCCGGCCCAGCTGACCAGGTCGAGCACGGTCACCGAGGTGTCGTCGATGCCGTGGGTGTCGGCGCGGTGGTCGGTCCAGCAGCGGTCCTGCCCGACGGGGCTGGAGCCGGTGAACTCGTGCTGGGCGTCCGGGAGGTCGAAGGCGGTGAGCAACACCCGGTGCAGGTCGGCGGGGGTGCTGTCGGCGGCCACCTCCACCAGGTGCTCCTCGGGGGAGTGCGCGTCGAGGACGGTGTGCAACCGGAGCGTGCTGCCGGCCAACTCGTCGGGTCGGACCCGGACGACACCCTGCCGGGCTCGGGCGACGCCCAGCAGCGTGCCGCCCTCGGCGAGGGGGTGACCGTCGATCAGGTCGGCCAGGGTGCCGAGCACCAGCGACTCCAGACCGGGCATGAGTCGAAGGTGGCCCCGGTCGACGGCGAAGCCCTCGGTAGCGGTCAACGCGCGGAGGAGGAGAGCGACCCCGAGCGACTCCTCCTCGGCGTCGGCGACGAGATGGGCACCGAGCGAGGAGTTCAGCAGGAGCAGGTCCATCGGGTCGAGGTCGAGCACCTCGTCGGGGACCTCGACGTCGCGGCCCTGCACGAGGTCCCAGGCGATGCCGGCCACCGCCTCGATGGGGAGGCCGACATCGGGGACGTCGTCCGGCTCGAGCAGGCCGCGGGCCAGGTCGAACGCCACCAGGGCGCGAGCCTGCTGGGCATCTCCGTGGGCGAGGGCCAGGCCGGTGGCCGTGACCCCGGCGCGGCCGCCGTCCACCACGACCAACCCGGCCCGGCGGGCGGTCGACCAGAGGTCGGCCAGACCCGGGTGGTCCCACATCGAGGTGAACTTCTGCTCGGGCAGGCCGAGCAGCTCGATGACCGCGCGGCTGTCGGCCTTGCGCAGCGCGCGGGTGCCGGTGACCGGCCGGGTGTTCGGACCCATCCACCGCAGGAGGGCCGATTGCCGGGCGACGACGTCGCAGGCCCGCACTGCGTCGGCTTCGGCGGCGGGGTCGTGGTGCTCGGCCGCCGCACGGCGCAGCAACCCGGCCATGTTCTGCCGCAGGCCCATGCCCAGTTCGTCCAGGGCGGCCACCTCACCGTGCCAGCGGCCGGTCGCCTCCAGGAAGCCGATCAGCAGGGCCACGACCGACCGGGGCAGGTGGTCGTCGTCGGGCCAGGTGTCCGCGACGGCTCGCACGTGCTCGGCCTGCCACCCGCCCAGGTCGGTGAGACCGGCGCGCTCGGCCTGCCGCACGGCATCGACAGCGAGGGTCAGCGTCTCCTTCGCGGCGAGGCCGGGGGCCACCTGACGCAGGTGCTGCAGGAATTCGCCGCGCAGCCCCAGCAGCACGGTGGCGGGGGACTTCTCGACGCGGGCCCGACGACGCTTCACGGGGTGCTCCTCATGCTCAGGGCGGCCCGGGCCAGGGCTGCGGCAGACGGATGCCACTGGCCGCGCGTTCGGCGCGCGGGCCGGCCGAGGTTGTCCAGCACGGTGGTCACGTCGAGCTCGATCAGCTCGCGGTGGCCGACCGGGCTGCCGTCACCATGCCGGTAGCCGAGTTCGTCCAGGCAGGCGGCGACGTCGTCGAAGCTCGACCCGGGTTGACGGGGATCGGCCGCCAGGGCCAGCACGAGCACCGAGGCGTCCCGGACGAAGCCGTCGGCAGGAACGAGGGACTCCCGCAGCACCGCCCAGAGCTGACGTGGATGCACACGCGCCCCGGTGCCCCTGGTGGTGGGCAGGAGAGACCCCTTGTGCCTGCGCAGCAGTTCGAGGTGCTGCAGGCATTCCCGGAAGACCAGGACGGGTACCGTCTGGATCTCCCGGTTCTTCGCGCCGATCCACCCGGCCGCGGCGGGGACGACGGCAGCAGCACCCAGCACGTCGTCCGGGCGCAGGTAACCGGCGGAGGTGAGCGGCAGGCCGCCGTCGGCGGCGCGGTCGAGGAACCACTGGAACGCCCAGGTGGCCTCGATGATCTCCTCGTCGGCGGGTTCGGTCACCGGGGTCGCGAGGGCGGCTGCGAGGGAGCGGCCCATCGGCAGGTTGGCCAGCCGGCGGCTCAGCTCAGCGGCCCGCGGGATCGCGTCGAGCGTCGCGGCCACCGCCTGCACCTGCGTGTCGTCCGGTTGGTCCACGGCTACCACCGTATCCAGGGCGGCAGCGTCGACCCCGTCAGCTGTCGCGGCGTGCGGGTACGGGCCGGCTCGGCGGGATCGCCCGGGTGTCGAACTGGGTGCTGGCCAGCTGTCGCTCGGCATGGCCCAGCACGTCGAAGACCTCCTTCGCCACGAAGCCCACGATGTTCGCGCCGAGCTTCTTCCTCGTCAGCACGCCGGCTGCGGTCAGCTCGTCGAGGCCCGCGCGTGCGGCGACGTCCGAGACGTCGAGGATGCGCTGCACGGTCGACAGCGTCACCACGGGCGCTTCCGGCAACCGGGCCAGGAGTCGGGCGGAGACCGAGTCGGCCCGGGGAGCGCCGCGCAGCCCTCGGTCCGACCGGGAGGAGCGCACCCGGGCATCCCATTCGTACGTCAGCTGCAGCACGTCGGTGGAGACCAGTCGTGCCTGTTCGGCCGCCACGATGGACGCCTCGAGGAAGACCCGGAGCCAACCGTCCACACCCCGGTGGGCGGCGTCTGTGTCCGCCGGACCGTCGTAGCGGTAGCTGGTGAGTCCTCCGATGTAGTGGTCGGACAGGGTGGCGAGTACCAGGCTGATGGGCAGCACGGATTCCGACGTCAGCCCTCGGCGGGTGAGCACGGTGTGGATCAGCGCTCGGCCGACTCGTCCGTTGCCGTCGGTGAAGGGGTGGATGGTCTCGAACTGCGCGTGCACCAGCGCCGCCTGGATCAGCGGCGCGTGGATCGAGCCGTTCATGTACTGCACCAGGTCGTCGATCATCGGCGGCGCCAGGTCGGGCGGCGGCGGGACGAAGGCCGCGTCCAGCGGGTGGTAGCTGGATCGGCCGATCCAGTTCTGCACACGCCGGATGCCGTGGTGCTTCTCGTCGGGGAGCAGCGCGCGGTGCAGGGCGTCGATGTCGGGGAGGGTGACGTGCTCGGCGTGGGCGAGGCGACCGGCGGCATCCCCGAGGACCGTGATGTTGTTGGCCACCAGGCGGGCTTGCTCACTGAACCCGTGCAGGTCCTCGACCTGTGCGAGCTCGGCGAGGGCGACCTGTTGAGCCCCAGGCGCCACCCCCTCGATGAGGGAGCTGGCGATGGCCTCGGACCGCAGGAGGAAGCGTGACAGGCCTTCGAGCCCGGTGGCGCCCGGCTCGGTGGCCACCGATCGGACAGCCTTCTCCGCATCCGACGCGAGATCGGCCAGGGCAGGGTCCACGCGGAGCGGACGGCCGCCGAGGGGATCGGGGACGTAGGCGCGGTAGTGGCCGCTCCGGCGCTCACGCTGCGGGATCATGGTCAGGTCGGACGCCGGCCAGTGCTCGTCACGCCATCCGGCCATGGGTCGTTTCCTTGTCTGCAGCGACTGTGCGCCCAACCTTGGGCGTTATCCTTGCCTGCGACGGGCGGCGAGACAAGGAAAACCGCGAGCCGTGGACGGCGGGTGGCGCCGGCGTCAGACGTCCATGACCTTCATGACCTCGTCGCCGTAGTCGTTGATGACCTTAACGGCGATCTTCCCCGTCGACGGCGGGGCGAACGGGCGGGAGGTGACGCCGTAGAGGGAGCCCCAGGCGTCGGCGTCGACCTCGGCCTTCAGGGCGACCTTGAGCTTCTTCAGCGGGTCCCCGCCGCCGGTGAAGTAGCAGTGCCGGACGAAGAACGACTCCGAGTCGTAGTCGGTGTCGATCATCCAGAGCGCGATCTGGCCGGTGCCGGCGCTGCGGATCTCACCGGTCGTGGGGTCGAAGACGTCGACTCCGCGCAGCTCGACGACGACCTGGTCGTCCTCGGTCCGACGGACGTCGATGTCCGGCTCGCCGAAGACCGTGAACAGGTTGCCGGCGCCGGTCTTGGCGAGTTCCTCACCCATGAGCAGGTCGACGTTCATGCGGACCAGCAGCACCCGCATGCGGCCCAGCGTGCGTTCGCCGGTGACGTTGGCGAAGCCCTCGGCGCTGGCCTCGACCGTGACGCCGCCCTCAGCGGTCACGTCGGTGGCGGCCGCGTCGAAGGCGAAGCCGAGCACGCAGAGCAGGTCGACGTCCTTGGCCTTGATGGCCTCGCGAGCGGCCTCCTTGATGAACTTCCCCGAGACCGTGCCGTACTGCGGGCCGAGGGCGATGGCCACCCGGACCGGTGCAGCGTCGGGCTCAGCTGCGTCTGCGGCCCGTTCGCCGACGGCCTGGACGTACTGGCCGGCGAACGGCTCGACCCCGGTGAGGTCGAT
Source organism: Klenkia sesuvii (assembly GCF_037083825.1). NCBI lineage: Bacteria > Bacillati > Actinomycetota > Actinomycetes > Geodermatophilales > Geodermatophilaceae > Klenkia > Klenkia sesuvii. The sequence continues at coordinate 6,345 of NZ_JBAPLU010000035.1, forward strand.
GCGCTCGGCCCGCCGGCCGTTCTGGATGCCGGCCTTGACGAGGTTGTCGAGGATGGTGCGCTCGAAGTCCGGCGACGACGGGTCGAGCGCGGCCCGCTTCTCCGCCAGGGACTCGTCCGGGCCGCCCGCGTAGGCCAGCGAGCGGTGCGGGGAGAGGCTCTCGACGGTGAACGGGCCGGTGACCCGGACGGTCTTCTTGTCCTCGTAGGGCTTGTCGTAGAGGGTTTCGAAGTCGGCGTGCCGGCGGATGACCTCGTCGATCTCGGCGCGGGACATGCCCTCGCGAATGTCGGGGTTGTTGGCGATCGACTTCAGCGTGATGTGCTGGACGCGCTCGTAGACGAAGCCGTGGCGGATGTCGTCGCCGACCTGCGCGGCCGGGAGCTTCTTCCCGCTGAGCTGCTCCTCCTTGACCCGGCCGGCCGTGGAGTCGGCCAGCAGGTAGTACGGGTACCGGGCACCCATCAGCCGCTGGCGGGCCAGTGTCAGCGCGACACGGGAGGTGTCGATGGTGATCCACCGCCGCCCCCACTGCTCGGCGACGACCGCCGTGGTTCCGGATCCGCAGGTCGGGTCGAGTACGAGGTCACCCGGGTCGGTGCACATCAGCATGCACCGCTCGACGGTGCGGCTGGCCGTCTGGACGACGTAGATCTTCGGGTCGGCCCTGCTCTGCACGCCTCCGATGTCCGTCCACGTGTTGCTGACCGAGTAGGCGGGGAAGTCATCGAGGTACCGGACGTAGGACAAGGTTGACCGGCTTGCCGCGATGCGTTCGGCCAAGACCAGGCGGCTCATCCCCAGTTCGTTGGTCTTCCACCTGCTCTGCAAGGTCGGGCGGAACTCGCGGCCGTCGATGTTCACGGGGAACCACGAGGCGGCACCTTCGCCCTTCGCTCGGCCCTGGCTCTGACTGGTCAGATTGTCCAGCCGAAATGGGCGTCCTGACGCATCGATTGATGTGTACTTCGAGGCGCCCGGTCCACCTACCGCCTTGTCGACATACAGCTGCCGGAACTTGGTACGCGACCGGTCTTTCGCGTACCAAAGGATGAAGTTGGACACCGACGGCAGGAACTCGTTCGTGGCACCTGCTGTGGTGGCGAAGGTGATGAGCGAGATGAAGTGGTCCGCGCCGAAGACCTCGTCCATGAGGCTGCGGACGAGGTGGACGTTCTCGTCGCCGATCTGGACGAAGCAGCTGCCGCTGTCGGTCAGCAGCTCGCGCGCCACGAGCAGCCGGTCGCGCAGGTAGCTCAGGTAGGAGTGGATGCCCAGCTTCCACGTGTCCCGGAAGGCCTTGATCTGCTCGGCCTCGCGGGCGACGTCCTCGAGCTTGCCGTCCTTGACGTCGCGCTTGCGGGCCGACGCCTGGAAGTTCGACCCGAACTTGATGCCGTACGGCGGGTCGAGGTAGATCATCTGGACCCTGCCGCGGAGGTCCTCGCGGTCGGCCAGCGAGGCCATCACCTGCAGCGAGTCGCCCAGGACCATGCGGTTCTTCCACCGGTCGGTGTGCTGGTAGAAGTCGATGCGCTCGAGGTCGTCGAGCTCGTCGAAGGTGTCGAACAGCGACAGCTCCGGCTCGTCCTCGGGGCGTTCCGCCGTGCGTCTCAGGTTCTCGATCAGCACCCTCGGGTCGATCTTCTCCTGGATGTGGATCGGCGGGGCGTCGACCACCAGGTCGTCGCTGTCGGGGACGTCGTCGCCCGCGTACTTGCCCCGCCAGATCAGTTGAGGGTCGAGGCTGGGGTCGCGGTCGAAGGTCACGGTGCGGGGAGCCTCCAGCTCGGGCGTCGAGAAGTCCTCGGCGTTGGCCGCGGTCGGGATGTTGACCCGGGTGTCGCGGTGCTCGATGGACTCGACCGGGACCGGCCCGCCGGGATCACGCGCCACGGCGCACCTCGCTCATCAATCGCGGGTCGGGGAGGTCGAGCACGTCGGGGTCACCGATGAGCGGGCCGTCGGCGTACAGCGCGGCGACGGCATCGCGGAGCCGGTCGCGGACGTCGAGCATCGAGGTGACCTCGATGTACCCCCACCGCCCGAACCCTCCGTGGTTGTTGACGGCCGGGCACCACAGGTTGCGGGCGGTGTCCGCCTTCTCCTTCGTCGGGCCGGGGCTCGACTTCTGCTTCTGCCCGCCGGACACCTCCACGACCAACGTGCGCACGACGTCGCCGTCCCGGTGCTTGAGCCGGACGAGGAAGTCGGGCCAGTAGTCGTGCGTACGGCCTGCGTACACGTAGGGGATGGCGAAGCCGAGCTGCTCGTTCTTCACGTAGGACAGGACGTCGTCGTTCAGCTCGCACTCGAGCGCGAGGATCTGCTCCCAGGTGTTGCCACCCTGCCCGTCGAGGGTGATGTGGCTGACCTCGGACTTGTCGGCCGCGATCGCGGCCTTGCGGGTCTGGAAGAGCACGTCGGCCGTCGAGCCGGTCGGGCCGAAGCGGCGTAGCAAAGGGCGCAGGCGCTCGGGACGATCGTCCGCCAGCCGGGAGATGGCCTGGTACAGCGCCCCGGCCGCCTCCGCCTCCGCCTCCGCGTAGGCGGTGACGTGGCCGACCGTGTAGCCGGGTGCCAGGTCGACGCAGTGCCTCAGCCACTCGGACGCGATGGCGACCAGGCGGGGGAACAGCCAGGGGCGCACGTCCTCGGCGTCCGTCCGGAACTGCCCGCGCAGCAGCCGGGCAGCGAGGGCGTAGGCCACCTGCTGGGTACGCACGCCAGCCGGGTCAGCTGCCCGGATCTCCTCCTCGTCGCCGACGACCCCGGTCACCGTCGTGGTCGTCGGCACCGTCCCGGGGCCCACGCCGTACCGCTCGGTGACCGCCGGGTCGAAGTGCAGCTGCTCGTCGGGCAGCTCGATCCGGTACCCCTCGAGCAGGGGGAACTCGATGCGCAGGTGTGCACGTCCCGGCACGGACTCGACGAGCTGAGCCGGCGGGCGGGGGACCGGGTCGGCCAGCGGCTTGTCGCCCGGGATGAACTCGAAGGGGATGCCGTAGACGTTGGCGTACTCGGGCGCGAAGCGACCGTCGTCGTCCAGGGCGTAGGAACGTCGGCGGAGACCGCGGCCCACGACCTGCTCGCAGAGGAGCTGGCTACCGAACGCCCGGACGCCGAGCACGTGGGAGACGGTGTTCGCGTCCCAGCCCTCGGTGAGCATCTGCACGCTGACGACGCAGCGGACGTCCTCGCCGAGCTTGCCCTTCTTGCCGACGGTGTTCAGCACCTCGCGCAGCAGTTCTTCGTCGGTGGGCTCGGCGTCGGCGCCACCGTGGTCCAACCGCCATTGCTTCTTGAACGCCTCGATCTCGGCGGCTGCGACGGCCTTGAAGTCGGCCTTCATCGCTTCGCCGGACTCCAGCTGCGCCGAGTCGACGAGAATGGTGCGGGGCCTGGCCTGCACGGCGCCGTCCGCGACGTTCGCGAACTTCGCGAGGTGACCCGGCACCCGTGCGCCGTCCGGCGTCTCGTACCCGGCGATCCAGTCGTGCACCAACTTGGACACCACGGTGTTGGGGCAGACCACGATGAAGACAGGTGGCGGTTCGCCGTGCGGCACCATCACGGTGCGCCACTGCTCGAAGGTCCGCTCGTAGCTGCGGTACAGGCTCTCGAGCGCGCCCTGCAGCACCTCGGGCGGGTCCCACCCGCCCGCGAGGACGTTGCCCGGTGCCTTCCGCTTGGGGAGCTCCCTCTCCACGTGCGGCCACAGGTGGAGGTAGGTGACCTGGTCGCTGGTGGAGTCGTCGTCCACGGGCGTGCGCGGGATCTTGACGATGCCGGACTCGATGGCATCCATCAGCGAGAAGTCGCTGACCACCCAGCGGAAGAGGTAGCCCTCGCTGTACCCGGAGCCGGCGAGGAAGTAGGGCGTCGCGGACAGGTCGAACACCGTCTTGATGCCGACCTTGGCCTGCACGGCCTGCAATCCCTTGAACCAGACCCGAGCGGTCTCCAGGTCCTCCTTCAGTTCCTTGGCCGCTGTGCTGCCTATCGTGTCGGTGGCCTCGATCGGGCGGTCCCGGTAGCAGTGGTGGGCCTCGTCGTTGAACACCACGATCTGCTCGGCCCGGGAGCCGGGCTTGCCACGTCCACCGAGGTCGCGCAGCACGCGGGCGACCATCGCGTCGTCGGACTCGACGAACGGGTCGGAGCCCTGGCCTGCCCGCAGGACCTTCTTCGTGGTGGCAGCGACGCCCTTCACCTCCTTGGCCTCGCGCCTGAGGAAGGAGTGGTAGTTCGTGATCGCGATCTGCGCCTGGCCGAGCGCCGTCCGCAGGTCGGGTGGGACCAGATCCCGGAGGTCGTAGTAGTTGTCCTCGGCGCCCGGACGCAGCACCTGCAGCCGGTCGCGGATGGTCACGCCCGGTGCGACGACGAGGAACCGCTTGGCGAAGCGCGGGTCCCGTGGGGTGAGGGCCTTGTTGATCGTCTGCCAAGCGATGAGCATCGCCATGACGACGGTCTTGCCGCTGCCGGTCGCCATCTTGAGGGCCACCCTCGGCAGGCCGGCGTTGTGCTCGGCGTTCGCGTCGTCGAGGCTCGGGCGCCAGTCGCGGTATCCGTGTCGGCCCGACACCTCCGCGAGGAAGATCGCCGTCTCGGCTGCCTCCCGCTGGGCGAACAGGACCCGGTTCTCCCGCAGGGGGTCGGCCCAGTGCTGGAGGAGCTTGCGGCTGACCGGCGTGGCCCGCTCGTAGTCCCGGTGCCGCCAGGTGGCGACGTCCTGCCGGATCAGGTTGACCAGCTCGTTGGCCTCGCGGCGCTCACCGGTGGGGTCGAAGTCCAGTGCTGTCTGCACGGCACCACCGGCCAGCTTCGTGCCCTTGCGCGAGGCGGCGATCGGCACGAAGGAAGCGCTCGGACGACGTCCGTCCAGCACCCGGTCGGTCCGACCGTGCGGACCCATCTCGTAGTACCGGGTCGGCACGTCGTAGGGGCCGTTGAGGATCGGGCTCAGCGGGACGTCGTCCGACCCCGGACCCGCCCCGTCGGTCGTCATGGCTCGCAAATTTACCCAGATACATCTGGACAGGCGGGACCTGCTGCTCGCGAAGGCTCGACGGGTGCCGTCTCAGCGCCGGAAGCATCCGGAGGAGGAGTGGCGGCCGTACATGCAGGCGCTCGGGCACCGGATCGGTGAGCTGCGGGTCCGACGCGGACTGAGCCAGCAAAAGCTGGCCAGCCTGTGCGGGATGTCGGACACCAACCTGGAAGCGATGGAGCAGGGCAAGCAGTCGTCGGTGCGGGCCGACACCCGGACGGCCAACCCGACGCTGGACACGCTGTGGGCGCTCGCTTCAGCGCTAGACGTCTCCGTGGTGGACCTGCTCGCAGGGCTCGACAACCCGCCCGCGCTCACCCGCGAGCAGCACCGCCGCTTGCGCAGCCCCTGATCTCCGCAGACGAGTCCCTCAGCATCTCCGCGGAGACGTTCAGGACTGTGCAGGCAGGCTCCCTCGACCCGAACGGTAGGTTCGATCCTCGTGCGCCTGGTCATCGCGACGTGCTCCGTCGACTACGTCGGGCGGCTCACCGCCCACCTGCCCACCGCGACCCGGCTGCTGCTGGTGAAGGCCGACGGGTCGGTGTCGGTGCACGCCGACGACAGGGCCTACAAGCCGCTCAACTGGATGACCCCGCCGTGCAACCTGAAGGACCAGCTGGTCGACGGTTCGGGCACCTGGACGGTCACCAACAAGGCCGGTGAGCACCTGGTCATCACCATCGACGAGGTGCACCACGACGTACGCCACGACCTGGGGGTCGACCCCGGTCTGCAGAAGGACGGCGTCGAGGCCGAGCTGCAGCGGTTGCTGGCGCTGCACGTGGAGACCTTCGGCGCCGGCTGGCAACTGGTGCGCCGCGAGTACCCCACCGCGATCGGCCCGGTCGACCTGCTCTGCCGCGACGACCGGGGGACGACGGTGGCCGTGGAGGTCAAGCGCCGCGGGGAGATCGACGGCGTCGAGCAGCTGACCCGCTACCTCGAGCTGCTCAACCGTGACCCGCTGCTGGCCCCGGTCAAGGGCGTCTTCGCCGCGCAGGAGATCAAGCCCCAGGCGCGGGTGCTGGCCCGCGACCGGGGCATCGACTGCGTGACCGTCGACTACGCCGTCCTCAAGGGCACCGACGACCCCACCCAGCGGCTGTTCTGACCGGGATGCACCCGCGACCCCCCGACGTCCTCGTGGTGCGCGGGCGGGCCGCCCACCAGTGGGCCCAGCTGGCGGTCGGGCTGGTCCTCGCGGCGGTGAGCGGCGGCGCGCTCGTGCAGGGGAGCTGGCTGGTCGGGGCGCTGGGGCTGTTCGTGACCCTGGGCTGGCTGGTCCCGCTCGCCGTCCTCCGGTTGGTCACCCACGGCCCGGTGCTCCAGCTGGACCCGGCGGGCATGCAGGTGTCCGGGTGTCCGGGTGTCCTGGGCCGGCGTGGTCGGCGCCCGTGCCCGGCTGGTGTTCCGGGGCACCCCGGGGGTGCAGGTCGAGCTCGACCCGGCCGGCTGGCAGGAGCTCGCCGGGCAGGTACCGGCCTGGCGGCGCCGGCTCGCCCGGGCGCGGCCGCACCGGTCCGGGGGCGGCTCCTGGACGCCGTCGGTGTTCGTCGGGGTGCCGTCCGAGACGCTGGCGGGGTGGATCACCGCCGCTGCCGAGCAGCACCGGGGCGGGTGACCGCCTTCACGTCCAGGACGGTTACCCGCGGGTAACCGGCTCTGGCAGACTCGGCGGACCAGGGTGCGACGACGAGGTCGCGCCGGGACGAGGGAGTGGCAGCGTGGCCAGAGAACTCAGCCAGGTCGGGGTCGTCGGCCTGGGCACGATGGGCGCGGGCATCACCGAGGTGCTCGCCCGGGCGGGCCTGGACGTGACGGCCGTGGAGGTCTCCGCCGAGGCCCTGGACCGCGGCCGGGCGCACCTGGAGCAGTCCACCGACAAGGCCGTGCAGCGCGGCAAGCTCGACGCCGCCGACCGCGACGCCGTCCTGGCGCGCATCCGCTGGACGACCTCGCTCGACGACCTCGCCGAGGCCGAGCTGGTGGTCGAGGCCATCCCCGAGCGCATGGAGCTCAAGACCGAGGTCTTCGCCGCGCTGGACAAGATCTGCCCGCCGGACACGATCCTGGCGACCAACACCTCGAGCCTGTCGGTCACCGAGCTCAGCGTCGCCACCGGGCGGCCCAGCAAGGTCATCGGCATGCACTTCTTCAACCCGGCCCCGGTGATGAAGCTGGTCGAGGTCATCAGCACCGTGGTCACCGAGCCGTCGGTGATCGCCGACGTCGAGGCGCTGGCCGAGCGGCTGGGCAAGACCGACGTGACCGTGGGCGACAAGGCCGGGTTCATCGCCAACGCGCTGCTGTTCGGCTACCTCAACCACGCCGTCTCGATGTACGAGGCCAGGTACGCCAGCCGCGAGGACATCGACGCGGCCATGCGGCTGGGCTGCGGCCTGCCGATGGGTCCGCTGGCGCTGATGGACCTCATCGGCATCGACACCGCCTACGAGATCCTCGACACGATGTACAAGCAGTCGCGCGACCGGCTGCACGCCCCGAGCCCGATCATCAAGCAGCTGATGACCGCCGGGCTGCTGGGCCGCAAGACCGGCCGGGGCTTCTACACCTACGCCGGCCGCGACTCCGCCGAGGTGGTCGCCGACGCGCAGACCCCCACGCCCGGGGGCGCCGCCGAGGGCGCCCGCCCGGTGCGCACGGTCGGTCTCGTCGGATCGGGGACCATGGCCACCGGCATGATCGAGGTCTTCGCCAAGGGCGGCTACGAGACCGTCTTCGTGGCCCGCAGCCCCGAGAAGGTCGAGGGCGTGGTCGCCGCGATCACGAAGAGCCTGGACAAGCAGGTCACCCGGGGCAAGCTCGACGAGGAGGGCAAGGCCGCGGTCCTCGCCCGGCTCACCGGCACCACCGCCCGGGCCGACCTGGCCGACGTCGACCTGGTGGTCGAGGCGGTCGTCGAGTCGTTGCCGGTCAAGCAGGAGCTGTTCGCCGAGCTGGGCCGCATCTGCAAGCCCGGCGCGGTGCTGGCCACCACGACGTCGTCCCTGCCGGTCATCGAGTGCGCGAAGGCCAGCGGTCGGCCCGGGGACGTGGTCGGCCTGCACTTCTTCAACCCCGCCACGGTGATGAAGCTGGTCGAGGTCGTCTCCACGGTCGCCACCGAGGACGACGTCGCCGCCACCGCGCACGCCGTCTGCGCCCAGCTGGGCAAGCACGCGGTGTCCTGCACCGACCGTTCGGGCTTCATCGTCAACGCGCTGCTGTTCCCCTACCTCAACGACGCGGTGCGCATGCTGCAGGCGCACTACGCCACGGCCGACGACATCGACGCGGCCATGAAGGTCGGCTGCGGGTACCCGATGGGCCCCTTCGAGCTGCTGGACACGGTCGGCCTCGACGTCTCGCTGGCCATCGAGCGCGAGCTGTACACCGAGTTCCGCGAGCCGGGCTTCGCGCCCGCCCCGTTGCTCGAGCACCTGGTCACCGCGGGGTACCTCGGGCGCAAGACCGGTCGCGGGTTCCGGGAGCACGCCCGCCGGTAACCTCGGGGCCGACATGGGCAGGGGACGGCGGCGGCCGCACGCAGGTGCGCGCCCGCCGCTGTCCCGCACCCCGCCCGTCGAGACCGCCGACGACGGGGACTGGGTGGTCCGCCCGGTGACCGGGGCCGCCAGCACCCGCAGCTACCGCTGCCCGGGCTGCGACCAGGAAATCCGGCCGGGCACCCCGCACGTGGTCACCTGGCCGGTCTACGCCCGGGACTCCGACCTCGACCCCTGGGACACCGACTCCTCGCTGGACCTGCGCCGGCACTGGCACACCGCCTGCTGGCGGGCGCGCGCACGCCGGAGGTGAGCGGCGGCACGTCCGCTCAGGTCACCAGCGTCGCGAACACCACGACGTTGTCGGTGTAGCTGCGCCGCGAACGGTCGAACTCACCGCCGCACGTGATGAGCCGCAGCTGCGGGTCGACCGTGGGCCCGTACACCTCCGCGGTGCCGAAGGCGGTCTTGGGGTACTCCGCGACCCGGGTCGCCCGGAAGGTCAGCGTGCTGCCGTCGGCCCGGCCGACCAGTACGTCGTCGCCCACCGCCACCTCCTCCAGGCGGAAGAAGACGGCCGGGCCCGACCGGGAGTCCACGTGCCCGGCCAGCACCGCCGGACCCACCTCACCGGGGGTCACCCCCGCCCCGAACCAGCCGGCCTGGTCGTAGTCGGCCGGCGGCACCAGGGCCCCGGCCGGGTCGACGCCGATCGGCACCAGGCTGCTGGTCAACCCCACCGCGGGGACGGCGACCGACACCGGGGCCGGCCCCCCGGCCGCAGCGGTGCCCGCGGCCTCGACCACCGGCGCCGGTGGGGCGTCGGCCGCGGCGGGGGCGACCGTGCGCGGCTCGGCCAGCACGGCGACCACACCGGCCACGACCGCGACCAGCGCCAGGGACCACCGCAGCAGCGTCAGGGACGGCCGACGTCGCCGGTGCCGGTGCTGCGCCACGAGCAGGAGAGGTCAGGCGGCGTGGCGGGGCGTCGAGCCGCGGCGGGGCAGCCGCCGGCCCGAGGCCAGCCCGGCACCGGCGAGCGCGAGCAGCGCCACCCCACCCAGGGCGTAGGGGAGCGGGGAGGTGCCCGCGGCACCACCACCGCCGGCCTCGACGCCGCCGGTGGGCACCACCCCGGGGCTTGCGGCGTCCAGGACGGTCTCCACGCGCACCCCGGAGTCGCCGTCGAGCAGCAGCACCGTGTACGACGAACCGTCAGCCAGGTCGACCGGGAGGTCGGTGGGGTCGCCCTCGGCGCCGCTGACCTGCAGCGTGGTGGTGCCGCCCGGGACCGCGACGTAGTCGGTGAGGTCGGGGAAGGCCAGGCCGTCGGAGAGGGACGAGCCGCCGGCGATGGCGACGGTGGCCGGCGACAGGGTCTGGGAGGCGTTGACGACGCGGGCGCGGGCGTCCCCGGCCGGCGGGGCGGACAGGTCGTCGTCGAGGACGGTGAGCCCCAGCTGCGCGAAGGTGCCCACCCCGGCGACGGTGAAGGCCGTGCCCGGTGCCACGGTGACGGTGGTGGACAGCACCGGTGCCGAGGTCGCCGCCGCGCCGGCCGCGCGCATGGAGACCGTGTAGGTGCCGGCCGGGACCGACTGGTAGTCCGAGACGGTGCCGTAGCCGACCCCGGTCAGCACGATGCCGGTGTCGGGGGAGGACACCGAGTCGACGTAGACGTCGACCGACGGGGTGTCGGGGCTCAGGTGGGCCAGCCGCAGCATGCCCGCGTCGGCGGCGCCGGCCGGCGCGGCCGACAGGCCACCGACCAGGAGCGCGAGGGCGGTGAGCAGCAGCAGCGGGACGGTGCGCCGGGGAGTCACGCCTGGGCCTCCTGGGTCACGGGGGGACGACTGCGGGGAACCGTACCGGTCCGTCACCGGCCCGGCACGGTGAGCGGCGGGTCACCCGGCCGCGGCGCTGACGAGCGCGTCGGGGTCGGGCACGTACCCGAAGCCGACCCGCAGTCCGTCGTCGACCTCGACCACCGAGCTCGGCGCGTAGGGCGGCAGCTGGGCCTCCAGCCAGCCCCGCACCTGCGCCACCAGCGCGGGGTCCTCGGCCAGCCGGACACCGCCGACCGAGTCCACCACCGCGTACCGCAGCGGGGTGCCCACCTCTCCGTCCACCGCCGGGACCGCGGTGACACCGACGCCGTACTGCGCCGCGATGCCGGCCAGCAGCGTCAGCAGGCGGGGGTCGACGTCGCCGGACAGCAGGGCCCCGGTGACCTGTCCGGCGTCGGCCGTGGTCGGGTTGGTCAGCAGTGCCGCGGCCAGTTGGCGCCGCAGGGCCCGCTCGTCGGCGTCGGGCCCGCGGTGCCGGAGGTCGCGGACCACCAGCCCGGTGTCCTCCGTGCCGAACCGGGCCACGACCTCGCCGGCACCCGCGCCGCCCCGCGAGACCTGCAGTCCGTCGCCGTCGGCCGCGACCGGCACCCCGGCCCGGCGCAGCTCGTCGGCCAGCAGCCCCGATGCGGTCACGGTGCTGCCCGCGGGCACCTGCTGGCCGTACCAGTCCAGGAACGCGCGCCGGTCGGCAGCGCCGAAGTCGTCGGCGGGGGACAGCCGCACCGCGGCACCGGCCACGACCAGCCCCACGACCAGGCCGACCGCGGCCGCGGTGGCCAGGGCGGGCCGCAGCGGGCGCAGTGCCGGTCGGGCGACGGCCTCCTGCACCAGGGCGCCGACCAGCAGGGCGCCGACCGGGAGGCAGACGACCAGCGCCGAGAACCGGCCCGGCGGCGCGACGGCGGCCAGCGTGGTGACCGCGAGCGCCGCCGCCGGGGGGCGCCACCGGGGCAACACCCACGCCGCGAGGGCGCCGGTGGCCAGCAGCCCGGCGGTGAGCAGCACCGACCGGACCTCCCCGGCTGCCCACGGGGCGACGACGTCGGGTTGGGGGTCCCACCGCGGCAGGAGCAGGACCAGCCCGACGAAGACCGGGGCCAGCGCCGTGGCCGCGGCGGTGCGGGTGCGGGCCGACCACCGGGCGCCCAGCCGCCCGGTGGCCAGGGCCCCGGCGGTGCCCGCGGTGACCAGCAGCGCGACGTCGGGGGCCAGCAGCACCGCCGGCACCAGCGCAGGGACGGCGAGGGCCCGCACGGCTCGACGTCGTCGACCGACGGCCAGCCAGGCGGCGAGCAGCATCCAGGGCACCGCCCACGCGGCCGGTGCGCTCACCGCGTGCACCAGCACCAGGCCGGGCACCCCGCCCAGCACCAGCACCGCGACGGCGGCTCCGGTGTCGCCGAGGCGAGCCCGCCGGGCCACCCGCCACAGCAGCAGGCAGGAGAGCAGGAGCGCCACCCCCAGCAGCAGCCGACCGGCGGCGGCGAGACCGGTCTCGCGCTCGAAGGCCCGGGTGAGCCAGGCCCAGCCTGCGGTGTGCAGGACGGCCAGGCCGTCGGGGGTCAGCGGATCAGGCGCCGGGCCGCCCTGCAGCCAGGACCACGCGGGCGCGGTGAGCGCACCGTCGTCGGCGAGCGGGGTGCTGCGCAGGGCCCGGGCCGAGACGGTGCCGGCGACGGCGAGGGCCGCCACCGGGGCCAGGGCCGACCAGCGGAACCGCCGGGCCGTGCCCGAGGCGTGCCGGGGGCGGCCGGGGGCGCTGGTCGCGGACACGGCAGCACCCTCCAGCGACGACCCCGACGGCTCCGGGCGCGGGTGCCCGTCGTGGTCACCCGGCGGTGGCCACTCTGGCACGCACCGTCACGGCCGGCCACTCACGGACGGCCGTCCGTGGGTGCGGTGCTCTCAGCGGCGGTCGGTGCCCCCGGCCCGCTGAGCGGGCTGGCTGCCGGTGGGCACCGAGCGCACGGCGGGCTGCACGGCGGTCGCCGGCCCCCGCACCGGGGCCGGGGCCGGGCGCTGCACCGGGGGCCGGCTGGGTGCGGCGGGGGCCGACGACGCGGCGTCGGCCGCCGGGGCCTGCGTGGTGGCAGGCGTCGCGTCCGGGCTGGCATCGGCGGCCGGGGTCGGGGCGGCGACCGCGGCGGTGCTCCCCTGCTGGCCTGCTCCGCCCTGCTGGCCTGCTCCGCCCTGCTGGCCTGCTCCGCGCTGTGCCGCGGCACCACCCTCGGCGGGGCGCTGACCGGACGCGGCGCCGTCTGCGGGGGCTCCCGCCGGCCCGGGAGCGGCCTGCTGGTCGCCGCCGGGGCCAGCGGTGTCGCCCAGGTCGGGCAGCCGGCCGAGCAGGCGGCGCACCTCGTGCAGTCGCCCGGCCAGCTCGTCCCGGGTCCGCCGGACGGCGGCGGCCTCGTCCTCGGCGGCGGCGACCGTCGCGGCGGCCCGCTCGTCGGCGGCGGCCACCCGCTGCCGGGCGGCGGCGACCGACGCCTGCTCGCGCTCCTCCTCGAGCCGGGCAGCCTCGGTGCGGCGTGCCCGCTGCGCGATCTCGAAGTCCTCCTCGATCTTGGTGCGGCGGGCCTGGGAGTCGGCGTCGAGCTGCGCCACCCGCTCCTGGGCCTTGGTCACCAGCTCGTCGGCGCGGGCCTGCGCCTTGGCCGCCACCTGCTCGGCCTCGTGCCGGGCCTCGGCCAGCACGCGCTCGGCGTCGGCACCGGCCTGGGCCTGCCGCTGCACCGAGGCGTTCTCCTCCGCCGTGATCCGCTGCCGGACGGCGTCGGCCTCCTCGGCGGCGCGGCGGCGCACCTCCCCGGCCTCCTCCTCGGCCAGCCGCAGCATGTGCGAGATGCGCTCGCCCATGTTCTCGAAGGTGGGCGCACCGGCCGAGGCGGCCTTGCGGCGCAGGCCTTCGACCTCCTGGTGCAGGGCGGAGAGCTGGGCGGCCAGCTCCGACGAGCGGGCCGCCGCGGCGTCGCGGTCGGCCATGGTGACCCGCAGATCTGCGTCCAGCCGCTCGATGGCCTCGGCCACCTGGTCGCGGTGGTAACCCTTGCGCACCACCTCGAAGGAGTAGGTGGCCTCACGGAGCGGGAGCAGTTCGGCGTGGGGGTCGCTCATGGCTCCATCCTTCCAGAGACTGCGGACCGGCTCGGGCGTGTCGAGCCGGTCCGCAGCGAGCTCACAGCCCGCGGAAACGGTTGATGGCGTCGACGTGCTTCTCGCGCTTGGCGGTGTCGCGCACGCCCAGGCCCTCCTCGGGGGCGAGGGTCAGCACGCCGACCTTGCCCTGGTGGGAGTTCATCTGGACGTCGCGGGCGGCCTGCCCGACCTCGGCCATCGGGTAGACCTTGGACACCGTCGGGTGGATGAGGCCCTTGTCGATGAGCCGGTTGGCCTCGTAGGCCTCCTTGTAGTTCGCGAAGTGCGAGCTGAGGATCTTCTTGAGGTTCATCCACAGGTACCGGTTGTCGTACTCGTGCAGGTAGCCCGAGGTCGAGGCGCAGGTGATGATCGTGCCGCCCTTCTTGGCGACGTAGACGCTGGCGCCGAAGGTCTCGCGGCCCGGGTGCTCGAACACGATGTCGATGTCCTCGCCGCCGGTGAGCTCGCGGATCTTCTTGCCGAACCGCTGCCACTCCTTGGGGTCCTGGGTGCGTTCGTCCTTCCAGAACCGGTAGCCCTCCGCGGAGCGGTCGATGACCAGCTCGGCGCCCATCTTCCGCACGATCTCGGCCTTCTCGGGGCTGGAGACCACGCAGACCGGGATGGCGCCCCCGTTGAGGGCCATCTGGGTGGCGTAGGAGCCCAGCCCGCCGGAGGCCCCCCAGATGAGCACGGTGTCGCCCTGCTTCATGTTGGCGCCGTTCTTGCTGACCAGCTGCCGGTAGGCGGTGGCGTTGACCAGGCCGGGCGCGGCGGCCTCCTCCCACGTCAGGTGCGCGGGCTTGGGCAGCAGCTGGTTGCTCTTGACCAGGGCCAGCTCGGCCAGCCCGCCGAAGTTGGTCTCGAAGCCCCAGATGCGCTGCTGGGGGTCCATCATCGTGTCGTCGTGGCCGGCCGGGTCCTCGAGCTCCACCGAGAGGCAGTGCGCGACGACCTCGTCGCCGGCCTTCCACTTGTTCACCCCGGGGCCGACGGCCAGCACGACGCCGGCGAGGTCGGAGCCCACGACGTGGTAGGGCAGGTCGTGCCGCTTGGTCAGCTCGGACAACCGGCCGTAGCGCTCGAGGAACCCGAAGGTGCTCACCGGCTCGAAGATCGACGTCCAGACGGTGTTGTAGTTCACCGAGGAGGCCATGACGGCGACGATCGCCTCACCCGGGCCGAGCTCGGGGGTGGGCACCTCCTCCACGTGCAGGCTCTTGCGGGGGTCCTTGTCCTTGGTGGCCAGGCCCTCGAACATGTCCTGCTCGTCCTTGCGCACCAGCACCGCCCGGTAGGACTCGGGCACGCCCAGCCCCCCGATGTCGGACAGCTGGTCGGACAGGATGGCGTCCCTGATCTCGTTCACGCGGTGCTCCCGGGTCGTCGTTGGCTCGGTAGTGCGATGGCAGATGTTACTGGCGGGTAATGCAGAAGTCAGTGCTGTGTGGCCGGTTCCACGATCTCGACGAGCACGCCCCCGGCGTCCTTGGGGTGCACGAAGTTGACCCGGCTGCCGGCGGTGCCGCGGCGGGGCTCGTCGTAGAGCAGGCGCAGCCCGCGGTCGCGCAGGGTGGCGCTGACCGCCTCGACGTCGGTGACCCGGAAGGCCAGCTGCTGCAGGCCCGGGCCCGAGCGACCGATGAACTTCGCGATCGTCGACTCCGGCGTCAGCGGCGCCAGCAGCTGGATGCGGGTGTCCCCGGTGCCGACCGCGAGCATGGCCTCGCGCACGCCCTGCTCCTCGTTCGTCTCCTCGTGGACCGAGGAGATCCCGAACGCGCGGTCGTAGAAGGCGATGGCCTCGTCGAGGTCGGGGACGGCGATCCCGACGTGGTCGATCGTGGTGAACAGGTCGGCGGGCAGGGCGGCTGCGTCGGCGCTCATGCGGGCATGTTGCCGTGACTCCCGGTACCGCGCACCTGCCCGACCGGGCGGATCGGGGTGACCCTGAGCACAGCGGAGCCCCGTCGTCCCGGAGGACGCCGGGGCTCCGAGCGGAGTCGCTACCTCGTCGCTACTTCGCCAGGAACTGCACCAGGGCGGCGTTGAACTCCTGCGGGTGGCTGGCGTTGATCCCGTGCGGCCCGCCCTCGATCACCACCAGCTCGGCGTCGGCGATCGACTCGGCCGAGCGCTTGCCGGAGACCTCGAACGGGACGACGCCGTCGCTGTCGCCGTGGATCACCAGCGTCGGCACGGTGACCTTCCCCAGGTCGTCGCGGAAGTCGGTGCGTCCGAAGGCGGCGATGCAGTCCAGCGTGCCCTTCGGCGAGGCGACGACCGCGATCTGCCGGGCGAAGGCCTTCTGGGCGCTGCTGACCAGGTCCTTCTTCTCCCCGGCGGCGAAGAAGTCCTCGGTGAAGTCCTCGAGGAAGGCCGGGCGGTCGGTGCGCACGCCGTCCTCGAACTGCTCGATGGTGGCGTCGTCCAGGCCGCCGTCGGGGTTGTCCTCGCTCTGGTACAGGTACGGCGGCACCGCGGCGGCCAGGACGGCGGAGCGGATGCGGTCGGTGCCGTAGCGGCCGATGTAGCGCGCGACCTCCCCGCCGCCCATGGAGAACCCGACGAGCGTGACGTCGGTGAGGTCGAGGTGGGTGAGCAGGGCGTCGAGGTCGGCGGCGAGGGTGTCGTAGTCGTAGCCCTCGAAGGGCTTGTCCGACTCGCCGAAGCCGCGGCGGTCATAGGTGACGACCCGGTGGCCGGCCTCGACCAGTGCCGGCACCTGGGCCTCCCAGGACTTGCCGGACAGGGGCCAGCCGTGGATGAGGACGACCGGGCGGCCGGAGCCGTGGTCCTCGTAGTGGAGCTCGATCGGGGCGGAGTTCTCGGTGCCGACGGTCACGCGTGCCATGGGTGCCTCCCGTGTCGATGGACCCGCCGGGGCGGGGCTGTCCGTCGCACCGGTGCCCGGTTGTGCGCAACGGAAACGTGGTGAGGTGCGTCACCGACCATCGGCAGGCGCGCCCCGGGCGCCCTAGGCTCGGGGGTCGGACGCGGCCACCAACGAGGGTGACCGGACCGACCGGAGGAGTCCCATGAGCAAGCCCGCAGCCCAGAACCGCTCCGTCATCGTCGGCGGCGCCCGCACCCCGATGGGCCGGTTGCTCGGCTCCCTCAAGGACTTCTCCGCCGCCGACCTCGGCGGGGTGGCCATCAAGGGCGCCCTGGACAAGGCCGGCATCAGCGGCGAGCAGGTCGACTACGTGATCATGGGCCACGTCATCCAGGCCGGCGCCGGGCAGAACCCCGCCCGCCCGGCGGCGGTCGCCGGCGGCATCCCCATGAGCGTGCCGTCCTTCACCCTCAACAAGGTCTGCCTGTCGGGCATCGACGCCATCGCGCTGGCCGACCAGCTGATCCGCGCCGGCGAGTTCGACGTCGTCGTCGCCGGCGGCATGGAGTCGATGACCCAGGCGCCGCACCTGCTGGCCAACTCGCGCACCGGCACGAAGTACGGCGACACCGCGCTCGTCGACGCGATGGCCCACGACGGCCTCTCCGACACCTTCGACCAGGTCGCGATGGGCCTGCTGACCGAGCAGGCCAACAGCCGCTACGAGCTGACCCGCGAGGAGCAGGACGCCTTCGCCGCGGCCAGCCACCAGCGCGCGGCGGCCGCGCACAAGAACGGTCTGTTCGACGACGAGGTCGTCACCGTCCAGATCCCGCAGCGCAAGGGTGACCCGATCGAGTTCCGTGAGGACGAGGGCATCCGCGCCGACACCACCACCGAGTCCCTCGGCAAGCTCCGGCCCGCCTTCACCAAGGACGGCACGATCACGGCCGGCACCGCCTCGCAGATCTCCGACGGCGCCTGCGCGGTCGTCGTGATGAGCGCGGCCAAGGCCGCCGAGCTCGGCTGCACCGTCCTCGCCGAGATCGGCGCGCACGGCGTGGTCGCCGGTCCCGACGCCACCCTGCAGCAGCAGCCGTCGCGGGCCATCGCGGCCGCCTGCGAGCGCGAGGGCATCAGCCCCACCGACCTGGACCTCGTGGAGATCAACGAGGCCTTCGCCGCGGTCGGCATCGTGTCCACCCGCGAGCTCGGGCTGGACCCGGACAAGGTCAACGTCAACGGCGGGGCCATCGCGCTGGGCCACCCGGTGGGCATGAGCGGTGCGCGCATCGTGCTGCACCTGGCGCTGGAGCTGCAGCGCCGCGGTGGCGGCACCGGTGCCGCCGCGCTGTGCGGCGGCGGTGGCCAGGGCGACGCCCTGGTCCTGCACGTCCCCGCCGCCTGAGGGTGGGACGTCGCACCCCGGACGTCGGCGCGCTCGTCGCCGGCGCCCGGGACGGCGACCCCCGCTCGGTGGCCCGGCTGATCTCCCTCGTCGAGCAGGAGAGCCCGGCGCTGCGCGAGGTGGCCGCCGCGCTGGCCCCGCACACCGGGCGCGCCCAGGTGCTGGGCATCACCGGGTCGCCGGGGGTCGGCAAGTCGACCACCACGACGGCGCTGGTGCGCGGGCTGCGCGCCCGCGACCTGCGGGTGGGCGTCCTCGCGGTCGACCCGTCGTCCCCCTTCTCCGGCGGTGCGCTGCTGGGCGACCGGGTGCGCATGGGTGACCACGCCGACGACCCTGGTGTCTACGTCCGCTCCATGGCCTCCCGCGGGCACCTGGGCGGGCTGTCCTGGGCCACCCCGCAGGCGTTGCGGGTGCTCGACGGCGCCGGCTGCGACGTCGTCGTCGTCGAGACCGTCGGGGTGGGCCAGTCCGAGCTCGAGGTCGCCTCCCTCGCCGACACGACGCTGGTGCTCGTGGCCCCGGGCATGGGTGACGGCATCCAGGCTGCCAAGGCCGGCATCCTGGAGGTGGCCGACGTCTTCGTGGTGAACAAGGCCGACCGCGAGGGCGCCGACCGCACCGCGCGCGAGCTGCGGGCGATGCTGACCATGGCGGCCGACACCGGGTGGCGCCCGCCGGTGGTGCGCACCGTGGCGTCGGCCGGCGAGGGTGTCGACGACGTGCTCGCCCGGGTCGAGGAGCACCGCAGCTGGCTGGCGTCCTCCGGGGAGGGCGACCGGCGCCGCCGGGTGCGGGCGGCCCGCGAGGTCGAGGCCATCGCGGTGGGCGAGCTGCGGCGGCGGATGGGCGACGTCGGCGGTGCGGCGGCCATCGACGCGCTGGCCGAGCGGGTGGTGGCGGGGGAGTGCGACCCCTACGCGGCCGCCGACGAGCTCGTCGGGCGGCTCTGAGGGGGCCCGGGGGAGACTGGGGCCCATGACTTCCGCGTCGACCTCGCAGCCGGATGCCGTCGTCGTCGGGGCCGGGCCGAACGGGTTGGCCGCGGCACTGCGGCTGTCCGCGGCCGGCCTGCGGGTGCGCGTGGTCGAGCGCGCCGACCGCCCGGGCGGGGGCATGCGCACCGAGGAGGTCACGCTCCCGGGGTTCGCCCACGACATCTGCTCGGCGGTGCACCCCATGGGTGTCGCGTCGCCGTTCTTCCGCGAGTTCGACTGGGCCTCGCGAGGGGTGCGCATGCTGCACCCCGAGATCGCCTTCGCCCACCCCCTCGACGGCGGTGCTGCCGCGCTGGGGCACCGGTCCCTGGAGCAGACCGCGGCCGGGTTGGGGGCCGACGGCCACGCCTACCGCATGCTGTTCACCCAGCTGGTCGAGCACGGCGACGACGTCGTCGACTACTTCTTGTCCTCGGCCTTCCGCCGGCTGCCGACGCGCAGCATCCCTGCGGTCGCGCGGTTCGCGCTCAACGCGCTGCCCAACGTGCGGTGGCTGGCGCACCGGGCCTTCGACGGCGAGCGGGCCCGCGCCCTGATCGGCGGGGCGGCCGCGCACGGCATGCTCGACCTGACCCGGCCGCTCACCGCCGGGCTGGGCCTGGTGCTGTCGATGCTGGCCCACCACCGCGGCTGGCCGCTGCCCGAGGGCGGCACCCAGCGCATGGCCGACGCCATGGTCACCGCGCTCGAGCAGCAGGGCGGCGAGGTGGAGTACGGCCACGAGGTCACCGACCTGCGCGAGTTCGACGGCGTGCCCGCGGTGCTGCTGGACACCTCGCCCGACGCCTTCGTGCAGATGGCCGGCGACCGCCTCCCGGCCGGCTACGCCCGCTGGGTCAACCGGTACAAGCACGGCCCCGGCGTCTTCAAGATCGACTGGGCGCTGTCGGACCCGGTGCCGTGGACCAACCCCGACGTCCGCCGGGCCGGCACCGTCCACGTCGCGGGCACCCTGGCCGAGACCATCGCCGGGGAGGCCGCCCCGGCCGCCGGGCGGCTCACCGACCGGCCCTACGTGCTGGGCGTGCAGCCCACCGTGGTCGACCCGACTCGCGCGCCCGAGGGCAAGCACGTGTTCTGGGCCTACGTGCACGTGCCGCACGGCTCGACCGTGGACATGACCGAGCAGATCGAGGCGCAGATCGAGCGCTTCGCCCCCGGCTTCCGCGACACGGTGCTGGCCCGGGCGACCAAGACCGCGCCGCAGATGCAGCAGTGGAACCCCAACAACGTCGGTGGCGACATCTCCAACGGCGAGGCCTCGCTGCTGCAGATGCTTGCCCGGCCGGTGCCCCGCTGGAACACCTACTCGACGCCGATGGACCACGTGTTCCTCGCCTCGGCGGCCACCCCGCCCGGCCCGGCGGTGCACGGCATGTGCGGCGACAACGCGGCGCGGGTGGCGCTGCGCAAGGTCTTCGGCGTCCGCGACGTCCCCCCGCTGCGCCCCGCCCCGCCCGCCTGACCGGCACCTCGCGCCGAACCCCGCGGCTGGGCCGCACCCCCGCGGGCTGGGCCGAACCTCCGGGTTGGGCCGCACCTCCGCGGGCTGGGCCGCACCTCCGGGCTGGGCCGCACCTCCGCGGGCTGGGCCGCTGGATGTGACTCGTCGCGGGGTCAGGGTCGGTGGACACCGCAATGAGTCACATGCAGCGGTGGCGCGGCGATGACGCGGCCGTGCTCATGCGGGGCGCGCGAGCTCGGCGGCCACCCGCGCGAGCAGGCCAGCCGGGTCGCGGAGGTCCCCGGCGGTCACGAAGACCACCCGCCACCCGGCGGCGGTGAGCCGGTTCAGCCTTGCCCGGTCCCGCGCCAGCTGGCCGGGAGCACCGTGCCAGCGCCCGTCGTACTCGAGGGCGACCCGGTGCTCGGGCCAGGCGAAGTCGACCCGGGCGATCTCGCGGCCCTGGTGGCGCACCCGGAACTGGGCCACCGGTGGGGGCAGCCGGGACCGGTGCAGGAGCAGCCGGACGACGGTCTCCATCGGCGACTGCGCCAGCCCGTCGGCCAACCGCACGGCGGCCTCGGCGCGTCGGGCGCCGCGGGCGGTGTCGGCCTCGGCCGCGGCCAGCAGCTCCTGGTGGGGCACCGGCACCGAGCGGAGGAACCTGTCGATCAGCGCGACGGCGTCGTCACGCGGAGCCGCGTTGGCCAGGTCCAGGCCCGTGCGCACCAGGCCGGTGACCTGGACGTCGCCGCGCTGCACGACGTCCTCGGGTGGCAGGGTGCGGCGCCGCACCCGCACCCCGTGGATCCGGCCGCTGGTGCAGGCCGGGGGGAGCGAGACCTCGACCTCGTCGTCCGGGCCGGCCAGGGGCACGCCCCAGAGGACTGCCGCGCTCCGCCCGCAGACGACTGCCGAGGGCAGGAGGAGCCGCACCGCGCGAGCCCGGGTGCGGTGGTCGAGGACGACGTCGGGTCCGGCGTAGAGGTCGCGGGCCAACGACCGGAACGCCGTCGACCGTAGGTGCGCCGCCGTCAGCTGCCCACGACGCACGGCGTCCGAGCCGCGGAACACGGCGGCACGCAGCTCGGGTGGGCAGTGCGGCATCGGGGGCACCGCCGCAGCATGACCCACACCTGGGCCGGATCGGGGTGGTTGTCCACAGGCCCGGGCGCCGTCCCCACCCCACCGTCCCCACCCCACCGTCCCCACCCCACCGTCCGACCGGCGCCGTCCGCCCGCCCGGAGCCGTGCCCCCGGTGCTGGCCATCCCCGGAGCGGCTCGATGTGACATGCAGCTGTGT
>NZ_JBAPLU010000036.1:0-27317 GCF_037083825.1 Klenkia sesuvii
GCCCGGGGGTGGGGCGGCCGGGGTGGGGCGGCCCGGGGGCTACTCGGGGCGGCGGTCCTGCTCGGCGAGGAAGGCCTCGATCTGGTCGGCCATCTCCTCCCCCGAGGGGATCTCGCCGGAGGAGCCGAGCAGCCCGGCGCCCTCGCGCGCGGCCGCGAAGCTGTCGAACTGCGCCTCGAGCTGGGCCACGACCGCGGTGTTCTCCGCCGACCGGCCGATCTGGGCGTCGACCTCGGTGCGGTTGGCCCGGGCGGCCTCCTCCAGCGTCTCGGTCGGCAGGTGCAGCCCGGTGAGCTGCCCCAGGTGCTCCAGCAGGGTGAGCGAGGCCGCCGGGTAGGTCGCCGAGGAGAGGTAGTGCGGCACGTGCGCCGCCACGCCGAGCGCGTCCACCCCGGCCTCACCGGCGCGCAGCTCGAGCAGGGCCCCTGCGCTGCCCGGGATGCGCATCTCGCCCCAGTAGACCGGGTAGCTGGCGATGAGCTCGCGCCGGGTGGCGTGCGCGGTCACCGTGACCGGCCGGGTGTGCGGCACCGGCATCGGGATGGCCTGCAGCATCACCATGCGGGTCACCCCGAGGGTCTCGACCAGGCCGAGCACGGCGGCGGTGAACCGCTCCCAGGCGAAGTCGGGCTCGGCGCCGTGCAGCAGCAGGAACGGCGTCCCGCCGTCGTCGTCGACCGCGTAGAGGGTGATCTCGGGGGCGGCGAAGGACTCGTAGTGGTCGCCGGCGAAGGTGATCCGCGGGCGGTGCCCCCGGTAGTCGACGAGCGCGTCGGCGTCGAACCGGGCGATGACCTCGTGCGGCAGGCTGGCGAGCAGGTGCGACCCGGCCAGGGCGCCGGCGTGCGCGGCGTCGAACTCGCCGGCCAGGTCGTGCACCAGCACGAGCTCGTCGGCGGCGGTGCGCTCGACGAGCCGCTCGTGGGCGGGCAGCAGCTCGACGAGGTCCTCAGGACGCTGGGTCACGGGCGGGTCCTCTCCTCCTGGGCCGGCGGGGTGGTCCGGCGGTCCGCAACGGTCAAGCCGCACCGACCGGGCGGGCATTCCCATGGTGCCCCCGATGGCGACCGCTCCGCCCGGCGCGCACCCTGGGGCGGGTGAGCACGTCGACCGACCGGCTGGCCCGGCGCATCGAGGAGCTGCTGGACGCGCGGTCGCCGACGTCGTCGATCTGCCCGTCCGACGCCGCCCGCGCCGAGGCCCCCGAGGGCTGGCGCGACCTGATGGACGACGCCCGCGCAGCCGCCGGTCAGCTGGTCGAGCAGGGGCGGGTGGAGGTGACCCAGCGAGGCGAGGTGGTCGACGTGGCGACCGCCCGCGGGCCGGTCAGGATCCGCCGGCCCCGCTGACCCGGCCGTCGACGGGCTCGGCGCTGCGGGTCAGCTGGGAGCCCTCGCCGCCGTCGCCGTCGGGCACGACCTCGGGGACCCGTCCCTCGTCGTCCTGCTCGGGGTGCTTGCCGTCGAGCTGGTCGCGGCCGTAGCGGTAGAACACGGCCAGCAGTGCCGCCACGGGGACGGCCAGGAACGCGCCGATGATGCCGGCCAACCCGGCGCCGGCGGTGACGGCGAGGATGACCACACCGGCGTGCAGCTTCAGCCCGCGGCCCTGCAGGATCGGCTGCAGCACGTTGGACTCGAGCTGCTGGACCACGACCACCACGGCCAGCACCCACAGCGCGGTGCCGAACCCGTTGCTGACCAGGGCGATGAGCACGGCGAAACCGCCGGCGACGACGGCACCGATGATGGGCACGAAGGCGGCGAAGAAGGTGATCACCGCGAGCGGCAGCACCAGCGGTACACCCAGGACCAGCAGGCCCAGGCCGATGCCGACGGCGTCCACCAGCCCCACCAGGGCCTGCTGGCGGATGAACTCCGACAGCGTGCGCCAGCTTCGCCGGGACACCTCGGCCACGTGCGGGGCCGCCTGCGGGCCGGTCTGAGCGGCCAGCCAGGGCAGGAAGCGCGGACCGTCCTTGAGGAAGAAGAACGTGAGGACCAGGGCGAGCCCGGTGTTGACCAGCCCGGTGCCGATGGCGCTGGCGCCGGTCAGGGCGTAGGTGGCGATGTCCCCGGCGCTGGCCTGCAGCTGGTCGATCGCCTGGTCGACGTACTGACCGATCTGCTCCTCGCCCAGGTTGAACGGTGGACCGGACAGCCAGTTCTGCACGCTCTGCAGGCCCGAGCTGACCCCGGCGGCGAGGTCCTCGACCTGGGACACCACCGGCGGGGCGATGGCGACCATGATGCCCACGAAGGCGGCCAGGAACAACACCACCGAGGTGAGCGCGGCTGCGGCCGGGGGGAAGTGCAGGCGCCGCAGCAGCTTGGCCAACGGCCAGGTGACGGTGGAGAAGAGCAGGCCCAGCACGACCGGCAGCAGCACCGAGGACCACAGCTTGCCCAGTACGTACCCGATGACCACCACGGCCGCGGTGATCAGCAGCAACCGCCAGGAGAAGGTGGCCAGCACCCGGGTTGCCGCGCTCAACCGCGCGCTGCGCTCGGGGGTGGGGGCCGGGGCGCCGCTGCGCAGGGATGGCTCGCCCGAGCGGTCGTCGACGTCGGCCCGCTGGTCGTCGCGGTCGGTGGCGGTGCGGCGGCTCGGGCCGTCGCCGGGGCGGCCGGATGGGTCCTGGGAGCTGTCGGCCATGACGCGATGAGAGCACAGACCGTGTTCCGGCACCGGGTGGGCCGGTCCCGGGTGCCGGGGCGACGGCCACCGTCGGGGGCTCGGCTGTGGGCTGCCCGCAGGCTGTCGACGGGTTGTCGGTGGGTTGTCGGTGGGCTGTCGTAGCGTCCGGGCATGCCGAAGACCGCCACCGCCGACCGGGTCGACCGCGACGGCCTGCTGGAGTTCCTGCGACCGCGCCACAAGGCCCTGCTGATGACCCGCCGGTCCGACGGTGAACCGCAGATCTCCCCGGTCAGCTGCGGGGTGGACGCCGAGGGCCGCGTCGTCGTCTCCACCTACCCGCAGCGGGCCAAGACCAGGAACGCCCGCCGCGACCCCCGTGTGACGGTGGTCGTGCTGTCCGAGGACTTCGACGGCCCCTGGGTGCAGGTCGACGGCACCGCCGAGGTGCTCGACCTGCCCGAGTCGGTCGAGCCGCTGGTCGAGTACTTCCGGTCGATCAGCGGGGAGCACCCCGACTGGGACGAGTACCGGGAGGCCATGCGACGGCAAGGGAAGTCGCTGATCCGGGTCACCCCGGTGCGGTGGGGCCCGGTGGCCACGGGCGGGTTCCCGCCCGAGCTGACCGACAAGCCCTGAAACTTGCTTGACGGGTAGGCAAGGTGTCATGCTTGCGAGGTGTCCTTCGTGCTCACCGTCGACCAACGCGCCAGCCGCCAGGGGCCCGACCTGGTGGGGGGCGTGCTGGCGGCTCTGGCCGACGTCCCCGTGCTCCTGGCGTTCGAGCGCACGGCCGGTGACGAGTTCCAGGGCGTCGTCGGCCACCCGGCCGCCGCCGTGGACGTCCTGCTCCGGTTGGTCCGGGCCGGGGGCTGGAGCATCGGCATCGGGGCCGGGCCGGTGCAGGCGCCGCTGCCGGACTCGACCCGGGCCGCCGCCGGGCCGGCCTTCCTCGCCGCCCGGCGGGCGGTCGACGACGCCAAGCAGCGCTCGGCCCGGGTGGCCGTGCACGGGGTCGACGAGGTCGCCGCGGCCGACGCGCAGGCCGTGGCCACCGTGCTGGTGACGCTGCTGCAGCGGCGCAGCCCCCAGGCGTGGGAGGCCATCGACCTGGTCACCGCCGGCTGCACCCAGGCCGAGGCGGCCAGCCGGCTCGGGGTCAGCCGGCAGGCGGTCGGGCAACGGCTGGCCGCAGCCGCCCTCGACGTCGAGCAGGACCTGCACCCCGTGCTGGGCAGGTTGCTGGCCCGCGCCGAGGGGGCCCGGTGACGCTGGCCGCGTTCGTGGTGCTGGTGCTCACCGGCGTGCTGGGTGCCCTGCTGCTGCGCCGCAGCGAGACCGACCGCCTGCCCCGTGGGCGGGAGATCGTGCCCCGGCCCCGGCCGGTTCCCTGGGGCGCGGCCGCGCTGGTCCTCCTCCTCGCCGGTGCGGCGGCCCTGGCCTGGGCCGGGGGAGCAGCCGGTTCGTGGCTCCGCTCGGCGGTGGTCGTGGCCGCGGTGGTCGCGGCGGCCCTGGGGGGCGGGCCGGTGGTCACCACCGTGCTGCACGCCGCCGACCCGACCCGCGCGGTGTCCACCCTGTCCGGCCGCCCCGTCGTCGACCCGCCCGACCCGCCCGACCTGCCCGCCGGGTCGCGGCGGCCACCGATGGCCGGCATCGCCGACCCCGACGTGCTGCGCGGGGGGTCGTGGATCGGGGTGCTCGAGCGGGTGGCCCTCGTCGCCAGCCTGCTCGCCGGCTGGCCCGAGGGGGTGCCGGTGGTGCTGGCGGTCAAGGGCCTGGGCCGGTTCGCCGAGCTCAAGGAGACCCCGGCGGCCGAGCGCTTCATCATCGGCACCCTGGCCAGCGCGCTGTGGGCCGCGGCGTGCGCCGGCGTGGCCGTGCTCGCCCGCAGCTGACCGGGCCCCTCCCGCCCGGGCCTCAGGCCAGCAGCCACCGGTCGGTGCGACACCGTTCGTCGTCCTCGGCGCCGACGGCGAGCACCGTGCCGTCGGCCCGCAGCCCCAGGGTGTGCGCCGACCCCGCGGCCACGGCCACCACGTCGCGCCACCCGCGCACCGCCCCCTGGCCGTGCGTGTCGTCGCCGCAGGCCAGCACGGTGCCGTCCCCCAGCAGCCCCACCGTGTGGTGGCTCCCGGCCGACACCGCCACCACGCCGCGCCAGTCCTCGGTCCCGGCGCCGGCCGGGCCGCCGGCGCTGAGCACGCGACCGTCGGCGGTCAGCCCCACCGTGTGCACGGTCCCCGCGGACACCGCGACGACCTCGCGCCAGCCCGCGACCGCGCACTGACCGCGCCGGTCGAGCCCGGTGGCCAGCACGGTGCCGTCGTCCCGGAGCCCGACGGAGTGCCAGTCGCCGGCGGTCACGGCCACCAGCCGGTCCCACCCCTGGACGTCGCAGGCGCCCTCCGTGCGCCGGCCGCCGGCCACGGCCGTGCCGTCGGACAGCACGGCCAGGGTGCGGCGCCAGCCGGCGGCGACGGCGACCACGCCGCCCCACCCGCCCACCGCGCACTGGCCGTCGCCGTCCC
Source organism: Klenkia sesuvii (assembly GCF_037083825.1). NCBI lineage: Bacteria > Bacillati > Actinomycetota > Actinomycetes > Geodermatophilales > Geodermatophilaceae > Klenkia > Klenkia sesuvii. The sequence continues at coordinate 5,169 of NZ_JBAPLU010000036.1, forward strand.
ACCCCGTGGCCAGCACCGTGCCGTCGGAGCGCAGCCCCACGGTGTGCCCGCGGCCGGTGTTGACCGCGGTGTGCACCGAGCCGACCGCGACGGACACCACGTCGCCCCAGTCCGCCGTCCGGCACTCCTCGGCGCCGGGGCGACCCGCGGCCAGCACCCGGCCGTCGGCCCGCAGCCCGACCGAGTGGCGCCGCCCGGCCGCGATCCGGGCGCGGGGCGCGCCGGGGGGCGGCATCAGTCGCTGAACACCTCGATCTGGGCACCCATCTCGACCAGCCGCTCGTAGAGCTGCTCGTACCCGCGGGCGATGATGTCCACGTTGCGCAGCACCGACGTGCCCTTGCAGGCCAGCATGGCCAGCAGGATGCACACCGCCGGGCGCAGCGCGGGCGGGCAGACGATCTCGGCGGCCGACCAGTGCGTGGGCCCGGTGACCAGCACGCGGTGCGGGTCGAGCAACCGCACGTCGGCGCCCAGCCGGGTGAGGTCGGACAGGTGGATGGCCCGGTTGTCGTAGACCCAGTCGTGGATCAGGGTGCCGCCGGTGGCCGTGGCCGCGATGACCGCGAAGAAGGGCAGGTTGTCGATGTTCAGCCCCGGGAACGGCATCGGGTGCACCTTGTCGATCGGTGCCCCCAGCGTCGAGGGGTGGATGGTGATGTCGACCAACCGGGTGCGGCCGTTGTCGGCGGGGTACTCGGGCGTGAGGTCGTAGCGCAGCCCCATCTCCCCGAGGATGGCCAGCTCGATCTCGAGGAACTCGATGGGTGCCCGCAGCACCGTCAGCTCGGAGCCGGTGACGATGCCCGCGGTGAGCAGGCTCATCGCCTCGACGGGGTCCTCGCTGGGGGTGTAGTCGACGTCCGCGTCGAGCACGGGCCGGCCGTGCACGACCAGCGTGGTGGTGCCGAACCCCTCGATGCGCACCCCCAGCAGCTCCAGGTACAGGCAGAGGTCCTGGACCATGTAGTTCGGGCTGGCGTTGCGGATGGTGGTGGTGCCGTCGTGCCGGGCCGCGGCGAGCAACGCGTTCTCCGTGACGGTGTCGCCGCGCTCGGTCAGCACGACGGTGCGGTCGCGGACCTCGGGCGTGGTCACCCGGGCGTGGTACTCCCCGGCGTGCGCCTCGACCTCGAGGCCGAAGGGTCGCAGGGCGATCATGTGCGGCTCGATGGTGCGGGTGCCCAGGTCGCAGCCGCCGGCGTAGGGCAGCTCGAAGGTGGGCTCCCGGTGGATCAGCGGGCCCAGGAACATGATGATGCTGCGGGTGCGCCGGGCGGCGTCGGCGTCGATGCCGGCCAGGTCGAGGGTCTCGGGGACGACGATCGTGAGGTCCTTGCCCGCGGTGTCCCACGTGGCCTGCACGCCGATGGAGCGCAGCACGTCGAGGATGCGCTCGACCTCGACGATGCGGGCCACGTTGCGCAGCGTGGTCGTGCCGCGGTTGAGCAGCGAGGCGCACAGCAGCGCGACGGCGGCGTTCTTGCTGCTCTTGACCGTCACCGACCCGCTCAACGCCCCGCCCCCGGTGACCCGCAGGTGGGTCGGGCCCCCCCGGCCCACGGTGATCAGCTCGCTGTCCAGCGCCGCCGACAACCGACCCAGCAGCTCGAGGGTGAGGTTCTGCGCGCCCTGCTCGATGCGGGCGATGGCGCTCTGGCTGGTGCCCAGGCGTTCGGCCAGCTGGGTCTGGGTGAGACCGTGGTGGCGGCGGGCGTCGCGGACCAGCGTGCCGATCTGGCGCAGGGACTGACCGGTGGCTTCTTCGGTGAGGGACATCGCCCCGAACGGTATCTCAGATGTGAGATGCCTGCGGGCGGGCCGCGGTGGCCCCAGGATGTCGCCGTGGACCTCGAGCCCCTCCGCATCTACTGCAACGACCACCTGGCGGCATCCGCCGGCGGCATCGCCCTGGTGCGCCGCATGCTGGACCACCACCGGGACGACGGCTACGAGCAGCAGCTGCGCCAGCTGCTGGCCGAGCTGCAGGAGGAACGGGCCGCGCTGCGGTCCACGATGGCCGCGCTGGGCATCGGGCCCAGCCGTGCCAAGCAGGTGCTGGTCCGGGTGGCCGAGCGGGTGTCCCGGCTCAAGCCCGACGGCCGGCTCGGGCGCTCCCCGCTCAGCACCGTCATCGAGTTCGAGTTCCTCACCGGTGCCGTGCTGCTCAAGCGGGCGGGGTTCGAGACCCTGCTGGGTGTCTCGGAGGTCGACCACCGGGTCGACGCCGAGCTGGTGGCCCGGCTGGTGGAGCAGGCCGACCGGCAGCACCGGTGGTTGGGCGACGCCCGCCGCCAGCACTCCGCCGAGGTGTTCGGGGGCCGGGCGGAACGGCAGGACGACGCCTCCGCGACCTGACCCGCCACCTGACCCGGCGCCCCGGCGGTCACGGGGGTAGGAACGGGGCATGTGCCACGACCACGACAGCCGCCCGCCCGCTGCGCCCCGGCCCGCCGGCGATGTCGCCGAACGGGGCACGCTGACGCTGACCTCCGGGGACGGCATCTCCGTCGCCGCCGCCTACGCGGCGCCGGCCGGGCCCGCGCGCGTCGGGGTCGTGGTTTTGCCCGACGTCCGCGGGCTGCACCCCTACTACGTGGCACTGGCTGAGCGGTTCGCCGAGGTCGGTGTGCCCGCGCTGGCCCTCGACTGGTTCGGCCGCACCGCCGGTGTCCCGGTCACGGGTACCCGCGAGGAGGACTTCGACTGGCAGGCGCACGTGCCACGGATGACCGAGGAGACCGTGGACACCGACGTCGCCGCCGCGGTGGCCTACCTGCGCGACCGCACGGCGGCGGACCTGCCGGTGGTGGTGGTGGGGTTCTGCCTGGGCGGCAGCCACGCGTGGCGACTGGCCGGTGGGGACGTCGACGTGGCCGGGTGCGCAGGCTTCTACGGTCGCCCCGCGCTCGTCGGGGACGCCGCGGACCGCGCCAGCCGGCCGGTGGTCCTGCTGGTGGCCGGTGCCGACTCGGTGACCCCGGTCGCCGACCAGCAGGCGCTGGCCGACCGGTTGCGGGCCGCCGGGGCCGACGTCGACGTGGCCGTGTACGAGGGCGCCCCGCACTCGTTCTTCGACCGCTCGTCGGCCGAGTGGGCCCAGGCGTGCGACGACGCCTGGGAGCACGTGCTGGCGCTGACCGGCCGGGTCGCCCGGTGAGCGCGCCGACCTCGGCCCGCGCGCCGAGCGCCGACGAGCTGCAGGCCGACTGCCGCCGGTGCGCCGCGCTGTGCTGCGTCGTCCCGGCGTTCTCGCGCGGGGCCGACTTCGCGCTGACCAAGCCGGCCGGGACCGCGTGCCCCCACCTGGGCGCCGACGACCGGTGCGGCATCCACCCTGTCCTGCGGGACCGCGGCTTCCCCGGCTGCGTGGTCTACGACTGCTTCGGCGCCGGGCAGCACGTCACCCAGCACGTCTGGCCGGGCCTGGACCGGCGCGACGCCGCCCAGCTGCACCAGGTGGCGGTCGTGTTCCCGGTGGTGCGGGCGCTGCAGGAGCTGCGCTGGCTGGTCCGGGCCGCCCGGGGGCTGGACCTGCCCGCCGATCTGGCCGACGAGCTCGCGGTCGTCGACGCGCAGCTGGCCCGCCGGGTACGAGGCGGGGTCGAGGAGCTGCGCGACGAGCCGGTCGGGGCCGTGCGGGCACAGGTCAACGCGCTGCTCACCCGGGCCGCCGCGCACGCCCGGCGTGGGGTGGCCCGGCCGCGGGACCTGCGCGGCGCCGACCTCGCGGGGGCGGCGCTGGGCGGTGCCGACCTGCGGGGGGCAGTGCTGCGCGGGGCGGTGCTCCTGGGGGCCGACCTGCGCCGGGCCGACCTGCGGCTGGCCGACCTGACCGGGGCCGACACCCGGGGCGCCCAGCTGGCCGGCGCGGACCTGCGCGGGGCGCTGTTCCTCACCCGGGCCCAGCTCGAGGCCGCGCAGGGCGACGCGGCCACCCGGCTGGACGGGTCGGCGTCGCGACCGGCGCACTGGGCGGCCCGGTGAGCGGCCCGGTGAGCGGCCCCGTGGACCCGGACGTCGTCGAGCTCGCCGCGCGGGTGTTCGACCTGGCGCGCGCGGGTGCAGCCGACGAGCTCGCCGAGCACGTGCGGGCGGGGGTGCCGGCGAACCTGACCAACGGGGCCGGCGACACCCTGTTGATCCTCGCGGCCTACCACGACCACCCGGCCGCCGTCGTCCGGTTGCTCGAGCTGGGCGCCGACCCTGCCCGGGTCAACGACCGCGGCCAGACCGCCCTGGCCGCGGCGGCCTTCCGCCGGTCGGCGCCGTCGGTCGAGGCGCTCCTGGACGCCGGCGCGGACCCCGACGGCGGGGGCCCCAGCGCGCGGGAGACGGCCGCGTTCTTCGGGTTGACGGAGATGTCTGCCCTGCTCGACCGGCCGCGCGGCTGACCGGCCCGCCGTGAGGCTCCGCTCCGCCGACGGCGCCTGGGTCGACCTGCGGGTGCTGCGCCGCCAGGCGGTCGACGTGCGCGCCGTGGAGCTCGCCCGGCCTGACTGGTCGCTGGCCTGGTTGGTGGTGCGGGGGGAGGTGCACACGACCGAGGGGCGGCACTGGGTGTTCCGCGAGCCGTGCCTGACGCCCTGGGAGGGTGCCCAGCTCGGCTCGTGGCTGCGCACGGTCGCCGAGGCCCCCGACGGCCTGGTCGGCCGCGGCGTGGTCGCCGCGGAGCCGGCCCTGTGGTGGGTGCTCGACGCCGCCCGCGACGACCGCCGGCTGCTGCGCGTGCACCTGGCCGGCCCGGCGGCGTGGTGCGACCCGGTCACCGGCCGGCCGACCGGGGGCGGGGTGCCGCTGGACGTCGACGTCGACGGGCTGCTGGCGGCGGCCCAGGAGTGGACCGCGGAGGTGGTCGCCCACGGGTGGCCCCGGGCTCACCGCCGGCGGGCCGCCCAGGTCCCGGCGAGGGCGAGGAGGGCCGCCACCGCGCCGAGCCGGACCCACCGGTCGGGCAGGGCCGCCCGGGCGGTCGCGGTCACGGTGCGGGCCGACCCCGGCCGCACGGCGGCCGAGCCGGTCAGGGCCCGGCCGGCGGGGGAGGAGACCCCTGCCCCCAGCTCGACCACCCGGCCGTGCGGCCCGGTCACGTCCAGGTGCACGCCGCGGCCGGCCAGCTCGTCGGCCAGCCGGCCGACCGCGACCCGACCGGGACGCAACCGGGCCCCGGTCGGCCACGGGGTGCCGACGACGGCCCGCCACAGGGCCAGCGGGTCCGTCGCGGCGAGGGTGAGGTCCGACCCGTCGCCGGTGAGCCGGGCGGCGACGTCGCCGACGGCGATCGCCAGGTCGGCCCGGACGACGAGGCGGTCGCTCATCCCTGCGAGACGCCCTCGGCGGTCGTGATGCGCAGGGTGCCGTTCAGCTTCCAGGTGGCCCGCGGCGCGTCGGCGCCGATCTCGCGGGGCACCTCGACGGTCATGTCGACGAACTCGTAGTTGATGGCGGCGCCCTTGCCGGTGAGGTAGGACCACATCTCCTTCCCCAGGTCGGCGAAGGTGCGGGTCTCGGTGGTGGTGTCCGGAGCAGTCATGGTGACCCGGGTGTCCCGCTCGGGGCGGGCGGAAACGTGGTTTACCCGGTCACTTGCGACGAACCAGGAGCACGGCGTACTCGAAGACCCGGCCCTCCCGCTCGACCGGCAGCACCAGCTGCTCGGCCGCAACCGCACCGGGCAGGTCGGCCAGGCGCCCCAGCAGGGTCGGCGAGGGGTCGGCCGACCAGATCGCCAGCACCCCGCCCGGCCGCACGGCGCCGAGGGCGCGGGCCAGCCCGGACGCGCCGTACAGGCCGGCGTTGGACCCGTGCACCAGGAAGTCGGGCCCGTTGTCCACGTCGAGCAGGACCACGTCGTAGCGGTCGGGCGCGAAGGCGCAGGCGACGTCGCCGGCCACCAGGTCCAACCGGGGGTCGGCGAGGCTGGGCAGCCCGGGCAGCAGACCGGCCGCGGCCCACTCCAGCAGCGCGTCCTCGAGCTCGACGACCACCACCTCGGCCACCCCGGGCGCGCGCAGCACGGCCGCCGCGGTCCACCCCAGGCCCAACCCGCCCACCAGGACGGCGAGGTCGCCACCCTCGACCCGGGCCAGTGCCTCGGTGGCCAGGGCCCGCTCGGTGGAGGTGTCGACGTCGTCCATGGCGAAGACGCCGTCGACCACCAGCTCGGTGACCACGGTGCCGTCGTCCCCGGTGCGGCGCCAGAGCGCCACCTCGCCGTGCGGCCCGCTCACCCGGCCCAGCTCCGTCCGCATGCCCTGATCCTGCACGGGTCGATCCTGCCCGTCCCGGGGGAGACCGATCCCACCCACCGGCCGGGAACACCGCGGGGCGCCGAGGTGTCATCGTGGGGCGTGAACACCCGCCGCGCCTACGCCGTCTGGGTCGTCGGGCTGCTCGCCTACGCCGTGGCCGTCTTCCAGCGGGGATCGCTGGGCGTCGCCGCCGTCGACGCCCAGGAACGCTTCTCCGCCGGGGCGTCGGCGGTCAGCCTCTTCCTCGTCCTGCAGCTCGCGGTCTACGCCGGGCTGCAGGTGCCCGTGGGTGTCGCCCTGGACCGCTTCGGCTCGCGGGCGATGGTGGCCGCCGGTGCGACCACGATGGCCGCGGGGCAACTGCTGCTCGCCGTGGCCTCCGACGTGCCGACGGCGGTCGCCGCCCGGGTGCTGGTCGGTGCCGGGGACGCCATGACCTTCATCAGCGTGCTGCGGGTGGTCACCCTCTGGTTCACCGGGCCCACCGTCCCGGTGGTCACCCAGCTGACCGGCATCCTGGGCCAGCTGGGCCAGGTCGCCGCCGCCTACCCCCTGGTGCTCGCCTTGCACCACAGCTCGTGGACGGCCACCTTCACCGGTGCCGCGGCCCTCGGCGTGCTGGTCGCCGTCCTCGTCGTGGCCGGCCTGCGCGACGCCCCACCCGGGGCGCCGGTCGCCCCGGTGGCCGGGTGGGCCGAGATCCGCGAGAACGTGGCCGCTGCCTGGCGCGAGTCGGGCACCCGCATCGGCCTGTACACGCACCTGGTCACCCAGTTCTCCGGCACGGTCTTCGCCCTGCTGTGGGGCTACCCGTTCCTCGTGCTGGGCCAGGGCCTGGCCCCGGCCACCGCGGCCGGGCTGCTCACCCTGCTCGTCGTGGTCGGCATGGCGGTGGGCCCGCTGCTGGGCAAGCTGTGCGGGCGGTGGCCGCTGCGCCGCTCGGCCCTGGTGTTCGGCATCGCCGGTGCCACCGTCGCCAGCTGGACGGTCGTGCTGCTGTGGCCCGGGCGGGCGCCGCTGTGGGTGCTCGTCGTCCTGGTCGTCGTGCTCGCCACCAACGGCCCGGGCTCGATGATCGGGTTCGACTACGCCCGCACCTGGAACCCGGTGCACCGGCTGGGCAGCGCGACGGGGGTGGTGAACATCGGCGGGTTCGTGGCGTCGCTGCTGGTCGTGCTCGCGGTGGGGGCGGTGCTCGACGCGATGACCCCGGGCAGCTCCACCGCCTACGACCTCGGCGCGTTCAAGGCGGCCTTCGCCGTGCAGTACCTGTTCTGGGCCATCGGGCTGGTCGGCGTCCTCACCCACCGCCGGCGGCTGCGGGACCGGCTGGCCGGCGACGGCGTCGTGCTCACCCCGCTGTACACGGCGATGGTCAGCCGGGTGCGACGCGGGGCGCGGCGATGACCGTCCCCGCCGACTTCTTCGCGCAGCACACCCGGCTCGTGCGCCCGCCGCTGGTGCCCGAGGTCGCGCTGCACCTCGCCGACGACGTCACGGCCCTCTGGCAGGCGATGGACGACGGCCCGGGTGCGGGGGAGGCCTCGCCGTTCTGGGCCGCGGCCTGGGTCGGTGGCCAGGCGCTGGCCCGCCACGTGCTCGACCACCCGGAGCTGGTGGCCGGCCGCACCGTGCTCGACCTGGGCGCCGGCAGCGGGCTGGTCGGCATCGCCGCTGCGCTTGCCGGTGCCGCCCGGGTGGTGGCCAGCGACGTGGACCCCTACGCCCTCGCGGTCATCCCGCTCAACGCCGCCGCCAACGGGGTGGCCGGCGTCGAGCCGGTCGGTGACGTGCTCGACGACGAGCCCGACGTCGACGTCGTGCTGGCCGGCGACGTGTTCTACGACCTGCGCATGGCCGACCGGGTGCGGCCGTGGCTGTTCACCGCCTGGGTGCGGGGGGCCGTCGTCCTGGTCGGCGACCCCGGTCGCTCCCAGCTGCCCGACGGGTTGCACGAGGTGGCCGGGTACGACGTCCCCGACTCCGGGGTGGACGTCGCGCGTCGCACCACGGTGTGGCGACTGCCGTGAGGCGGATGACACCTGTGTTGTTCGCGTGGGGCTGTTGTCATCTCGTGTGACGTCCTCGTAACGTGGGCGCGTCCGGTCGGGCGAACCTCCCTCCCCGGGAGACCCACCGGACGCCGCTGAGTCACCGTCGCGGGCAGCGCAGCCCGCGGCAGCAGGTGAACCGGGGACCCACCGCAGCACCGGGGTGAATCCCGGCCGGAGCGCGCCTGCGGGTGCGCCGAGGCCGGGTAGGGCTTCTTCCCGCCCGAACCCGTCAGCTAACCCGGTAGGCGGCCGCACCGACCCGCACGGTCGGCGCACCGGAAGACGAGGACCCGCACGCCCGCATGAGCGCACGCCATTCCGCACGCCCTGCCGACCGCGACGGTCAGCAGCCCCTCCTCCGGGTGGGCACCATCACCGCCGAGTTCGAGGTGGTCCGCAGCGCCGAGGAGACCGTGGCGGCCCTCGCCCGGGGTCGGCACCGCCTCGTGCCCGTCCGCCGTCCCGCGGTGTACCTGGCCGCGGCCGCCGCCGGCGCCGTGCTGGTCAACGTGCTCATCGGCGCCGGCCCGGACGCCGAGGCCGAGCAGGTCGACCCGGTCGCGCAGACGGTGAGCGTCGCCCAGCAGCTGGGCATCGTCGCGCCGGCCGACGGCACTACGGCCGCCACCGAGCTCAGCGGCCACCTCCAGGAGCTGGCCGCCAGCCGGGCCCAGCGCGAGGCCGACGAGGCCACCGCCGCGCAGGCCCAGGCCGCCGCCGACGAGGCCGCCGCCCAGGCGCAGGCCGCAGCCGAGGCGCAGGCCGCGGCCGAGGCCGCCGCCGCCGCGCAGGCCGAGGCGGCGGCTGCCGCCGAGGCCGCCGCCGCGAACGCCACCACGCAGGACTTCCACGACTACGCCCTGGCCCAGCTGGGCGGTGACGAGCGGCAGTTCTCCTGCCTGGAGAGCCTGTGGGGCCGGGAATCGGGCTGGGACCCGACCGCGCAGAACCCCACCTCGACGGCCTACGGCATCCCGCAGTTCCTCGACTCCACCTGGGCGGGCACCGGCATCGCCAAGACGTCGAACGGCTTCCGCCAGATCGACGCCGGCCTCGTCTACCTCGACGAGCGCTACGGCTCGCCGTGCGGGGGCTGGGCGCACTCGCAGTCCACCGGCTGGTACTGATCCCCCGAACACCCGGCAACCGCCCGGCAACCGCCCGGCGGCCGCCCCTCGGACGCCCCGGGCCGTTTCGACCCCGGGGCGGAACGGGCACCGGGAGCGGCATGGCTGAACTGACCGGCAAGACCATCGCGATCCTCGCCGCCAAGGGCGTGGAGCAGATCGAGCTCGACGAGCCCCGCAAGGCCGTCGAGGCCGCGGGCGCGACCGTGCACCTGCTGTCGGTGCCCGACGGCGTCGAGGACGGCACCGTGCAGGGCGTCAACGGCGACATCCACCCGGGCGACACCTACCCCGTCGACCACCTGGTCGCCGACGTCGCGGCCGCCGACTACGACGGGCTGCTGCTGCCCGGCGGTGCGGTGAACCCCGACACCCTGCGCCAGGACGGCGACGCGCTCGCCTTCGTCACGGCCTTCTTCGACGCGGGCAAGCCCGTCGCGGCGATCTGCCACGCGCCCTGGACGCTGCTGGAGGCCGGGGTGCTGGAGGGCCGCACGCTGACGTCCTACCCGAGCATCCGGGGGGACCTCCGGCGGGGTGGTGCGACGGTGGTGGACCAGGAGGTGTGCCGCGACGGCAACCTCGTCACCAGCCGCAACCCCGACGACGTCCCGGCCTTCGCCCGGGCCGCCGTGGAGCTGTTCGCGGGGAGCTGAGCCCGCCCGCCGGTGCGCGGCCACGGTCAACGGGTCAGAATAGGGCGTTTTTGCACCCCTGGGAGGACCGTCCACCGTGGCCAAGCACCGCGCGACCGGAGCCGGCGAGACCGACTTCGACGACGCCACCTCAGCGCTGAGCGACGTGTCCGGCGACTACGCCGTCGACGCCGCCCACACCCGCATCGGCTTCCGGGCCAGGCACGCCATGGTCACCACCGTGCGCGGCACCTTCACCCGGTTCGAGGGGGTCGCCCACCTCGCGGTGGCCGAGCCCTCCGCGAGCCGGGTCGAGCTGCGCATCGACGCCGCCAGCCTCGACACCGGCCAACCCGACCGCGACGCCCACCTGCGCTCGGCGGACTTCCTGGACGTGGAGCAGTTCCCCGACATCACCTTCGTGTCCACCGCGGTCGAGCAGGTCGACGACGACGAGTACACCGTCACCGGGGACGTGACCATCAAGGGTCAGACCCGCGAGGTGTCGGTCGACTTCACCCTCACCGGCAGCGCGCTGGACCCCTTCGGCAACACCCGGGTGGGGTTCGAGGGGGCGTTGGCGCTCAAGCGCAGCGACTGGGGCCTGGTGTGGAACGCCGCCCTGGAGACCGGCGGGGTGCTGGTCAGCGACAAGGTGCAGCTGGAGTTCGACGTCTCGGTCATCAAGCAGGCCTGACCACACGCAGGAGCCCCGGTCCGCGAGGTGCGGACCGGGGCTCCTGCGTGCGTGCGGGGTCAGGCGGGGAGGGCCTCGACGGTACCGTAGGCGTCGACCCGCTCGGCCAGCCGGTTCGTCGCCCACGCGCCGTCACCGAGCAGGTGGTCGATGGCGGTGAGCCGCGAGGTGTAGTGGCCCACGCTGTACTCGGCGGTGACCCCGATGCCCCCGTGCAGCTGGATCGCCTCCTTGCCGATGTGCCGCCCGGCGGTGGAGGTCTGCAGCCGGGCCCGGTCGGCCGCGGCGAGCACCGCCTCGGGCGTGGAGTCCTCGGCGTCGACCACCATCGTCGCCCACAGCGCGATGCTGCGGACCAACTCCAGCGACACGTACATGTCGGCGGCCCGGAACGTCAGCGCCTGGAAGCGCGACAGCGGCACCCCGAACTGCTTGCGGGTCTTCAGGTACTCGCTGGTGGTGCGCAGCGCGGTCTCCATCGCGCCCACCGCCTCGTGGGCGTAGGCCACGCTGGCCCGGGCCAGGGCCAGCTCGACGTCGCGCGTGCGGTCGGCAGTGCCCTCGCCGAGCAGCTCGGCGGGGGTGCCCTCCAGGGCCACCCGGGCGACCCGGGTGCCGTCGTGGCTGCGGTACCCGTCGCGGGTGAGCCCGGCGGCGTCGCCGCGGACGACGAAGAGCGCCGTGCCGCCGTCCACGGCCGCGGAGACGACCAGGACGTCGGCGCGGGCACCCGAGGGCACCGGCTCCTTGACCCCGGACAGGGTCCAGCCGTCGCCGGACTGCGTCGCGGTGACGGCGGTGGCCGACGGCGTCCAGCGGCTCCCCGGCTCGGCGTGCGCGAACACCACCAGCGAGCTGCCCTCGGCCAGCGGGCCCAGCAGTTCGGCGCGCTGCGCAGGCGTGCCGACCGCGGACACCAGCCCACCGGCCAGCACGACCGACTCGACGAAGGGCTCGGGGGCCAGCACCCGGCCGATCTCGGTAGCGACGAGGGCGACCTCCGCGTGCCCGGCACCCATGCCGCCGTCGGCCTCGGCGAAGGGCAGGCCCAGCACGCCCATCTCGGCCAGCTGGGCCCAGGTCTTCTCGTCGAAGCCCGGGTCCTCCTTGGTCACGGCGCGGCGCTTCTCGGGGTCGTAGGCGCGCTGCAGCAGGCCGGCCACGGCCTCGCGGAGGGCGTGCTGCTCGGTGTCGAAGGTGAAGTCCATGTCAGATCACAACCCCAGGATCGTGCCGGCGATGATGGTGCGCTGCACCTCGTTGCTGCCCCCGTAGATGGAGACCTTCCGGTAGTTCAAGAACTCCGGGGTGGCCACCCGCGCCCACTCGGGCACGTCGGTGGCGTCGTCGTCGGCGAACGAGGCCAGCGACAGCGGACCGGCGACGTCGACCATCAGCTCGGTGGCGGCCTGCTGCAGTTCCGAGCCGCGCAGCTTGAGCACCGAGGACGCGGGGTTGGGCTTGCCGTCGCTGGAGTTGGAGACCACCCGCAGGGCGGTGAGCTCCAAGGACAGCAGCTCGTTCTCCAGCTGTGCGATGCGCGCGCGCATCGAGGGGTCCTCGATGAGCGGGCGGCCACCGGAGGTGATCCCGGCGGCGCGCTGCTTGGCGTCGACGATCATGCGCTTGGTGGCGCCGACCCGGGCGATGCCCACCCGCTCGTTGCCGAGCAGGAACTTCGCGTAGTCCCAGCCGCGGTTCTCCTCGCCGATCAGGTTCTCCGCGGGCACCCGCACGTCCTCGAAGAAGACCTCGTTGACCTCGAAGCCGCCGTCGAGCAGCTCGATGGGGCGCAGGGTGACGCCGGGGGAGTTCATCGGGAAGACCAGCATCGAGATGCCGCGCTGCTTCTTCTCGGCAGTGGGGTCGGTGCGCACCAGGCAGAAGATCCAGTCGGCGTGCTGGCCCAGCGTCGTCCAGGTCTTCTGGCCGTTGACCACCCAGTCGTCCCCGTCGCGGACGGCGGTGGTGCGCAGGCTCGCGAGGTCGGAGCCGGCGTCGGGCTCGGAGAAGCCCTGGCACCACCAGATGTCGAGGTTGGCGGTGGCCGGCAGGAAGCGCTCCTTCTGCTCCTGGTTGCCGAAGGCGGCGATGACCGGGCCGATCATGGAGGCGTTGAACGCCAGCGGCTCGGGGACGGCGGCCAGCTGCATCTCCTCACGCCAGATGTGGCGCTGCAGCGGCGTCCAGTCGCGGCCACCCCACTCGGCGGGCCAGTGCGGGACGGCGAGGCCGGCCTCGTTCAGGATCCGCTGCGCCTCGACGTACTGCTCCTTGGACACCTCGCGGTGCGCGGCGACGTCGTCACGGATGGTCTGCGGGATCTGCGTGGTGAAGAAGGTGCGCATCTCGTCCCGGAACGCCTGGTCCTCGGGCGACAGGTGCAACTGCATGGAGGAACCCTCATCTCTCTCCCGGGCCGGCGACCGTGCCGCCCCGGCGGCAGCACCGACTTTCCCACATCCGTTACCGACGGGTAACCCGGGGCACGTCCACCCGCACGGGTGAGCGTGGCGCCCGGCGGCTTCACCGGTCCGTCGGGTCTGCCGACCCTGCGGGGGTGCCGATCCCCACGACCACCGTGCCCGCCCCCGCCGGGGTGTGGGCGACGGCACCGGCGGGGACACCGACGGGGACACCGCCGGGGCCCCCGCCGGGCGTGTCGTCGGACGCCGACCGGATCACCACCGCCCTGGTGCACGCCGCCACCGTGCGCGTCGACCTCGCCCTGCTCGTGGTCGTCGTCGACCCGACCGGGACCCGGGTGCGCTGGGCGAACGCCGGCGTCGAGCGGTTGCTCGGGCACGCGGTCGCCGACCTCCTGGGGATGCCGCTGGACAAGCTGCTGCCGGGCACGACCGCCCCGGGCCCGGCGCCGCTGCTGCGCCGCGAGCGGTCGGTCGGCGCCGAGCTGCGCGTCCGCACCCGGACCGGGGAGCTCGTCGACGTCCTGGTCTACGCCACCCCCTCGCCCGAGGCCGGGGTGTGGGCGCTGAGCGTGCGGCACGCCCGCAGCGACGCCGAGCAGGCGCTCGCCGACTCCGCCGCGGCCCACGAGCGCCGGTTCACCACCCTGACCGAGCGCTCACCGGTGCCCACGCTGCTGTCGGAGCAGGGGTTGCGGCTGGCGCACGTCAACGACGCCTTCTGCCGCCTCACCGGCCGGCAGGCCGAGCAGCTGCTGGGCACCGGCTGGCTGTCGGTCGTGCACGCCGAGGACGCCGACGAGGTGGTCGGGTGCGCGGTCGCGGCCCTGACCGGGGAGGTCGGCGAGGTGCGGGCCCGGCTGGTGCGTGCCCCGGGGGACGAGCGCACCACCGTGGTGCGGTTCGCGCACGTGCACACACCGGGGCTGGGCAGCGGCTTCGTGGCCACCATCGAGGACGTCACCGAGCGGTTGGCGTTCGAGAGCCGACTGGCCCACCAGGCCACGCACGACCCCCTCACCGGGTTGCCCAACCGCACCCGGTTGGCCGCGTTCGTCGCCGAGCGGTTCGTGCCCGGCGCCGCGGGCGGCCTGGCCTGCCTGTTCCTGGACATCGACGACTTCAAGGTGGTCAACGACTCGCTCGGGCACGCCGCCGGCGACCAGCTGCTGGTGCAGGTGGCCCGGAGGCTGCGCTCGGTGGTGCGCCCGGACGACCTCGTGGTGCGCTTCGGCGGGGACGAGTTCGTCGTGGTCTGCCAGGACGTCGACGAGGACGGCGCCGTGTACCTGGGCGACCGGATCTCGGCCGAGCTGGCCCGCCCGGTGCAGCTGGGCGGGGTCGCCGTGGGCGTGCGGGTGAGCGTCGGGGTCACGGTGCAGACCGCCGAGCACGCCGGTGCCGACGACCTCGTGCGCGACTGCGACATCGCCATGTACCAGGCCAAGACCGGGGGCAAGGGCCGGGTCTCGGTGCTGGACCAGGACGCCCGCGCCCAGGCCGGGGACAAGCTGCGGCTGGTGGCCGACCTGCGGGCCGCCGTCGAGGACGGCGGTCTGTCGCTGGCCTACCAGCCGGTCGTGGACGCCGGGACGCTCGCACCGGTCGGCGTGGAGGCCCTGGCCCGGTGGGAGCACCCGCGACGCGGGTGGATCCGCCCCGACGTGTTCGTCCCGCTGGCCGAGGAGAGCGGGTTGATCGACGGGCTGGGCGCCTTCGTCGTCCAGGAGGCCTGCCGCCAACTGGCCGTGTGGGACGCCGACCTCGGCCCCGGTGCGCCGGCCGTGGTGCACGTCAACGTCTCGGCCCTGCAGCTGGACGAGCACCTGCCGCCCCTGGTGTCCGAGGCGGTCGCCCGCCACGGCCTGGCACCGGGCCGGTTGTGCGTCGAGCTCACCGAGTCCGCTCTCGCCCGCCACCCCGAGCGCGCGCTCCGCGTGCTCGAACGACTACGAGACCTGGGGGTCACCATCGCCGTCGACGACTTCGGCACCGGCTACTCGTCGCTGGCCCACCTGCGCCAGCTGCCGGTCGACTGCCTCAAGATCGACCGGACGTTCGTCGCCGAGCTGTCCGAGGGCCACCCCGAGATCACCGGCGCCGTGGTGGCACTGGCCACCGGACTGGGCCTGTCCTCGGTCGCCGAGGGCGTGGAGACCGCCGAGCAGGCCGCCACCCTGGCCGAGCTGGGCGCCACCCACCTGCAGGGTTTCGGCATCGCCAAGCCCATGGACGGCGCCGCCACGGCCGCCTGGTTCGCCGAGCGTGCCCGGTGAACGGCCCCGACCTCGACGTGGACCTGGACGTGGACCTGGACGTGGACGCTGCTCTCGACCGCCTCGGTGACGACCTCCTCGGCGACGACCTCCTCGGCGACGACCTCCTCGGCGACGACCCCCTCGGCGACGACGGGGAGGCCGGCGAGACCGAGCCCACGGACGCCGAGCTGGCCGCGGCGCTGCTGCCCGGGGTCGCCTTCGACGTGCTCGAGGTGCTCTCCCACGTCGACGAGCTGGCCGCGCAGCGGCCGGTGGCGGCGCAGATCGTCGCCCTCACCCACGCCGACGACGCCGGGGCCCGGGAGCTGTCGCGGCTGCTGGCAGCCGATGCCGCCCTCACCGGCCGGGTCCTCAAGCTGGCCAACTCGGCCTTCTACGGCTTGGGCGGGCGCGTGTCGTCGCTGCAGTTCGCGGTGACCGTCGTCGGGTTCGCCACGGTGCGGTCGATGGCGAGCGTGGCGCTCTCCTCGGCCGACGGCGACCTGCCCCCCGAGCACTGGACGACCTCGACCCACCTCGCCCTCGCGTGCGAGGCGCTGGGCCCGCGGATGGGCCACCGCGCCGCCGACGCCATGTGCACGGGGCTGCTCGCCCAGCTCGGTGCCGCGCTGCTGGTCCACCACGACCCCACCGGGTACGCGGCGCTGGACACCACCGTCGGGTCCGGCGAGCGGCGGGCGGCCGAGGTGGCCCGCTACGGCGTGCACGCGGTGCAGCTGACCGCGGCGGCCATGCGCCACTGGGCCTTCCCGGCCGGGATGCTGCGCCCGGTCGACCAGCTGGACGACCTGGAGTCCGTCGACGGCGGCCTGCTGCGGGCCGCCTTCGAGGTGCACGACCGGTTGACGGTGCCCGGCCACGTGCCGCGCCCGGCCCCCGAGCTGACCTGCGGCCGGCTGCGGGAGGCCGACCTGGCGCCCGTGGTGGCCCGGGTGCGCACCGAGGCCGCCGGCCTGCGCCGCGCCCTGCAGGCCTGACCCTCGCCGGTCCGGCCGGGGCCGAGCGGTTCCCGGGCCGGGCACCCCCGGGTGCGGTCAGTACACGACCGCGCCCGGGGTGCCGCCGCCGGCGGCGACGGCATCGCCGGTGACGGCCACGCTGCGCGGGGAGCACAGGAACGCGACGACGTCGGCGACCTCGTCGGCGGTGACCAGCCGGCCGATGCGGGTTGCGGCGGGTGCGGCCGCGACGTCGGCCGGGGTGCGCTCGGTCACGGTGCGCCCGGGGTGCACCACGGTGACGTTCACCCCGTGCGGCCCGAGCTCCTCGGCGAGGTTGGCGGTCATCGCGGCCACCGCCACGTTGCGCACGGTGCCGACGAGGTTGCCGGTGGCCCGGGCGTTGAGGCCGCTGACGTTGACGATGCGACCCCAGCCGGCGGCGGTCATGTGCGGGGCGACGGCGCGGGCGCAGCGCAGGTAGCCCAGCACCTTGGTCTCCACCTCGTCCCGCAGGGCGCCGTCGTCGAGGTCGGCCAGCGCGGGCACCGGTGCGCTCGACGCGGGCCGGGCCGCGGCGTTCACCAGCACGTCGACCCCGCCCCAGGCCTGGACGACCGCGGCCACGGCCGACCGCACGGCGGCGTCGTCGGTGGTGTCGGCGGGCACCACGAGCGCCGGACCGGGCAGCTGCGCGGCGGTCGCCTCGAGCTGGTCGCGGGAGCGGGCGAGCAGGGCCACCCGGGCGCCCTCCGCCGACAGCCGCAGCGCGACGGCCTTGCCGATGCCGCGCCCGGCCCCGGTCACCAGCGCCCGCCTGCCACCCAGCTCGAGGTCCACGCCGGTCACGCTAGGCACCGGCGGGCCGGGAGCGCACCCTGGAGGGGTGTTCGAGATCGACGAGATGTCGTTGCTGACCCGCGAGGTGCTGCGCGAGCGCAGCGCGGCGCTGGTCGCCGAGGCCTGCGCCTGGACCGTCGGCACCGGCGACCGGCCCCACGTCACCCGCCGTCGCGGCCGCCTGGTGGAGACCGGGACGACGGTCGGGGTGCGCGCGGAGAACGGCCAGGTGCTCGGCGACGAGGAGTCCGGCCGGCTCGACCTCGGCGACGCGGTGCCCGGCAGCTTCCGCGACGTGCTGAACATGGCCGACGGCGACGGCGGGCTGCTCGCCGACCGCTTCGACGTCGAGGTGCTCGAGCCCTTCGTGCTGGCCACCTGCGTGCTGGCCGGCGAGCGGCTGCGGGCGGCCCGGCCGGGGGCCTGGGCGGAGCTGGCCGACGACGTCGGCGAGGACGGCGAGGACCCGGCCGCGGTGGTGCGGGCGGGGGAGTGGGAGGCGCCGTTGCGCATCGTGGCCGAGCACCTCGTGCTGGCGGCCATCGGCGACACCCCGCTGGCGCTCGTGGAGGCCGAGGGGGTGCCGCTGTCGCTGGTGCGGGCCGCGGAGTCGATGACCCGGGACGCCGTGCCCCCGCCGCCGAGCCCGGTCGAGGACCTGTCCGGGGTGCGGTTCCTGGCGCTGGCCGCGGTCACCGACGAGCCGGCGCCCATCCCGGCCGCGGCGGTCGACCGCGTGCTGGCCGCGCTGCTGGCCGAGGGCCTGCAGCGGGACGAGGTGCTGGCGGTGCTGCCCGACCTGCCGCTGGAGCCCGGTGCCGAGCGCGACCTGCGCCGGCTGGCCGAGCAGCTGCCCGGCTGATGGGCTGGTCAGCCCGGGCGGGGCACGACCCACCGACTGTGGTTAGGTGAGCCTCCCCTGACCGGGAGGGTCCCGGCAGGACCGTCCGAGAGGTTTCCGTGACCCGCCGCGCCGCACTCACCACCGCCCTCGCCGTCGCCGCCCTGGCGCTGTCCGCCTGCGGCGGCAGCACCGGCGACACCCCCGACGACACCCCCGGTGGCACCGCCGCCGACGACGCCTTCCCGGTGACCATCGAGCACATCTGGGGCGAGACCACGGTGCCCGAGAGGCCCGAACGGGTGGTGGCCCTCGGCGTCACCGACTCCGACCCGCTGCTGGGGATGGGCGTGGTGCCGCTGGCGGTCACCCCGTTCGTCTTCTACGCCGACACGAACGGCGTCGGGCCGTGGGCCCAGGACCTCCTCGGCGGCGCCGAGCCCGAGGTCTTCACCAGCAGCGAGGTCGACGTCGAGGCCGTCGCCGCCCTGCGGCCCGACCTGATCGTGGGGGTCTCCGCCGGGTTCGACGAGCCGGTCTACCAGCAGCTCTCGGCGATCGCGCCGACCCTCGTGCGCCCGGCGGGCACCGTGGCCTACGGCGTGGACCGGGACGTCGCGACCCGCATGATCGCCCAGGCGGTCGGCGAGGTCGACCGCGGCGAGGAGCTCATCGCCGCCGCCGACCAGGCCGTCGCCGACGCCGTGGCCGAGCACCCCGAGTTCGCCGGCGCCACCGGGGTCGCCGCGCTGTACTCGGGTGGCCAGTACTACGCCTTCCTGCCCGCCGACGCGCGCGGCCGGGCCCTGACCGGGCTGGGCATCGAGCTCCCGGCGGCGATCACCGACCAGGACACCGGGGAGAGCTTCTACGTCGACGTGTCCGCCGAACGGCTCGACCTGCTCGACGCCGACGTCCTGCTCGTGCTGACCGACCCCGACTCCGTGGCCACGGTCGAGTCCGACCCGGTGCTCGCGCAGGTGCCGGTCGTGGCGCGCGGCGGGATGGTCGTCGACGCCGGGGACGTCCGCGGTGCCCTGAGCTACAACTCCGTGCTGTCGGCCCCCTACCTGGCCGAGAACCTCCCGCCGCTGCTGGCCGAGGCCCTGGCCACCCGCTGAGCGCACCACACCCCCGCACCGCGCCCCCGGTGGGTGCACCCCCCGGTCGATCACGGACCTGGCGCAGCGACACGCCGGTGCGTCGTCGCCACAGGTCCGTGATCGACGGGAGGGGGTGCAGGGGGGTGCAGGTCGGGGTGCCGGTCAGGGTTGCAGGTAGCCCAGCCGCACGGCCGCGACCAGGCGGCGGGGGACCAGGTGCCGCACACCGTCCACGGTGATCGGCACCAGGTCGGGCGGGGTGGCCTTCCACTGCGCCCGGCGGTGCCGGGTATTGGACCGGGACGTCCGGCGCTTGGGGACGGCCATCAGCGCTGCCGCTTCCCGTAGCGGGCTGCATCCCGTTGCCCGTACCGGGCGTTGAACTTCTCGACGCGGCCGGCGGTGTCCAGCACCCGGGCGCTGCCGGTCCAGAACGGGTGCGATGCCGCGCTGGTGTCGACGGCGACCAGCGGCAGGGTCTGGCCGTCGATCTCGACGGTCTGGTCGGTGGCGATCGTCGAGCGGGTGCGGATCAGCGTGCCCGTGGCGGCGTCGCGGAAGACGACGGTGCGGTACTCGGGGTGGATGCCGGCTCTCATCGGTTCTCCTCGGTGGGGTGGGTGCTGAGGTGGGTGGCGGGGTCGGCGGGACTGGATGCCTCGCAGGGGTCGGTGTGCTCCTCGCCGAACGGGTCGGGGAACATCTGCCACGCCTCGACGCCGAGCGCGAACTCGTCGTCGGTGAGCAGGGCGTCGGTGAGCGCAGCGGTGATGGCCTCGGCGGGTTGCCGGTGGGTGAGGACGACGAGCTCGGTGTCGCGGTCGCCGTGCAGCGGGTCCCAGCGCAGCGCCGCGGCCACCCGGCGCTCGTCGTCCACCTGCGCCCACAGCTCCGCGTCGTCGCCGAGGGTGGCCAGCCACTGCCCGGCGTCGCCGAGCTGCAGACCGCCACCGGCCGACTCCAGCCACACGGCGTGGTCGGGCTGCGTGGCCAGCCACAGCCGGCCGCGGGTGCCGACGACGCCGTCGAGCAGGACGTCGAAGGCCTCGTGCAGCCGCTCGGGGTGGAACGGCCGCCGGGCGGAGAACAGCACCAGCTCGAGGCCGGCGTCGGCGTCCAGCGGTGGTTGCCCGGTGAGCTGCGCGTCGTGGGGGTGCCGCACCCGGCCGCGGCGGGCGGTGCGGGGCAGTCCGGCGAGCACCCGGGCCGGGCGCCAGTGCTCGACCGAACCGACCCGCGCAGCCGGCACCCAGCGCGCGAGGGCGGCGTGCAGCTGGGCCGCCGTCCAGTCGTCGACGGCCGGGCCGGCCAGCACCACGACGTCGGCGAAGCCGGTTGCGCCCAGCAGCACCTGGGCGACGGTGCGCTCGTCGTCCGGCGTGGCGGCCATGCCGCGCTCGGCGAGCACGTCCTCCCCGGTCACGTCGTCCAGCCACGACGCCGCCTCCAGGACGGCGACCACCGCCTCGACCTCGACCGCCTCGGCCGCGGTGCCGCCGTCGTCGAGCACCAGCGCGTCGAGGGCCACGCAGAGGCTCTCGGGTTCCAGGGCGGGGTCGAGCTCGAGCACGACGCGCTCGACGTCCGGTCGGGCGGCGAGCTCGCGCAGCAGCGGCAGCACGTCCAGGCGGAGCGTGCACGAGAGGCAGCCGTGGGCCAGCTCCAGCGCCGTCCGCGCCTCGCCGGAGGCGTCGCGGACAGTGCGCACGACGACGCCCTCGCCGAGGCCGCGCACGTCGTGGTGGACGACGACGGTGCCCGGGTGGGCGCGCTGGAGGTCGCGCGCGGCGCGCGCGGTGTGCTCTCGGTGCAGGCCGGCCACGAGGACCAGCGGGGTTCGGCTCATGGGCTCCGACGGTACACGTGAACGAGAATCATTCCCATGTAGGGTGGTCCGCCATGACCACCTTCTGCGAGGTGACCGGTCGCCGTCCGACGTTCGGCAAGGCCGTGAGCCACTCCCACCGGCGGACCAACCGCCGCTTCGACCCCAACCTGCAGCGCAAACGGTTCTGGGTGCCCAGCGAGAACCGCTTCGTGCGGCTGACCGTCTCGGTGCGCGGCATCAAGACCATCGACGCGCAGGGCATCGAGGCCGTCTGGGCCCGCATCAAGCGCGAGCGGTCGGCGACGGGCGGGCGGGTCTGATGGCCCGCGCCACCGACACCCGGCCGGTCATCAAGCTGAAGTCGACGGCGGGCACCGGCTACACGTACGTGACCCGCAAGAACCGCCGCAACGACCCCGACCGCCTCGTGCTGCGCAAGTACGACCCCGTCATCCGCCGGCACGTCGAGTTCAAGGAGGAGCGCTGACATGGCGAAGACCTCGAAGATCGCGAAGAACGAGCAGCGCAAGCTGGTCGTGGCCCGCCACGCCGCGCGCCGCGCCGAGCTGAAGGAGCAGCTGCGCACCGGGGACGACGCCCAGCGGGCCGCGGCCGTCGCCGCGCTGCAGCGCATGCCCCGCGACGCCTCGGCCACCCGCGTGCGCAACCGCGACGTCTCCGACGGCCGCCCGCGCGGCTACCTGCGCACGTTCGGGCTCTCCCGGGTCCGCATGCGCGAGATGGCCCACCGGGGCGAGCTGCCCGGCATCACCAAGGCCAGCTGGTGAAGCCCACCCTGCGGCCGCGGGGGAAGCGGCGCCTCGACGGCCCGGTCGACTGGAAGGACGCCGCCCTGCTGCGCACGTTCATCAGCGACCGCGGCAAGATCCGGGCCCGCCGGGTGACCGGCCTGGACCCGAAGGCGCACCGCCAGGTGGCTCGGGCGATCAAGAACGCGCGCGAGATGGCGCTGCTGCCCTACCCCTCGCAGGGCCGCTGACCGCTGCGCTTCCCGCCCGCACCAGCTACACCCGCCCACCCGTCAACCCGTCAACTCGTCAACCCGTCAGGCATGGGAGCCCATGCACCCGCCGACGAGGTCGGTCACCGGGTGCATGGGCTCCCATGCC
>NZ_JBAPLU010000037.1:0-21630 GCF_037083825.1 Klenkia sesuvii
GCTCGGCGACGGCACCGAGGGCCACCCGGGCGGGGGGGGGGCGGGGGGTGGCCCGGGTGATGGGCGGCGTGGTGCGGGGGCTTTGTCAGGCGAGGCCGCGGACCGTGCGCAGCGGGGGGCGGTCGCCCCGGATGCTCGCCACCATGTCCAAGGTCTGCCGGGTGGCGGCGACGTCGTGGGCGCGGAAGACCCGGGCGCCCAGCCACGCCGCGACCGACGTCGCCGCCAGCGTGCCGGTGAGCCGCTCCTCCAGCGGGACGCCGAGGGTCTCCCCCACGAAGTCCTTGTTCGACAGGGCCATGAGCACCGGCCAGCCGGTGGCCACCAGCTCGCCGGTGCGCCGGGTGGCCTCGAGCGAGTGGTGGGTGTTCTTCCCGAAGTCGTGGCCGGGGTCGACCAGGACCCGCTCGCGGTCGACGCCGGCGGCCACCGCCCGTTCGGCCAGCGCGGTGGTGCGGGCGACGACGTCGGCCACCACGTCGGGGTAGGAGATGCGGTGCGGCCGGGTGCGCGGGGGCAGCCCGCCGGCGTGGGTGCACACGAGGCCGGCCCCGGCCGCGGCGGCCACCCCGGCCAGCTCGGGGTCCACCCCGCCCCACGCGTCGTTGACGACGTCTGCCCCGGCGGCCAGCGCCTCGCGGGCGACCTCGGCCCGCCAGGTGTCGATCGAGATGGGCAGGGTGGGGTGGGCGGCGCGGATCGCGGCGACCAGGTCGACCGTGCGGCGCATCTCCTCCTGCGGGGTGACCTCGTCGCCGGGGGCGGCCTTCACCCCGCCGACGTCGACCATGTCGGCGCCCTCGGCGACCACCCGGTCGACCCGCTCGACCGCCGCCTGCAACTCGTAGGTGGCGCCGCGGTCGAAGAAGGAGTCCGGCGTGCGGTTGACGATGGCCATCACCACGAACGCGCCGTCGGGGACGTCGAGGGCACCGATGCGCAGCACGGCGACACTCAACCAGCCCGCGGCGTCGGCCCGTGACAGCCTCAGGTGTGCCCCCGCGCCCCGACGAGCTCCCCGACGACCTGACCGACGCCCTGGAGCGGGTGGCGGCCGAGGTGCGACCGCTGGCCGAGGACGACGAGGTCGACGAGCCCGGGATCGGTCCGGAGCGCCTCGCCCTGGCCCTCTGCGAGCTCGACGGCACCGAGCACGTGGCCGGGGAAGCCGACGTCGGTTTCCCCGTGCAGAGCGTGGTGAAGGTCTTCTCGCTGACCGCCGCGCTGCGCCTGGTGGGGGAGGAGGTGTTCGAGCGGGTCGGCCGTGAGCCCTCGGGTGACCCCTTCGACTCCCTGGTGCAGCTCGAGCGCGAGCACGGCGTCCCGCGCAACCCGTTCATCAACGCCGGCGCGGTCGTCGTCTGCGACGTGCTCGTCGGCGCCACCGGGTCGCCGTCGGCCGCGGTGGCCGAGGTGACCGACCTGCTCGCAGACCTCGTGGGGGAGCCGCTCGAGCCGGACCCCGCCGTGCTCGCGGAGGAGCGGGAGGGGGCTGACCTGAACACCGCCATGGGCTGGCTGATGCGCGCGTCCGGCAACGTCGTGCACCCCGTGGACGACGTGGTGGACGCCTACGCCCAGCTGTGCGCGCTGCAGGTGACGACTCGCCAGTTGGCCCGCGCGGCCCGGTTCCTGGCGGCCGACGGGGTCGACCCCCGCACCGGGCGGCGGGTGCTGACCGAGCCGCTGGCGCGCCGGGTCAACGCCGTGATGCTGACCTGCGGTACCTACGACGCGGCCGGCCAGTTCGCCTACGACGTCGGGTTCCCGTGCAAGAGCGGGGTCGCCGGCGCGGTGATGGGCGACGTGCCGAACCGGTTCGGGGTGTGCGCATGGTCGCCCCCGCTCGATGCGGCGGGCAACTCCCGCGCGGGCCGCGCTGCGTTGCACCTGCTCAGCGAGCGGTTGGGGCTGTCGCTGCTGTGAGCTACAGCAGGGCCTGGTGCACCAGCGAGCGCAGGTAGCCGCGGATCGGCAACGTGCTGGAGGGCAGCAGCTGCGTGTAGAAGGTGACGGTCAGGTCCTCCACCGGGTCGACGTAGAAGGCGGTGGACGCCGCGCCGCCCCACGAGTAGTCACCCACCGAGGCGACCGTGCCGTAGCGGGCCGGGTCGAGCACCATCGAGAAGCCCAGCCCGAAGCCCACCCCGCGCAGCGGCGTCTCGGCGAACAGCGGCCGGCCGTAGGTCTCGAGGTCGGCACCGCCCGGGATGTGGTTGCGCACCATGTGGGCCACCGTGCGCGGGCCCAGCACCCGGCCGCCGTCGGGCGTGGCACCGCCGGCCCGCAGCATCTCGACGAACCGCAGGTAGTCACCGGCGGTGGAGACCAGCCCCCCGCCACCGGACAGGAAGGCCGGCTTCTGCTGGGCGGCCTTCTCGAAGGCGGCGAGCGGGGTGAGCCCCGGCCCGTAGAGGCGGGCCAGCAGCGCGGGGTCGTCGTCGGGGCGCAGGCCGAAGGAGGTCTCGGTCATGCCGAGGGGGCCGAGGACCCGCTCGGCGAACACCTCGTCGAGCGGCTTGCCGGCGACCACCTCGACCAGCCGGCCCAGGACGTCGGTGGAGACGCCGTAGTTCCACTCGCTGCCGGGCTGGAACACCAGGGGCAGCGCGGCCCACTGCCGGCTGACCGCCGCGGAGTCGGCGCCGGGCGGGGTGCCCCATTCGTGGCCCGCGGCCCGGTAGGCGGCGTCGACCGGGTGCACGTGGTGGAAGCCGTAGGTCAGGCCCGAGGTGTGGGTGAGCAGGTGCCAGATGCGGATGGGCTCGGTGGCCGGCACCGTGACCGGCTTGGCGGCGGGGCCGGCGACGTACACGCGCGGCTCGGCGAACTCGGGCAACCAGCGGCTGATCGGGTCGGTCAGCTCGAACGCGCCCTCCTCGTACAGGCTCATGGCGGCCACCGAGGTGACCGGCTTGGTCATCGAGAAGATGCGCCAGATGGTGTCGGGCGTGACCGGCAGGCCCGCCTCGACGTCGCGGTACCCGTGGCTGCCCACGTGCACGAGGTCGCCGTGCCGGGCGACGGTGACCAGGAACCCGGGCAGCTGCCCCTCGTCGACCCAGCGGGCCAGCCGGGCATCGAGCCGGGCCAGGCGGGTCGCGTCGAGTCCTGCGGCGGCGGGGTCGGTCTCCACGGTGAGCACACCCGCATCCTGCCCCGCGCGTCCGACACCGGTGGAACTCCCCCCACGGAAGTCCGTCCCCCTCCACCAGATCTCGCGGAGGGGGACGGAGTTCGATCAGGGGACCTGATCAACGCTGCGCATCGGCGGCGCGGGGGTCACTGCACCGGGACGGCGGCGGCGGCCTTCTTGAGGTTGGAGCCGGCGGTGAGCTTCGCGGTGTTCGCGGCGGCGATCTCGATGCTCTCGCCGGTCTGCGGGTTGCGGCCCGTGCGGGCCGAGCGGGTGCTGCGCTCGAGGGTCAGCAGCCCGGAGATGGCGATCTTGTCGCCACGGGTCAGGGCGTCGACGAACTCGTCGCCCAGGGCGGCGATGACGGAGTCGACGGTGCTGGCGGGCACGTCGGCGCGCTTGGCGACGGCGGCGACCAGTTCAGCCTTGTTCACAGCGGTTCCTCTCGGTGGTCTGTGCGGCCCGCCGGGGCGGCGGGCCTCCCCGGATCGGGGCATCCGCGCCGGGGTCGACCCCGTCGCGGGCGGTCTGGCCGACGGGGTCGCCGGCCAGGGACGACCGGCACGTTGCCATGCCGGGAGCGGGATTGGCCAGTCGCGTCCCCGGATTGACAGGCATTTCTGGCCACACCGGACCCATCGGCCCCTCTGCGGCACCCCTCCGCCGTCCCTATGGTTGGTCCATGCCACTGCTCCCCGGGACCGACCTGACCGTCAGCGACCTCTGCTTCGGCGGCAACGTGTTCGGGTGGACCGCCGACGAGGCCACCTCCCACGCGCTGCTCGACCGGTTCGTCGACGCGGTGCCCAGCACGCAGTCACCGTTCGTGGACACCGCCGAGATGTACGGCAACGGGCTGTCCGAGCAGATCATCGGCCGGTGGCTGGCCGAGCACGGCCGCGACCGCCTCGTGGTGGCCACCAAGGCCTCGCCGGGGGAGAAGGAGCACCCGCTCAGCGCGCCCGAGATCCGGGCCGCGGCCGAGCGCTCGCTGCGCAACCTGCAGACCGACCACATCGACCTCTACTACGCCCACTACGACGACGAGGGCACGCCGCTGGAGGAGACGCTCACCGCCTTCGACGAGCTGGTGCAGGCCGGCAAGGTGCGGTACGTCGCGGCGTCGAACTACTCGGCGAGCCGGCTGGCCGAGGCCCTGGACGTCCAGCGCGAGCACGGGCTGGCGCCCTACGTGGCGCTGCAGCCGCACTACAACCTCATGGAGCGCGCGGTCTACGAGGACGAGCTGCGTGCCGTCGTCGCCGACCGCGGGCTGGGCGCGCTGCCCTACTTCTCCCTCGCGAAGGGCTTCCTGACCGGCAAGTACCGGGCCGGGGAGACCATCGACTCGCCGCGGGCCCAGGGCGCCTCCGCCTACGTCGGCGAGCGCGGTGACCGGGTGCTGGCCGCCCTGGCCGAGGTCGCCGACGCGCACGGCACCACCGGTGCCGCGGTGGCTCTGCGCTGGCTGGCCGACCGGCCCACCGTCACGGCCCCCATCGCCAGCGGCCGCTCGGTCGAGCAGCTGGCCGACCTGCTGCCGGTGCTCGACCTCCGGCTCGCCGACGACGAGCGCTCAGCCCTGGACGCCGCCTCCGCAGAGGGCTGACCCCGGCCGGGGTCCGGTCACGCCGGCACCACCGCGCCCGCCAGGTCCTCCACGCGCACCAGCCCGACGACGCGGCCGCCGTCGACCACCGGCACCGGGTCGAAGCGCAACGCCGGCCGGCGCGCCAGCGCGCGGTGCAGCGCCTCGGCGACCGGGGTGTCGGGGCCCAGCACCAGGGGGACGGGGGCCTCGAACCAGGCGCCCGTCCGGTTGTCCACCAGCGACAGCGAGCCCGGCCGGCCGTCGTCGTCGAGCACCAGCACCGGCGGGGTCAGCTGGCGGTCGTCCCGGCCGGGTGACCAGGTGCGCACCGGGCGCAGCAGCCCGGCCACGGTGCGGTCCAGGTCGGCGCTGCGGGTCCGGGCCTGCAGCGCCCGGACGACGCGGGGCGCGGCCGGGCCGTACCCCGCGCCGGGGTGGCCGACCAGCCAGCCCCGGGCGGCGTGCACGCCCAGCTCGAGCAGTCCGGTCAGCTCGGCGTCGGTCTCGACGCCGTCGGCGAGCACGGTCGCCCCGGCCCGCTCGGCGTGGGCCAGGACGCCGGCGGCCACGGCGGTGCGCCGCGGGTCACCGGCCAGGCCGGCCACCAGTGGCGCCGGCAGGACGAGGACGTCGACCGGCAGCTGCGGTACGCGGTGCACCAGCGTCGCCGGTGCGCCGATGGCCGCGCCGCGCCCGCGCAGGACGGCGCACCGGCGCAGCAGCGTGGCGTCGTCGTCCACCGTGCTGTCGGCCAGCTCGAGGACGACGCCCTCGAGCGGGACGTCGAGGGCCGCGTGGACGACGGGGGCCCCGAGCAGCCAGGGGTCCACCGGGACGTGCACCCGGCCCGTGGCGGGGCGCGTGGCCAGGGCGTTCTGCAGGAGCAGCGCCTGCACGGGTGCGGCCAGGCCGGCGTCGTGCGCGGCGGCGAACCAGACGTCGGGCGTGGCGGTGCCGGGGAAGCGGGCCGCGGCCGCCCACCCGCTGACCTCGCCCACGACCAGGTCGAGCACGGGTGAGTGCACGACGGCGAGGTCGTCGGCGTCGGCCAGCAGGGGGCGGCAGTCGGCGCGGCGGGTGGGCTCGAACAGGTCGGTCACACCGGAGGGATCGGTGCGTCGTCGGGGGCGCTTGACCCGGTCGTCCCCCTCCGGGGGGAGGTCAGGCCGGGACGGGCACGCCGGCCAGCAGGTCGGGCACCAGCGCCGGGTCGACGGGGCGGCCGAGCAGGAACCCCTGGGCCTGGCGGCAGCCCAGCGCACGCAGCAGGGTCAGCTGGGCCGGTCGCTCGACGCCCTCGGCGACCACCGGCAGGCCGATCTCCTCGGCCAGCCGCAGCACCGCGTGCAGGAACGTGGCCTGGCGCGGGTCGGTGTCGACCGCGGCGAGGAACGAGCGGTCGATCTTGACCGAGTCCAGCGGCATCGAGGTGAGCTGGGCGAGGGAGGAGTAGCCGACGCCGAAGTCGTCGAGGGACACGCCGACGCCGAGCCGGCGGAGCTCGACGACCGTGCGGCGGGCCGCGCCGAGGTCGGCGAATATCCCCGACTCGGTGATCTCCAGCACCAGGCTGCCCGGCCGCAGCTGGTAGCGGTCGACGAGGCCGGCGACGGTGGCCACGAACCCCGGGGCGACCAGCTGGCTGGGGGCCACGTTGACGTGCACGGCCAGCGGGTGGGGGTGGCGCAGGACCCAGCCGGAGAGCCGGCTGCAGGCGGACTCGAGCAGGTCGGTCGCGAGGGCGCTCATCAGGCCGGTGCGCTCGGCCAGCGGGATGAACACGTCGGGGGGCACGTCCTGGCCCTGGTGGCGCCAGCGGGCCAGGGCCTCCAGGCCGACCACCCGGCCGCCGTCGAGCTCGACGACGGGCTGGTAGGCCAGCCGCACCTCGCGGTCGTCGATGGCCGCGCGCAGGGCGTGGCGCAGTTCCTCGTCCTGCAGCTCGGCCAGGCTCATGCCCACCGACCAGGCGACGATGCGGTCCTTCCCCGAGCGCTTGGCGGCGTACATGGCGGTGTCGGAGCGGGCCAGCAGCTCGTCGGCGGCCAGCGGGGCGTCCTCGGCCGACAGCGCGCAGATGCCGACGCTGGCGTGCACCTCGACCAGGTCGCCGCCGAGCACGAAGGCCGGCCCCAGGGCGTCGGCGACCTTGGCCGCGATCGGCACCGGGTCGCCGCCGTCCTCCAGCAGGACGGCGAACTCGTCCCCGCCGAGGCGGGCCACGGTGTCGCCGGTGCGCACGGCACCGGTGAGCCGCTCGGCCACCCGCACCAGCAGCTCGTCGCCGACGGCGTGCCCGAGGGTGTCGTTGACCAGTTTGAAGTCGTCGAGGTCGAGGAAGACGACGGCCACCGGGCGCAGGTCGCGGGCGTGCAGGGCGAGGGCGTGGCCCAGCCGGTCCAGGAAGAGGGCGCGGTTGGCCAGGCCGGTCAGGCCGTCGTGGAAGGCCTGGTGGCGCAGCTGGGCCTCGCGCGCGGCCAGCTCGGTGGCCAACCGGGCGTTGTCCCGCAGTGCGGTGTACTGCCGGGTGAGCAGCAGCGCGATCACCACACCGGCGGTGAGCAGCTCCCACCGGTTGAGCGTGCGGCCGGCGACGACCAGCCCGGTGGTGACGGCCAGGGCGACGGCGACGGGCACGTAGGGCAGGAAGTCGGCCCGGGAGGACCGCCCTGTGCCCTGCCCGCCGACGACCGGGGCGTCCGGGGCGGGCACGCGCAGCGCGGCGAGCGCGATGCACCCGAACCCGGCGACCCAGCCGAGGTCGAGGAGGTCACCGGCGTAGGCGTCGGCCGCCGCCACGTAGGCGAACGCGCTGTCGGCGACGCTGAACGCGACCACCCCCAGCACCACCAGCGCGATCGGCACCCGGTCGCCGGTGGCCCGGGCGAGGGTCAGCACGCCCAGCACGACCAGCAGGACGTCGAGCACCGGGTAGGCCACCAGCAGCGCCCCGGCCAGCCGGTCGTCGCCGGTGTTGCCGGCCACCACCGCGCCGAGCGTGGTCTCCCAGCTGACCAGGCCGACGGCGGCCGAGGTCATCGCGGCGTCGAGGGCCCGCCGCACACGGCCGACCGAGCCGTCGGCGGTGGGCTGGAGCAGCAGGGCGCACCCCGCGAGCACGGGGAAGAGCACGAAGCCGACGTCGGCGATCGAGGGGAACGGTGCGTCGCCGCCCCGCACCACCTGCACCCAGCACCACCAGGCCTGACCCGCCGTCCAGGCACCCGTGCCGCCCGCGAGGCTGGCCCAGGACAGCCGGGTGCGGCCCGTCGTCGACCGGGCGCGGTGGCCGGCGAGCACGGTGGCGGTCAGACCGGCTGCGGCCTGGACCAGGTTGGAGACGTAGCGGTCGAACACCGGCGCGGGGACGAGCTGGTCGGCCAGCGCGTAGCCGGCGAGCACGGCGAGGAGCGCGGCCAGGGCGAGCCGGGGTGGTCCGGCCGCGCGCGCGCCGCGCTCCGTGAGGTCTCCCCGTTCCATGAGGTCTCCCCGGGCAGCGCCGGCTGGGCTGCCGGCGGGGACATCCTCCCGGGGGCGGCACCCGTCGTCATCCCCCCGGAGGGTGACGATGTGGTCACACCGAGTCGTCGGGAGAGCGGCCGCGCCGCTGCGACCACCGGTTCCGTGCCCGCAGCGGCAGGTCGATGGCCACCGGCGCCGACCAGCCGCGCAGCACCGAGAGCAGCCGCAGCCCCGACGTGAACGTGATGACGACCGCGGCGACCGGGAGCACGGGCAGCTCGGCGGGCCCGGCGAGCACGGCCAGCAGCGAGGCGCCGATGAGCGCGGCGACCGCGTTGTAGGGGCCTGGTTGCACGATGTCGGCCCGCTGGGCGAGCAGCACGTCGCGGATGACCGCCCCGCCGACGGCGGTGGCGACCCCGATGAGGACGACGCTGGCCACGGGCAGCCCGGCGAGCTGGGCCTTCTGCGCGCCGATGACGGTGAAGAAGCCCAGGGTGAGCGCGTCGAGCCCGATGAGCAGGCCGGTGGCCCGGGACAGCCAGCCGGCGAAGAAGAACGTCACCATCGCGGTGAGGGCCACGGTGGGCAGGTACGCGGGGTTGGTCAGCGCCACGACCGGGACGCCGAGCAGGACGTCGCGGATCAACCCCCCGCCCAGCCCGCCCGAGATCGCCAGCAGCAGCACGCCGGAGACGGCGAAGCCCTCACGGGCGGCCAGCAGGCCACCCGTGAGGGCGCCGACGACGACCGCCGCCAGGTCGACGGCGACCGGGATCCGCAGGACGTCGACGGCGGCGCTCACCCGCGTCATCTTCCTGGCCACCCCGGCATGGGAGCCCATGCCCCTGCCGCCGGGGCTCGTCCCCGGGTGCATGGGCTCCCATGCCGGGGTGCTACTGGGCGGGGGCCATCTCCAGGTCGACGGCGGTGGCGTCGGGGGTGTCGACGGCCGAGCCCTCCCCGTGGGCGGCGCGCACCCGGGCGTCCTCGGCGGCCATGGCCTCCTGGCGGGGGCCCTCCTCCGAGAGGATGCGGGCCTGCACCCAGGCGTCGGGGATGGCGAAGCCGTCGACCAGCGTGGACATGAACGGCCGCAGCTCCTTGAGCAGGGCGTTCACGGTGCTGGTGACCGCCTTGGACCGGGCCGGGGTGAGCCGGCCGTGCTCGAGGAACCAGCCGCGGTCGGCCTCGATGGTGGTGAGCGCGTACAGGTCGCACACCTTGGCCAGCAACGCCTTGGCCGCGGGGTCGGTGGTGCGGTCCACCGCGGCCACGAAGGCCTCGAGGACCACGCGGTCGATGTGGGTGCTCGCCGTCCGCAGCACGTGGTCCTGCACGTCGTTGAAGACGTCGAAGAGCCGGTTGGACTTGTCCGAGGCGCCCTTGCGCAGCCGGTTGGCCGCGCCCTCCAGGGTGTGCTTCTCGCGGTCCTCGAACATCCTCAGCTGCCAGCCGCGGTCGAGCAGGGAGACCTCCTCGTCGCGGCCCGGGACGGCGTCCACGAGCCGCGCGATGAGCCCGCGGGCGGCGGTGCGCTCGAGCACCGTCTCCTTGACCAGGTCGGCGACGAACTGGGCCTTGCCCCAGCTGTCCAGCGACCCGAAGGAGTCCTGGTAGCCGGTCAGCAGACCCTTGGCGACCAGCTGCAGCAGCACGGTGTTGTCGCCCTCGAAGGTGGTGAAGACGTCGGTGTCGGCCTTGAGCGCCGGCAACCGGTTCTCCGCGAGGTACCCCTGGCCACCGCAGGCCTCGCGGCACATCTGGATGGTGGCGGTGGCGTGCCAGGTGTTGGCGGCCTTGAGCCCGGCCGCGCGCGACTCGAGCTCGCGCTGGGCGGCCTCGTCGACGTCCGCCGCGCCCTGGACGTCGTGCATCGTGGAGGTGAGCTCCTCCTGGGCGAAGTGCAGCGCGTAGCTCTTCGCCAGCGCGGGCAGCAGCTTGCGCTGGTGCACCAGGTAGTCGTTGACGACGATCTCGCGGTCCTCGCCCGGGGCGGCGAACTGGCGGCGCTGGTCGCCGTAGCGGGTGGCGATCTGCAGGGCCAGCTTGGTGGCCGACCCGGCCGAGCCACCGACGCTGACCCGCCCCCGCACCAGGGTGCCGAGCATGGTGAAGAAGCGCCGGGTCTCGTTCTCGATGGAGGAGGTGTAGGTGCCGTCCTCGGCGACCTGGCCGTAGCGGTCGAGCAGCATGTCGCGCGGCACGCTGACGTGGTCGAAGCTCAGCCGGCCGTTGTCCACGCCGTTCAGGCCGGCCTTCGGGCCGTCGTCGCCGACGGTGACCCCGGGCAGCGGGTTGCCGGCCTCGTCGCGGATCGGCACCAGCCAGGCATGCACGCCGTGCCGCTGTCCCTGGGTGACCAGCTGGGCGAAGACGACCGCCATCCGACCGTCCTTGGCGGCGTTGCCGATGTAGTCCTTGCGGGCGGCCTCGTGCGGGGTGTGCAGCTTGAAGGTCTGCGTGGCCGGGTCGTAGGTGCACGTGGTGCGCAGTTGCTGGACGTCGGAGCCGTGGCCGGTCTCGGTCATCGCGAAGCAGCCGAGCAGGTCGGCGTCGATGATCTGCTGCAGGTAGGCCTCGTGGTGCCGCTCGGTGCCCAGCAGCTGGACGGCGCCGCCGAACAGGCCCCACTGCACGCCCGCCTTGACCATGAGCGAGAGGTCGCCGTAGGCCAGCATCTCGATCGAGGTGACCGAGGCGCCGGCGTCGTCCTCGCCGCCGTAGGCCTGCGGGAAGCCCAGCCGGGTGCGGCCGGTCGCGGCAAGGTCCTTGAGCAGGCCGGTGATGCGCTCGCGGGCCTCGGCGCCGGTCTCGCCGTACACGGGGGCGTACTTCTGCTCCCCCAGCTGGTCGCGGGCGTCGCGCCGGACGTGGGCCCAGCGGCCGTCGAGCACCTCGGTGAGGCGGGCCGGGTCGACCGGGGACAGGGGCTGGGTGCTGGTCATCGGGTTCCCTCCGTGGTGGCGCGCTGGGTGGTGGCGCGCTGGGTGGTGGCGCGCTGGGTGGTGGTGCGGGGCGGGACGACGCCGGACAGGCCTGCCCAGGCGAGGTCGGTGAGGTGGGTGGTGAGCTCGGCGCGGGGCACCGGGTCGACCGAGCCCAGCCACCGGTCGCCGGCGGCGCGGACCAGGCCGACCAGGCCGTGGCCCCAGGGCTCGGCGGCCGCGACCGGTCGACCCGCCTGCTCGAGGGCCAGGGCCACCAGGGCGGTGGCCTGCTCGCCGACGAGCTCGGAGAGGCCGGCGATGGGGTCGGCCGTGGGGTCGCGGTCGACGGGGGCGTGCACGACGAACCGGTAGAGCTCGGGGTCGGCCTCGATGAAGGCCAGGTAGGTGTCGATGGCCGCGGCCACCATCTGCCGCGGGCGGTCGGTGCGGGTCATCGCCTCGCGCAGGGCGCCGAGCAGCTGCTCGGCCACCCGGGCGCAGACCGCGAGGTGCAGCTCGCCGCGGTCGGCGAAGTGCCGGTAGACGACGGTCTTGCTGGTGCCCGCGGCGGCGGCGATGTGCTCCATGCCGACGCCGGGGCCGTGCTCGCCCACCGCCGCAACCGTGGCCGAGACGAGCTGCTCGCGACGGGCGCGGCGGTGCTCGTCCCACCTGGAGTCGCGCCGGTCGCGCCGGCGCGGGACGGTGCTCGCTGGAGTGGGCGGGGTCACCGCCTCCGACTTCATGTGACCGACGGTACCTGATACCGTCGGTACCGACAACGCCACCCCGTACGCCTCGGAGGCCCCCATGACCCGCAAGGCAGCGATCGTCGGCGGGAACCGCATCCCGTTCGCCCGGTCGAACAAGAAGTACGCCCGCGCAAGCAACCAGGACATGCTCACCGCCACCATCGACGGCCTCGTGGCGCGCCACGGCCTGGCGGGGGAACAGGTCGGCGAGGTCGTGGCCGGCGCCGTCCTCAAGCACGCCCGCGACTTCAACCTCACCCGCGAGGCGGTGCTGGGCTCGCAGCTGTCGCCGGCCACCCCGGCCTACGACGTGCAGCAGGCCTGCGGCACCGGCCTGGAGGCCGCCGTCCTGGTGGCCAACAAGATCGCGCTCGGTCAGATCGAGTCCGGCATCGCCGGCGGCACCGACACGACGTCCGACGCGCCGCTGGCGGTCAACGACGACCTCCGCAAGGTGCTCATCGCGGCCAACAACGCGAAGACCCTGCCCGACCGGCTCAAGCTGCTGGGCCGCATCCGCCCCGGCCAGCTGGTGCCCGACCAGCCGCGCAACGTCGAGCCGCGCACCGGGCTGTCGATGGGTGACCACGCCGCGATCACCGCGAAGGAGTGGGAGGTCAGCCGCGAGGCGCAGGACGAGCTGGCCGTCGCCAGCCACCACAACCTGGCCGCCGCCTACGACCGGGGTTTCTTCGACGACCTGGTCACCCCGTTCCTGGGCCTGACCCGCGACGACAACCTGCGCCCGGACTCCTCGCTGGAGAAGCTGGCCACGCTCAAGCCGGTGTTCGGCAAGGGTGAGGGGGCCACGATGACCGCGGCGAACTCCACCCCGCTCACCGATGGCGCCTCCGCCGTGCTGCTGGGCAGCGACGAGTGGGCCGCGGAGCACGACCTGCCGGTGTGGGCGCACCTGCTCGACGCGCAGACCGCCGCCGTGGACTACGTGCACGGGGGAGAGGGCCTGCTCATGGCGCCGGCGTACGCGATGCCGGTGATGCTGGCCCGCAACGGCCTCACGCTGCAGGACTTCGACCTCTACGAGATCCACGAGGCCTTCGCCTCGACCGTGCTCTCGACCATGAAGGCATGGGAGGATCCGGGCTTCTGCAAGGAGAAGCTGGGTCTGGACGCACCCCTGGGGTCCATCGACCGGTCGAAGCTCAACGTCAACGGCTCCTCGCTGGCCGCGGGCCACCCGTTCGCCGCGACCGGCGGCCGCATCGTGGCCTCGCTGGCCAAGGCGCTGCACGAGGCCGGCCCCGGCAAGCGCGGCCTCATCTCCATCTGCGCGGCCGGCGGCCAGGGCGTCGTCGCCATCCTCGAGAGCTGAGAAGGGCACCCCCATGAGCGACTGGTACCGCGACTTCGCCAACTCCGGCATCGGCAGCACGATCACCAAGCAGCTGGGCCTGCCCCGGCCGGTGCGGCTGCGCCGCTACACCCCCGGGCAGCCGCTGCTCGACGGCCCGGCCCTCGTCGGGTCCGCCGGTGACGGCCGGCTGCGCGCCGAGGTGGAGTCGGTGCTGAAGGAGGACGGCGTCACCGTGCTGTCCCCGGTCACCGCCGACGGGGAGAAGGGGCCGAAGGTGGCCGCCGTCGTCCTCGACGCCACCGGCGTGACCACCCCGGCCGACCTGGCCGCGGCACACGACTTCCTCGCCCCGGCCGTGAAGCGGCTGGGCACCAACGGCCGGGTCGTCGTCCTGGGCGAGGTGCCCGGGGACGCGCCGTCCCCCGCGCTGGCCGCGGCCCGGCAGGCCCTCGACGGCCTCGTGCGCTCGCTGGCCAAGGAGCTGCGGGCCGGTTCCACCGCCAACCTCGTGTACGTCCCCACCGGCGCCGAGGCGTCGGTGCCCGGGCCGCTGCGGTTCTTCCTCTCCGGTCGGTCGGCCTACGTCGACGGCCAGACCGTCACGCTGTCCGCCGCCGACGTGCCCGCAGGCGACGGCGGGGCCACCCCGCTGGCCGGCAAGGTCGCCGTGGTCACCGGGGCGGCCCGGGGCATCGGTGCCTCGATCGCCGAGGTGCTGGGTCG
The DNA here is from genome assembly GCF_037083825.1 of Klenkia sesuvii. Classification (NCBI taxonomy): domain Bacteria; kingdom Bacillati; phylum Actinomycetota; class Actinomycetes; order Geodermatophilales; family Geodermatophilaceae; genus Klenkia; species Klenkia sesuvii. The sequence goes on from NZ_JBAPLU010000037.1 coordinate 13,910, forward strand.
GGACGGCGCGCACGTGGTCGCCGTCGACGTCCCGGCCGCCGGGCAGGCCCTGGCCGAGGTGGCCAACCGCATCGGCGGGACGGCGCTTCAGCTGGACATCACCGCCCCCGACGCCGCGCAGCGGCTCGTCGACCACGTCGTGCAGCGGCACGGCGGTGTGGACGTCGTCGTGCACAACGCCGGCATCACCCGGGACAAGCTGCTGGTCAACATGGACGCCGCGCGCTGGAACTCGGTGCTCGCGGTCAACCTGCAGGCCCAGCTCGACATGACCCAGGCCCTGCTCGATGCTCCCGGCGCGTTGAGGGACGGCGCGCGAGTGGTGGCGGTGAGCTCGCAGTCGGGCATCGCCGGCAACCGCGGGCAGACGAACTACTCGGCGTCCAAGGCCGGCGTCATCGGCATGGTGCGGTCGTGGGCGCCGGAGTTCGCCTCGCGCGGGGCGACCATCAACGCGGTCGCGCCCGGGTTCATCGTCACCGAGATGACCGCGAAGATGCCCTTCGGCACCCGCGAGGTCGGCGCCCGGCTCAACTCGCTGCAGCAGGGCGGGCTCCCCGTGGACGTCGCCGAGGCCATCGCCTGGCTGGCGCAGCCCGCGAGCGCGGGGGTCAACGGCCAGGTGCTGCGGGTGTGCGGCCAGAACCTGCTGGGGGCGTGATGGCGGCACCCGTGGTCCTGGACGGCCCGCCGTCGATGGGCACGCTGTTCGCGAAGGCCGCGCTCACCGCGCGCGGCCGGGGCGGGGAGCTGCCCGGCACCCACCTGAGCCGAGTCGCCGTCGTCGTCGACCCGGTCCAGGTGGCCGACTACGCCGAGGTGTGCCGGTTCCGGTTCGGCGACACCCTGCCACCGACCTTCCCGCACGTGCTCACCTTCCCGCTGCAGGTCGCGCTCATGGCCGACCGGTCGTTCCCGCTGGCCCTCCCCGGGCTGGTGCACGTGCGCAACCGGGTCGACGTCGTCCGGCCGGTGTCGATCTCGGAGAAGCTCGACCTCGAGGTCTGGGCCGACCGGTTCGCCCCGCACCGCAGCGGCGCGACCGTCGACCTGGTCGCCTCGGTGCGCTCGCGCGGCGACGAGGTGTGGCGCGGCCGGTCGACCTACCTGGCGCGGGGTTCGAAGGCGCCAGCCGCGTCCGTGCCCGACGACCCGGACCTGGAGATCGGGGACGTCGCGCAGGCCGCGGTCTGGCGGGTGCCCGACGACGCCGGACGCCGGTACGCGGGCGTCTCCGGTGACGTCAACCCGATCCACCTGTCCGGGCTGACCGCGAAGGCCTTCGGGTTCAAGCGGGCGATCGCGCACGGCATGTGGGTCAAGGCGCGGGGCCTGGCGGCGTTGTCGGGCCGACTGCCGGAGTCGTTCTCGGTGGACGTCGCGTTCCGCAAGCCGCTGTTCCTGCCCTCGACGGTCACCCTGGCGACGGGGCAGCGGGATGGCGGCTGGGACCTCGCCGTCCGCGGCGCGAAGTCCGGGCAGGACCACGTGCTGGGCACGGTGCGGCCGCGCTAGCTCCTCGCCCGCCCAGCGCTGATCAGGGGGGTGCGCGGACGTCCGTCCTCCTCCACCAGAGCTGCTGGCGGAGGGCGGATTCCCGTGCAGGAAGATGCTCCTGGTAATACGAGTCGAAATGTGTCGGTATGAGTCGACTCGACGGTTCACAGTGCGCTGACAGGCGGCCGATGAGGGCAGTGCGCGGGACATCCGCGCGCGTGCCCGGCGCTCCGGGCATTCACGGGGGAGCCCCGAAGATGCGCTTCACGTCTCCGTCCCGTCGTGCGCTCGGCGTCGTCGCCGCGAGCACGATCGGGATGTCCACCGCCGTCCTCGGTGTCACCGGCGTGGCTTCGGCCGCGCCGATCATCACCAGCACGTCTCAGCTGGCCGCCAACACCGAGGACGGCGACACGGGCCTGACCGTGCCTGCCGGTTACTGCACCGCGTCCGTCCAGATCGACGGTGCGTCCGGTGGTCGCAGTGGCTCCACCGGCGGGCCCCTCGGCAAGGGCATCTTGTTCACCGTGGCCCTCGACGGCCCCACCACCTTCGCCTTCGCGCGGGGTGGGGCGGGCGGCGACGACGCCGACGGCACCGAGAACGGCACGGCCGGCACCAACTCCGGTGCCGCGTCGCTGAACGGCACGGACGGCGCGCCCGGTGGCGGTGGCGCGGCCGGCTCCGCCCTCCTCGTCGGCGGCGCGGTGGTCGCCTCGGCCAAGGGTGGCGACGGCGCGGGCACCGAGGGCGGGGTCGGCGGCGGCGCCACCGGGGTCTCCACTGACCTGGTGCTGCCCTACGGCGCCCCGCAGATCGACGCCTCGGGCTTCGCCGGTGGCTACGTCGGCGTGATCGCCCGCGGGTGCGAGGCCCCCGACGCGCCGTCCCTCGCCGACCTCCAGCCGCGCGACGGCGGAGCGGTCGTGTTCTTCAACGAGCCGGGCGAGCCCGACGCCTTCACCGCCGACGCGACCGGCTACCAGTACCGCGTCGGCACCGGTTCCTGGGTCTCGCTGACCGCGGAGGACCTCGAGCGCGGCTGGTTCGAGGTCGGGGGCCTGACCAACGGCACCGAGTACTCGATCACCATGCAGTCGCTCTCGGAGGCCAACGGCCCGAGCGAGGCGTCCGACGCCGGGACGGTCACCCCCTTCGCCGTCGCCGGTGCTCCCGCGATCACCGCGGTCAAGACCGGACCGTCGCAGATCACCGTCAGCTGGGCCCCGTCGGCCCGGCAGGGCACCTACCCGGTCGCCGGCTACGGCGTCTACTGGGGCCAGGGCATCAAGTCCGAGAGCGACGGCCAGGGCGGCAGCGGCACCGGCGGCACCGGGTGCGAGGTGGCTGCGTCGGCCACCAGCTGCACCTTCTTCGTGCCGGCCGGCGCTGACTACCAGGTCGGTGTCTACTCCTTCGACACCGAGAAGAACTTCAGCGACGCCTCGTCGAAGTCCGGCATCGTCGTCCCGGCCAGCACCGTCCCGGCGTCGGTGCCGACCCAGGACAACGGTGACGTCGTCGGCCCGGCCGGTCCGATCTCCAAGCTGACCGCGGGCCAGAAGGTCACACTGCAGGGCACGGGCTACGCCCCGAACTCGACCGTGACGCTGGTCGTCTACTCGTCCCCGGTCACCCTGGGCACCGTCGTCGCCGACAAGGACGGCAACTTCTCGGTCGAGGTCACCGTCCCGGCGAACCTGGCCAACGGCACCCACCACCTGGTCGCCACCGGCGTGGACCGGGACGGCAACGTCCGCAACCTGGTGGTCACGGTCACCGTGAGCGGTGGGGTCGCCACGCTGGCCACCACCGGCTTCGACGCCGCCCCGGTCGCGGTCGGCGGCGGGCTGGTGCTGCTGACCGGTGCCGGTCTGCTGGTCGGTGCTCGCCGCCGCGCCAGCTGACGCAGCTCTGGTCGACGGCCCCGCTCCCCATCCCGGGGGGCGGGGCCGTCGCCGTTGACCTTGCAGTTGCGCAGCGTCGACGCGCCGTCCACCGGCGTGGCGGCGTTGCCGCTCTGCACGATCAACGCGGGGCGGGGCGGGGCGGGGCGGCTCGGGGCGGGTCAGGCGGCCAGCGGGTGGACCGCCGCGCGGCCGAGCACGCGGTCGTAGTGGCCGATCAACTCGTCGCCCAGCCGGCCCCAGGTGCGGTGCGCCACCGACGCCCGGGCCCGGGTGGCCGCGGCGCGCAGGGCCAGCGGGTCGTCGCGCAGGCCGGCGGCCATCGCGGCCAGCACGTGCGGGTCGTCGCCGGCCCACAGCCAGCCGTTCTCGCCGTGCCGCACCAGGTCCAGCGGGCCGCCCGACGCGGCGACCAGCGCCGGCACCCCGGCGGCCAGCGCCTCCTGCACGGCCTGGCAGAACGTCTCGTCGGCGCCGGGGTGCACCAGGAGGTCGAACGAGGCCACCAGCGCGCCGAGCTCGGGCCCCTCGACCCGGCCGGTGAACACCGCCCGGGGCAGGGCGCGCTGCAGTGCCCGGCGCTGCGGGCCGTCGCCGACGACGACCAGCCGCACCCCGGGCAGCTCCGTCAGCGGGCCGAGCAGGTGCAGCCGCTTCTCCACCGCCAACCGGGCCACGGTGCCCACCAGCAGCTCGCCGCCGGGGGCCACCCGCGCCCGCAGCGCCGAGGAGCGGTGCACCGGGGCGAACTGCGCGAGGTCCACGCCCCGGGCCCACAGCGCGAGCGGACCGAAGCCGTGCCGGCGCAGCTGGGCCATCGTCGCCGACGAGGGCACGAGGGTGAGCGCCGTCCGGTCGTGCAGCGCGCGCAGCCAGCGCCAGGTCGTCGACGACCCGCCGGGCACCCGGTAGCGGCCGGCGTAGGCGGCCAGGTCGGTCTGGAAGACCGCGACCGTCGGGATCCCGCGCTGCTGCGCGGCCCGTGCGGCGACCGAGCCGAGGACGGCGGGGGAAGCCAGGTGGACGACGTCGGGGCGCAGCTGGTCCAGCAGCTCGCCGACCTCACCGGTGGGGGCAGCCAGCGGCAGCTCCCGGTAGCGGGGGAGGCGCACCGACCGCACTGCGTGCACCGGGACGACGGCACCGCACCGGCTCTCGTAGTCGGTGCCCGACGGGGCGACGACCACGGGGTCGTGCCCGCGCAGGGCAAGGTGGTCGGCAGCTCGCAGGACCGACGTGACGACGCCGTTGACCGCCGGGGTGAAGGTCTCCGAGACCAGGGCGACGCGCATGCCGGTCAGCAGAGCGGAGCGGGGTGACGCGATGCGGTCGTACGGCCGACGCTGCGGCGACGGTTGGGTGCCGGGTCGACCCGGCCCGCGGCGGCTAGGCTCGGTCGGCCAGGAGGGCTCGCCTAGTGGCCGATGGCGGCAGTCTTGAAAACTGCTAGGGGTTCACGCTCCTCGAGGGTTCGAATCCCTCGCCCTCCGCTCGACCAGCACCCACGTGATGGGCAGACGGGTGCATTCTCGGGGGCGTCGTGCTGACCTGGGCGTACCCGGCCGGCGGGCCGGCCGGGTACGCGCGGTCAGTAGGTGAAGGAGCCGACGGTGGTGCGCAGGTCGGCGGCCATGCGGGAGAGCTCGTCGACGGCCGTCCGGGTCTGCCCCAACGCCCGCGTCGTGGACTCGGCCGCGGTGGAGACGCCGGTGATGTTGGCGGCGATCTCCGTCGTCCCGCCCGCGGCCTCGGCCACCGACCGCGACATCTCGTTCGTGGTCGCGGTCTGCTCCTCCACGGCCGAGGCGATGGTCAGCTGGTAGTCGTTGATCTGGCCGATGACCTCACCGATCCGGCCGATGGCCTCGGTGGCACCACCGGTGTCGGCCTGGATCGCCTCCACTCGCCGCGCGATGTCCTCGGTGGCCCGGGCGGTCTCCTGCGCCAGCTCCTTGACCTCGTTGGCCACCACGGCGAAGCCCTTGCCGGCTTCACCCGCACGCGCAGCCTCGATCGTGGCGTTCAACGCCAGCAGGTTGGTCTGCTCGGCGATCGACGTGATCACCTTGACCACGTCGCCGATCTCCTTCGACGACAGACCCAGCTTCTGGATCGTCGCGTTGGTCGCCTCCGCCTCGATCACTGCGCCTGCGGCCACGCGGGCGGCCTCGTTGGCGTTCTGCGCGATCTCCCGGATGGACGCGCTCATCTCCTCCGCACCGGCCGCGACCGTGGCCACCGACCGGGACACCTCGTCCGCAGCACCGGACACCACTCCGGACTGCACGCTGGTCTCCTCCGACGACGCGGAGATCTGCGCCGCCGTCGCCGACAGCTCCTCGCTGGAGGCCGCCACCGCGTCCGCCGACGACACGACCGAGGCCATCAACGCGCGCAGGTTGCCCAATGCGGCGTCCACCGCGGCACCCATCTGCCCCACCTCGTCGGTGCTGGTCAGACCGATCTCCCGGGTCAGGTCGCCCCCGGCGAGCGCCTCTGCGACCGCACGGGTGCGGGCCAGGGGACGGGTGATCATCCTGGTGACGACGGTGACGACGAAGAGCAGAAGTGCCAGTCCTGACGCGGTCATGATCGCGATCGCGACCGTCGCCGACGTCGCGGCACTGCGGCCCGAGGCCGACGCAGCGGCCGCGGCGTCAGCCTCGGCGCTCTGCATGCCGTCCAACGCCGTGTTGATGTCCGCGAAGGCCTGCAAGGCGGGCGAGGCGCGGTAGGCCGCGACCCAGCCAGCGTTGTCCCCCGCGATGGCCAGGGGATCCAGGTCCTGCACCCTCGACTGACGGTAGGTCGCGAGGTTCCGCTCGAACTCCGACCGCTGCTCGGATGTGCTGGCAGGATCGGCCGCCAGGTACGCCGCCCACGCGTCGTCGACCTCCGCGTCGTGACCAGCCCGGTTCTTGTCGCGCACCTCAGCCGTCTTCACCTCCGGCTCCTGGGTGATGAGCATGTCGGTGTTGTCCTTGGCACTGGAGTTGAAGGCCGCGCGCACCCGTCCCAGCTCGACCGCGGCCTGCACAGTGGAGGAGTACATGGTGTCCAGACGCTGGCTCAGTGCTGCAGTGGCCTGCAGCGAGACCGCGGCGACGACGCTCACGACCAGCGCGGCCAGCACCCCGATCGCTGCGAGCTTGACGGCCAGTCGGGCATTTCGAACGAAGGACATCGCGGACCATCTCCTCGATCCGGCCGCGCCCAGCGCGCAGTCGTCGGAGAGGACTGTCGGACGAGGTCATGAGCGCTTCAGTAGAAACAAAAGAATGTCAGGTCATGGCGTTCGAGCAGTCGACTTGTAGGCACCAGCACTGCTCGCACGACAACGACCGCAGGTGTCCATACCGGCCGGTCACGACGCTGTCCAGCTGTTCGAACGACGGGGTGCACGCTGGAGCCCAGAACGGCCACGACAGTCACATGCCCTGTGAACGGGCATCGCGAGTGCGGTCCCGGTCCTGCAACGATCGTCGTGAGGTGCCGACGAGCAGGCCTGACCAGGCGTCCCGTCAGGGCATCGCCTCGGGGCATGGTGCTCCAGCCGGTGCACGGCGCAGGTCGAGCCCGGCCAGCGGCGACTCGTCGCAGATCGTGGCCGGGATGCTGGGCATGCCCAGCAGCGTGGGCTGCTCGCGCACCGGGCCGGTGAAGAACTCGGCCGCCATGCAGCCACCGCGGCAGGCGTCGAAGTGCTCGCACGTGGTGCAGGCGCCACCGGTCTGGGGGCTGCGCAGGTCGGTGAAGAAGTCCGAGGTCTGCCACACCTTCTGGAACCCGCCGGGGGAGCGCACGTCGCCGGCCAGGAGGTTCTCGTGGATGGCGAACGGGCAGGCGTGGACGTCCCCGACCGGGTCGACCAGGCACACCACGCGCCCGGCGCCGCACAGGTCCAGCCCCGGCAGGGCCTCCCCGAAGGCGGACAGGTGCAAGAACGAGTCACCGGTCAGCACGCCGTCGCCGTTGGCCAGCAGCCAGTTGTCGGCCAACGGCTCAGTACACGCCGCACATGCCGTCGATGGAGACCTCCTCCACCAGGGACTCCTCGGTGAGGACCTCCTCGGCGGGGGCGGCGGTGGCGGGGGCTGGGGTCTCGGTCTCGGTCTGCTCCGGCACGGGTGCCTCCTGGTGAGCCGGGTCCGGCTGCGGGTTCGCCGCCGGGGGTCGGTGGGGAGCGGGTGTCAGACGACGTGCTGCTGGTCGGCGGTGCCCAGCACCCGGGGCCAGCCGGTCGGGGCGACGACGTCCTCGGGCCGCAGGTCCTTGACGTCGCGGTGGCCGAGCCCGAGGACGGCGGAGTCGATGCCG
>NZ_JBAPLU010000038.1:0-19432 GCF_037083825.1 Klenkia sesuvii
ACCAGAAAGGTGCTCCGGTTCCTGCGTTGATCAAGACCTAGACAATCTCGATCCTCGCAGGTCAGGAGCACCTTTCCTACGTCCGGAGCGGAACGATCACGGACCGGCGTGAAAGCCCCGGGCTAGTGCGAGCCCGAATGCAGTTGGGGGTAACCAGAACCCGAGTGTCAGACGCGACCCGCGTACCTCGCACATCACTCGCCTATGTAAAACCATGCCGCTGGCGAGCATTCCCGTTGCGCACAACGCTTGCAGGGAGGCCGGGGGCCGCCTGCTCAATGAAGGGCGCGGGGGCTTGGCCCCTCCGCCCCCATCGGTGTCCACGCAGTTGGACCCGGCCCAAGCCCGGCAGTGGTCCGCCCGCCAAACCGCGGTTGTTCACATGCGCCAAGGATCCAGCCGAAAACTGGTGATCTGCTTCACATGGCCGTAGGCCCTGGCTGCCGATGACGGAGTCATGGCACCCCGGCTGGCAGCACTGCCGTCCCCTGCGGCACCCGCGATCCAGCGGGAGTGGTGGCGGGACGCGGTCGTCTACCAGGTCTACCTGCGCTCGTTCGCCGACTCGAACGGCGACGGCATCGGCGACATCGCCGGGCTGCGGTCGCGGTTGCCCTACCTGGTCTGGCTCGGCGTCGACGCGCTGTGGATCAACCCGCACTACCCCTCCGGCGGCGCCGACGGCGGCTACGACATCGTCGACTACCGCGCCGTCGACCCCGACTATGGCAACCTCGAAGACCTCGAAGCGCTCATCGCCGACGCGAACCAGCTCGGGCTGAAGGTCATCCTCGACGTCGTCCCCAACCACACCTCCGACCAGCACCCCTGGTTCCAGGCGGCCCTGGCCGACCCCGACGCCCCCGAGTCCAGCCGCTACCACTTCGCCGAGGCCTCCGAGCAGCCCCCGAACAACTGGCAGTCGCTCTTCGGCGGCCCCGCCTGGTCGCGCACCCCCGACGGCCGCTGGTACCTGCACCTGTTCGCCCCCGAGCAGCCCGACCTCAACTGGCGCGACTCCGCCGTCGCCGACGACTTCGACGCCACGCTCCGGTTCTGGCTCGACCGTGGTGTCTCCGGCTTCCGGGTCGACGTCGCCTACGGGCTCATCAAGGACGCCGAGCTCCGCGACAACCCCGGCGCCTACTCCCCCACCCTCTTCGGGCACGGCCCCGAGCAGGCCATGACCTGGAACCAGCCCGAGGTGCACGACGTCTGGCGCCGCTGGCGCGCGATCTGCGACGAGTACCCGGGCACCATGCTGGTCGGCGAGGTCTGCCTGGCCGACCTCGACCAGGTCGCCCTGTACTCCCGCCCCGACGAGATGCACCAGTCGTTCAGCTTCCGGCTCATCAAGTCCGGCTGGGACGCCGCCGCCTTCGCGGACGGCGTGCAGACCGCCCTCGACGCCTTCGCCACCGTCGGCGCCCCCGTCTCCTGGGTGCTGGGCAACCACGACAAGGACCGTCAGGTCACCCGCTTCGGCGGCGGCGCGCTCGGCACCGCCCGCGCCCGGGCCGCCGCCCTGCTCATGCTGTCGCTGCCCGGCTCGCCCTACCTCTACGCCGGCGACGAGCTCGCGCTGCCGCAGGCCGTCGTCCCGGATGCCGCCAAGCTCGACCCGATCTTCCACCGCAGCGGCGGCGCCCGGGCCGGCCGAGACGGCTGCCGCGTGCCCATGCCGTGGAACGAGGCCGACGGCGTCGGCTTCTCCCCCGACGGTGCCGCCGACCCGTGGCTGCCGATCCCGGATGGCTGGGCGCAGCACGCCGTCTCCCGGCAGACCCGTGACGGCGGCTCCACCCTCACCCTCTACCGGCGGGCACTCGCCCTGCGGGCCGCCCACCCGGCGCTGGGCTCGGGCACGGCGACGGTGAGCACGAGCGGCGACGTCCTCACTGTGCGCTGCACGTCGGACGACGAGACCGTCACCTGCGTGCTCAACATGGGCATCGACACCGCCCTCGTGCCGAACCCCGGCACCGTGCTGCTGGCGTCGTCCACCGCCGTGCGCAGCGCGCACGGCACGGTCGCGCTGCCCGCCGACACCGCCGTCTGGTTGCTGGAGGACTGACCGCTCACCGAGATCGAGGTTCGCGGGCCCACCTGCCCGGCCGGGACCCCCCGAACCCCGGTCTCGAGGCGAGGGCTACCCCACCCAGCGGGGCCCGGTGGGCAGCTTCGGTGCCGGCTCGCCGAGCAGCGACGCGGCGGCCTCGGTGACGTCGTCGGCGGTGAGGGTCGAGACCGCGGTGCGGTCGAGGGAGTCGACGCTGCCGTCGCGGGTGAGCCGTAGCGCCTGGCGGTTCAGTGCCTGCTCGAACAGGGTGCGGGCGAAGCGCGCGTTGCCGGTGTCCTCTCCTACCCGGACGCCGGCCAGCGTGCTGCGCAGGGTCACCTCGGCGCCGGGCTCCAGCAGGTACTCGTGCTGGGCCACGATGCTGACGAAGATCGCCTCCAGCTCGGCGGTCGAGTAGTCGGGGAAGCGGATCTCCCGGCCGAACCGCGAGCGCAGGCCCGGGTTGGAGGCCAGGAAGCCCTCCATGAGCCGCGGGTAGCCGGCCACGATCACCACCAGGCGGTGCCGGTGGTCCTCCATGCGCTTGAGCAGCACCTCGATGGCCTCGGGCCCGAAGTCCTGCCGGCCGTCGCCCTCGGGTGCCAGCGAGTACGCCTCGTCGATGAACAGCACGCCGTCGAGCGCCCGGCGGACCACCCGGTCGGTCTTGATCGCGGTCGCCCCCACGTGCTGGCCGACGAGGCCGGCCCGGTCGACCTCCACCAGGTGGCCCTTGGCCAGCAACCCGACCGCCCGGTACATCTCGGCCAGCAGCCGGGCCACGGTGGTCTTGCCCGTGCCCGGGTTGCCCAGGAACACCAGGTGCTGCGACGTCGCCGCCTCGGGCAGGTCGTGCTCCTTGCGGCGAGCCTGCACCTGCAGGAACGCGACCAGCGCCTGCACCTGCTCCTTCACCGCTTCGAGCCCAATCAGCCCGGCGAGGTCGGCCTGGATCGCGGCCAACGGCCGACCGGGCGTTGCGCGGCCGCCGAAGAGGTCGCCGACCAGCTCGTCGACGCCCCGCCCACCGGGTCGCGGCAGTTGCTCACCCAGTCGGCCCACGGTCTCCCGCAGCTCGTCCAACGGCCTGCGGTACGACGACATGCACCCGAATGTAGGCGCGCCTGACATGACGCACGGCGATCGCGTGCAGACTGTCCGTCGCTGCGCAGTCCTGCGGGGCGCGGACAGGAGTGTGCTGTGCCCCGAGTCGACGAGACCGCCCGAGTGCGCCGGGCGGCATCGCTCGCCGCCGCCCTGGTCGCGGCGGGGACCGTCGTCCTGCTGCCGGACCCGGCGTCCGCAGCGCCCACGTCGGGCACCTGCACCGCGTCGCCTGCCGGCACGATGACCTGCAGCTACGGCTTCACCGGCGCGCCGGAGACCTTCACCGTCCCGGCCGGCGTCACGACCGTCACCGTGACCGCGGTGGGGGCTGCCGGCGGCGCCTCCACCACCGCGGGCGGCACCGCGCCCGGTGGCCGCGGAGACCAGGTCACCGGCGACATCGCCACCGTCCCCGGCAACACCCTGACGGTGGTCGTGGGCGGTCAGGGGCTGCTGGGGCAACTGAACCCGCCGGACTTCTCCATGCCCGGCGGCTACAACGGCGGTGGGTACACACGGGGTTCGAACGCCGGTGCCTCCGGGGGCTCGGGCGGCGGTGCGTCCGACGTGCGCACCGTGGCCGGCGACCTCACCAGCCGGGTCGTGGTCGCGGGTGGCGGGGGTGGCGCGGGCTCGGTCCACACCAACGCCGAGCCCACCGCGGTCGGCGTGGCCGGCGGCGACGCCGGTGCACCCGGCCTGGCTGGTCTCTGCTACGCCCCGGTCGCCGCACAGCCCGGGACGGCTACCGCGGGCGGGGCCGGAGGTCAGTGCGGTGAACCCGGTCGCTCCGGCGTCCTGGGCGCCGGCGGGGCGACCGGGACCGTCACGTCCGGCGTCGCAGGCGGCGGCGGAGGCGGAGGTCTGTACGGCGGGGGCGCCGGCGGGTCGGCCAGCTTCACGAACCTCGCCCACTACCTGGGCGACAGCGGCGCCGGGGGCAGCTCGCTCGTCCCGGCCGGGGGTTCCCACCAGCTGACGTCGGCGCCGGCCAGGGTGACCATCAGCTACCTCATCCCGCAGGCGCCGGCCGCACCCGCCGCGGTCCGTACCGCCCCCGGCGACGGCAGCGCGGTCGTGGAGTGGGACGCCGGTGCGGTCACCGCGACGGCCGGTGCCGCGACCACCTACACCGTCACCGCCACCCCCGGTGGTGCCAGCTGCACGACCACGGGCACCAGCTGCACCCTCACCGGCCTGGTCAACGGCACCACGTACGACCCGTCGGTGACGGCGAGCAACGCCTTCGGGACGTCGCCCGCCACCACCGGGCCCGGCACGGTCCCGACGGCCGCTCCCGGCGGCCCCGACACGGTGACGGTCCCCGTCTCCGTCTCCGCGGGCCCTGCGGTCCAGCCAAGGGTGCTGGCCGCGACCGGCACCCCGGTGGGCACGATGGCCGTGGCCGCCCTGGGCCTGCTCGGCGCCGGTGGCGCACTCGTGCTGGCCGGACGCCGCCGCGTGCAGCGCTGACCTACCCCGCGCTGCGCAGGCCGCGGTCGAGCAGGTCGACCAGCCACGCGAAGCTCTCGTCGACGTCGGCCGACCACTGGAACCCGCGCCCCGCCTGCAAGGTCGCGTACCCGTGCAGGGCACTGCGCAGCGTCCGCAGCGCGTGGTCCTCCTGGTTGGCCGGCAGGTCGTAGCCGCGCAGCACCGCCCGGAAGGCGTCGAGCGCCCGCGAGCTGGCGCCCACCAGCGGGTCGTCGGGGCCGGTCGGCTCCACCCCGATGGTCGCGGCGTAGCGGCCCGGGTGGGCCAGCACGTAGTCCCGGAACGCCCCGGCCGCCGCGACCAGCGCATCCCGACCGGCCAGCCCCTGGATGGCCGCGCCCACTGCGGCCCCGGCCTCGTCCATCGCCAGGACGGCGATCCGGCGCACCAGGTCGTCCTGCCCGCCCACGTGCTTGTACAGCGACGGCGTGCGCACCCCGACCCGCTCGGCCAGCCCGCCCATGGTGAGGCCGGCGAAGCCCACCTCGTCGGCCAGCTGCGCCCCGGCCGCGACGACGGCGTCCGGGTCGAGCCCCGCCCTAGGCATCGACGGTCGCCAGGAACGGCAGGACGACGGCGGCGACCTCGTCCGGCACCTGGTGGTGCGGGTAGTGGCCGGTGCCCTCGATGACCGCCAGCCGGCCCAGACCCGCGGGCAGCTCGGCGACGATCGCCTCCCCCTCGGCCTGCGGCGCCGCCCAGTCGGGGTCGAGGCTGCCCTGCACGACCAGCATGGGGCAGCGCACGCCGGGCAGCGCCGCGCCGGCGTCGGTGGCCGGGGTGGTGCCCATCTTCTTCAGCGCCGCCATGCGGCCGGGCTCGCGCAGCTTGGCCTCGACGTGGTCGAGCCGCTCGGTCCAGTCGGCCGGCTTGGCGCCGGGGTAGGCGACGTCGAGGTACTTGCGCCACGAGTCGATGCGGCCGAGCATGCCGGCGCCGAGCAGGTGTCGCATGCCGCGGCGGAAGCGGGCCGACCGCAGGTCCTTCAGCGAGATCGCCTGCTTGCGGGTGAACGGCGCCAGCTCGACCAGCGCGGTGACCAGCTCGGGCGCCTGCGCCGCAGCGATCGTGACCGCCCCGCCGGAGATCGAGTGCCCGACCAGCACGGCCGGGCCGCCCAGGTGGCGCACCAACGCGAGCAGGTCGCCGGCGATCGCCGTCCGGCTGTAGGCGGGCCACGCGGCGCTGGACTCGCCGCACCCCCGCAGGTCGACGGCGGCGACCCGGTACCCGGTGTCCACCAGCTGCGGGACGAGGTGGCGGTAGGCGGTGCGGTCGTCGCCCATGCCGTGCGCCAGGACGACGAGCGGGCCGTCACCGGTCACCTCGTAGGCCAGCGTGCCGTCGTCGAGGGTGAGGAACTCGGTCATGTCGTTCTCCTTGGCTAAGGTTGTTAGCTCAAGGCTAAGTGCGTTAGCCAGGTGGTGTCAACCGCCCCGCCAGGAACTGGGCCGTGGGCGTGTCCGCGACCGCCACCTGCTCCGGCGTCCCGGCCGCGACCACCCGCCCACCGGCGTCCCCACCGCCCGGGCCGAGGTCGAGCACCCAGTCGGCGTCGGCCACGACGTCCACGTCGTGCTCGACCAGGACGACGGAGTTGCCGGCCTCGACCAGCCGCTGCAGCTGGGCCATGAGCACCTCGACGTCGGCCGGGTGCAGGCCGGTGGTCGGCTCGTCGAGCAGGTAGAGCGTGTGCCCGCGCCGAGCCCGCTGCAGCTCGTTGGCCAGCTTCACCCGCTGCGCCTCGCCACCGGACAGCTCGGTCGTCGGCTGGCCGAGGCGCAGGTAGCCCAGGCCGACCTCCTGCAAGGCCCGCAGGCTCCGCGCCGCGGCGGGGACGTCGGCCAGGAACCCCTGCGCCGCCTCGACGGTCAGGTCGAGCACGTCGGCGATCGTCTTCCCACCCACGGTGACCTCGAGGGTCTCGGCGTCGTACCGCGCCCCGTGGCGCCTCGGCGTAGACCGTGCCGAACGCCAGCGACGACTTCCCCGACCCGGAGACGCCGGTGAACACCACCAGGGCGTCGCGCGGGACGTCGACGTCGACGTCTTGAAGGTTGGGCTCCCGCGCGCCGCGGACCCAGACCATGCCCTCGTCGCTCATCCGGCCAGCCTGACCGTGCCCCTCCGCAACGGCGCGGCGGGGTCAGCGCAGTGCACCCACCTCGACGTCGGCACCCGTCCCCGCGGGGCACCGCCACGCCGGACCGGTGCCCGACGGCGCCGGCCGCATCGGGTGAGTGTGCCCCGGGCAGAGCGGCCAGGCGCCGTGCAGCTCGTCCACCAGGTGGTCCTGCACCCGGTCGGCGAGGAACAGCAGCGCCTCGTCGACGTCGCGCAGGTCGGGCAGCTCGAACCGCGTGCGCGGCAGCCGGAGCTCGAGCACCGGGTCCGGGACCACCCACTCACCCGGGCCGTCATCCCCGAACCAGAGCGTCAGACCGGGGGTGCGGAGCACGTCCGGCTCAGTCGTGCGGTGCTGGAAGCGCCACGTCGTGCCGAGGTCGGTGGTGGCCGCGACGTCCCGCAGCACCCGATCGACGACGGGTGTCCAGAACGCAGGGTCGGCGGTCACACCGGCTGCCAGAGCTCGACGCGGTTGCCCTCAGGGTCGGTCACCCACCCGAAGCGGCCGACGCCGTCCATGTCCTGCACCTCGTCGGAGACGTCGGCGCCGGCGGCGCGCAGCTGGGCCAGCATCGCGTCGAGGTCGCGCACGCGGAAGTTCAGCATCACCTGCTGCCGGTCCGAGCCGAAGTAGTCGGTGTCGGCGTCGAAGCCGGAGAACACGGTGGGCCCGGCTTGCTGCTCCCACGGCTGGTCGGGGTCGACGCCGATGCCCAGGTGGTCGCGGTACCAGGCGTTCAGCGCCCCCGGGTCGGCCGACCGCACGAAGTACCCCCCGATGCCCAGGACGCGTTCCATCCCCGCATCCTGGCCTGCCGGGTCCCCCGCGCACCACCGGCCCGGCCGGCACCGGATGAGCGGATCAGGCGACGGCGAGGATGCGGAGGTCGCCGGCGGCGCGGTGCACCGGGGCCAGGTCGGGCAGGGGGACGGCGGGCAGGGGGACGGCGGGCAGGGGGACGGCGGGCTGCATGCAGGCCAGCGCCCCGAGGGAGAGGCAGAGCAGGGCCGCCTCCCAGGGCGGTGTGCCCGGCACCCACCTGGCCGCTGACGTCGGGCACCCGCGCGGCCCAGGTGCCGAGCACGAAGCCGTCGAGGGCGAACAGCGCCGCCGCGGCGGCGCGCAGCCGCGGCGGCGACGGCTCGGGGACGCGGCGCACCACCGGGCTCAGTCCGCGGGTGGGGTAGGGTCGGCGTCGGCGCCGCTGCCCCGGTCGCGCACCAGCACCCACGTCGCCCCGCCCAGCGCGAGGCCGGCCACCACGGCCGCGGTCCCCACGACCACGTCGTCGACCGGGAACGGCAGCACCCACGCCAGGATCGACCGGCTCTGCGAGGTGGGGTCGGACAGGACCAGCGCCACGAACACGGCCACCACCATCCCGGCGGACACGGTCAGCGCCTGCAGCAGCCGCCCGCCGGTGCGGGCAGCCAGCTGGCGCGCCGCCGTCACGACCCGCCGGGCACGCAGCACCCGCAGGGCACCCACGCTGCGCACGAGCCGGAACACCTGCACCGGCCCCAGGGCCAGCACCACCCCGACCACGACCACGCCGGTCAGGGCGAGCAGCCCGCGGTGCCCCCGCACCCAGGCCTTCTTGTCCTCGGCGACGACCAGCAAGGTGACCGTCTCGGCCAGCAGCACCGCTCCGCTGGCCCAGTCGAGCACCCGCCCCGTCGTCCCCAGCGCACCGTCGGCGAAGGTGAGGAACACCGCCGGCACGCTCACCAGCGCCGCCACCAGCACCGGGAGCGCCAACCGCTCCTGCACCCGCTGCTCCCGGCTGGTCATCCCCGACAGGCTAGGGCGACCGCCCCGGGTTGCCGGTCGCGGTCCCGGGTCCCAGGGTCGGTCCATGACCGGGTCCTTCACACGGGGGCTGGCCGCGGGCGCGGCCGGCACCACCGTCCTCAACGCCGTCACCTACCTCGACATGGCCCTCCGCGGCCGCGACGCCAGCAGCACGCCCGAGCAGACCATCGACGCCCTCGCCGATGCCGCGGGCCGCACGGTCCCGGGGAGCAGGAGCGAGCGCGACAACCGCCGCACCGCCCTCGGCGCCCTGTCGGGCATCGGCAACGGCGTCGCGGTGGGCGTGCTGGCCAGCCTGGTGCGCACCGCCGGCGTCCGGCTGCCCTCCTCGGTCGGGGCCGTCGCCACCGGCGCCGCGGCCATGGCCCTCACCGACGGGACGACGGCGGCCCTGGGCGTCAGCGACCCCCGCGACTGGTCCCGCGGGGACTGGGTCTCCGACGCCGTGCCGCACCTGGCCTACGGCGCGGCGGTGCAGGCGGTCATCGAGGCGGTCCCCACCCCGGCCGAGAAGCCGCGCCGCAAGGCCTCCGGTGGGCTCACCGTCCGCTCGCTGCTGCTCGGCGTCGCCACCGGGTGCCGCAGCTCCCTGGGGCTCTCGGCGCCCGCGCTCACCAGCCCCGACGCCGGCCTCACCAAGAAGGTCGGCGCCCTCGGTGCCGTCGGCGCCGAGCTCTACGCCGACAAGCTCGCCGGCACCCCCGAGCGCACCAGCGCCCAGGGCCTGCCGCTGCGCTTCGCCTCCGCCGCCGGCGGCGCCGCGGCGCTGTCCACCCGGGAGAACGCCAACGCGGTGGCACCGATCCTGGCCGGCCTCCTCGGCGCGGCGGCCGGCTCCTGGGGTGGCCTGGGCTGGCGCCGCTGGGCAGCCACGCGGGTGCCCGACTGGCAGGCCGCGGTCATCGAGGACGCCGTCGGGGTCGGCCTGGCGTTGGCCGCCACGGTGCCCGGCCGCAAGCGCCCCCGCCCGGTGCTCACCGCCGTCTGACGGTCACAGACGGTCGAGGAGCCAGCCGGGGCCGTGCACGACGGTCCCGGCTGGCAGCCGGTCCCGCAGCCCGCAATCGGCGGTGACCACCACGGGCGCGTCGAGCTCGGGCAGGACGGCGACCAGCGCGTCGTCGCCGCTGCCGGTGGCCCGCACCAGCCGGACGCCGGGCACCTCCGGGACGTCGCGCGCCCGACCCTCCACGACGGCGACCACCTCGTCGTCCAGCGCGGCCAGCTGGGCCAGCAACCGGGACGTCGCCCCGGCGCGGTCGCGCCACCAGCCGTCGGGGCGGGAGCCCACGACGTTGGCCACGTCGACCAGCAGCGTCACCCCAGGGCCCGTGCCCCGGTGCGCCAGTACCCCATGAAGGCGACCGCGTCGCGGTCGACGCCGAGGTCGCGGACCAACCGCCGGCGCAGCGCCTTGACCACCCCCGCCTCGCCGGCCAGCCAGGCGTAGCAGCTGGTGTGCGCGCCGGCCTCGGGGACCTCCCACAGGATCTCGTCGCCGTCGTTGGTGGGGTCGGTCGTCTCGGGGTCGACCCCGGGGGTGTCGCGGGCGATGCCGAGCTCGCGCAGGGCGGTGTGCACCGCGCCCTCCATCAGCTCCCCGCGCGGCCGGCCGCCGCGGGCCAACCAGCGGACGTCGGCCCCGGCGGGCAGCTGCAGCGACAGGAAGTCGGCGGCCTCGGGCACCTCCAGGACGGCGACCACCCGCTGCTCGTGCGGGAGGGCCTCGAGGATGGCCGCGATGGCCGGGACGGCGGTCTCGTCACCAGCGAGGAACAGCGTGTCGGCCTCGGCGGGCGGCGCCCACTCCACGCCCCACATGCGGCCGGTGCCGGGCCGGTCGGGGCCCAGCAGCACCAGCTCGTCACCGGGCACGGCGCGGGCGGCCCACGCAGCGGCCGGGCCGGCGTCGGGGCCGATGGTGCCGTCGGGGCCGATGCCGTGCAGCACCACATCGACGTCGAGCTCGGCCACCTCGGGCCGCACCGCGCGCACGGTGTAGGTGCGCATCGCCGGTCGGGTCTCGTCGGGCATGGCGCACCAGGCGGCGTACCAGTCGGGGCCGCTGGTGGCGAGCAGGTCCTCAAGCGGGCAGCCGGGCTGCGCGATGAGCAGCTTGAACCGCTGGTCGGCCCCGCCGTAGCCGAACGTGTCGAGGTCGGGGCCGGTGAACGTGAGCCGTAGGAAGCTCGGCGAGAGCCGCTCGCTGCGCGCCAGGGACACGCGGAAGAAGCGGTAGACCGGCTGCAGGGTCTCGGTGGCCGTGCTCATGCGCGCTCCCGGGGTCGAGGTGGTCCAGGTGAGGCTACCCTAACCCGACGGCAGCAACGGAACGTCCCGGGGCCGGTGGTCCGGCGGTGGTCCGGCGATGGTCCGGGTGCCAGGCCGGTGGTGAACCGGTTCGGCGGTCCCTCTCGAACACCAGGAGCCGCCGGACCACGGGGCCGGCGGCAGGGCCGCTGTGGGCAGCCCGGCGGTCGGCGTCCGTGGTCTCTCCGCGGTCGGCCGACCGCCACCCCCGGCCACCGGGTCGGCTCAGCTGGCGGCCGGCACCTCGACCTGGTCGGCGTCGCGGCGGGCCCGCGCCGCGGCCACGCGGCGGGCACCGGAGCGGCTGTGCGCCGACCCCCGCAGCGGGCCACGCACCGGGCCCCGGGTGCCGTGCGCCTCGCGGGCCTCCATGGCCAGCTGTCGGGCGGCGACCACGGACGCCGGCTCGTGCAGCTGCGTCATCGCGCACCCCCTCACCGCGGCGGCCCGCCGTCGATCGCCGAACCGTGACGAGACCGTATCGGTGGAACGGACCCGGGGGCCAGGGCCGTGTCTGATTCGTGACCCGGCGTGGTCACGAATGCCCCGGGCGCCCCGCGGGGGTGCGCTTCGTCGCGCTGCGTGGCGAGCTCGACGAGCCGGCACAGGCCGTTCACCAGCCGCAGCTGCTCGGGGGTGTGCACGGGCGAGGTGAGCAGGGCGGGGCTGCCGACCAGGTAGGCCACCGTCTTCGCCCGGGACAGGGCCACGTTGAGCCGGTGCCGGTCGAGCAGGAAGTCCAACCGGCGGGGCACGTGCGCGCCGCTGGAGGCGGCCAGGCTGAACACCGACACCGCGGCCTCCCGGCCCTGGAACTTGTCGACGGTGCCCACCTCCACCCCGGCGAGCCCGGCTGCGGCCAGGGCCGACCGGATGCGGTTGACCTGCGCGTTGTACGGGGTGACCACGAGGACGTCGGCCTCGGTCACCACCCGCTCACCGGACGGGTCGCGCCAGCCCCGGCCCAGCAGGTCGCCGACAAGTTCGACGACCACGGCGGCCTCCTCCCCCGACGCCGAGCCGTTGCCCACGTGCACGACGGGCACCCAGCCGATGCCGGCCGGGGCCGCCCAGCGGGCCGGGGCGTCGAGCCGGTTGGCCGCCGTGGTCGGGGCCGGCTGCAGCTGCCCGTCGTAGGACAGCTGCGACACCACGCGGCACAGCGCCGGTGCCATGCGCCAGGAACGGTCGAGGAAGACGCCCCGCTCGGCGGGCAGGACGTCGTCGTCGCCCAGCACGTGCTGCAGCGCCGACACGTCGGCGCCCTCGGGGTGGATGCCCCGCCCGGGCTGGCGCAGCTGCTGCGGATCACCCAGCAGGACCAGGCCGCCGGCGCACCGGGACACCGCCAGCGTGTCGGCCAGGGACAGCTGGCCCGCCTCGTCGACCACCAGCACGTCGAGCCGGCCGGCGAGGTCGGGCCGGGTGAACAGCCAGGGCGTGCCGGCCACCACGTCGACCTCGCCGGTGTCGAGCAGCTCGACGACGGTGGCGTTGTCGTCGGTGCACACGACCTCGGGCGAGCTGCACCGCTGGGCCACCGAGGCCTTCTGCACCGCGCGCACCGGGGCACCGGACTCGCGGGCGGCCCGCAGCACGGCGTCGAGGAGGTTGCCGACCACCTTGTGGCTGTTCGCGGTGATCGCGACGCGGCGGCCGGCCCGCACGAGGTCGAGCACGGCGCGCGCGCCGGCGTAGGTCTTGCCGGCCCCGGGTGGCCCCTGCACCGCGAGCACCCCGCCGGCGAGGGCGGTGACCAGCCGCCGGGTGCGGTCGGCGGCCGGCTCGCCCGGCACCACCGACGGGGTGCCTGCCCGCAACCGCGGCGGACGGCGGGCCAGCAGGTCGGCCGCGGCGGTGCGCACGTCGGCCCCGGCGAGGCCGCCGTCGGCCACCGCCGCGCCGAGCTGGAGCAGTGCCGCCTGCTGGTGCCTGGCCTCCAGCGGCCCCGGGGGCACCAGGCCCTCGGCGTGGTCGCCCACCCGGCCGGCCGGCCGCGACAGCACCAGCTCACCGGTGGCCCCGTCGAGGGCCACCACCTCGGCGGACACCGTGCGGCCGTCGGCCCCAGGAGGCACCTGGTCGACCCGCGCGCCGGGGGCCAGCTTGGTCTCCTGCGGCGGGAAGCGGTGGGCGACGTGCACCCGGCCGTCGATGACGCCCAGGACGACCGGGTCCTCCAGCGGCCCCAGGGCCGACGTCTCGCGCTCGAGCTCGGCCGGGACCAGCTCGCGCACCCGGAAGAACTCCCACCACTCCGACCGGGCCTCGCGGGCGTGCCAGCCCAGCTGCTGGGCGAGCAACCACACCGCCTGCTGGTCGGGCGACCGCTCGGCGGCGTGCGGGGGCAGGCCGTCGAGCAGGCGCCGCTCGAGGTCGGCGCGGGCGGCCTCGGCCGCCGCCGCGCGCGGGCCGGGGTCGGGGTCGGCGTCGACCGGGCGGCCCAGCGGCACCCCGGAGGCGACCAGCTCGGCCCGACGCTCCTCCAGCCAGTCCAGCAGCTGCCGGGTGGAGAGGCAGTCGTCGCGGTTGTAGGCCTCGATCTCGTCGAGCAACCGCTGCTCGCCGGTCTGCTGCCACTCCTCGAACGCGAGGATGCTGGCCCCCGCGTCGGAGACCGCCGCACCGGTGGGCCGGGTGCGCCCGCGGTAGAAGTCCTCCAGCTTCTTGATGGAGTAGGACTCCTTGCTGACCTGCAGGCCCTGCCGGACCACCGCGTAGAGGTCGACCAGGGCGTCGCCGCGCAGCAGCCGGTCGACCTCGGCCTGCCGGGTGCCGTGGCGGGCCGACAGCGCCTTCAGCCGGGCGGGCTCGTAGGGGGCGTAGTGGTAGACGTGGGCGTCGGGGTCGGCGGCCAGCACCGCGGTGAGGTGGTCGACCAGCTGCTCGAACGCGACCCGCTCGTCCTCGACCGTCAGACCCCAGAACGACCGGTACTCGGCGGCCCGGTCGAGGACGCCCCACAGGTACTCCAGGCCGTGGTCGCCGGTGAAGGGGTCGCCCTCGATGTCGAAGAAGACGTCGCCGCGGCTGGGCGGGGGCAGCAGCTCGAGACCCCGGCCGGGTACCCGGGGCAGGAACGCGTAGCCGGGCTGCCCGGTGAGCTGCTCGGACCGCTGCAGCGCCGCCTGCCCGGTGAGCCGCTCGCGCGAGGTGCGGCCGATCGTGTCGGGCAGCTCGTCCGGGGTGCGCGCGGCCAGCGCGGTGAGCGTGCCGATGCCGGCCCCGGTGAGGGCGGCGGCGTGGTCGCGCCGCAGGAAGGCCACCTGCGACAGGTGGTCCTCGGCGGCCCACCGCGCGGTGCACGTGGCGCGCCACGGGCAGACCCCGCAGTGCGCGTTCGGGTAGGGCGGGGCCAGCTGCTCGTCGGCCAGCCGGGCGAGGAAGCGCTGCTCGGCGGCCCGGGCGTAGGCCGCGGCGTCGGCGTAGGGGAAGGCGAGCTCCTGCTGGTCGCCGGTGACGACGGTGAGCAGCTGCGGCGGGGTGCCTTGCAGGTCGGTGAGCAGCCGCCCGTAGAGCGCCATCTGCAGGATGGCCGGCACCTTGATGCGCCGGGCCAGCTTGGTGTCGGCCACGTCGTAGGCCCACGGCCCCAGCGCGCTGGACCGGTCGGTGCGCTTGAGCAGGAAGTCGGCGTGCCCGCGCCAGACCACGCCGGCGGCGCGGGTGCCGTAGAAGGTGGCCTGGTAGACGACGTCGGCGCCGGCCCGCATGGCCGCCACGGTGTCGGCCTGGGCCCGGTGCAGGTCGGCCGGGTCGCGCCCGGGGCCGGGCTGGGCGACCTCGACGACGGTGAGCCCGCGGTCGCGCAGCCGCTGCACGTGCCGGGCCTCGTGGGCGATGCCGTGCTCGGCGAGCAGCGCGGTCATCGGGTCGGCCGCACCGGGCTTGGCGCGCTCGCCGCGGGCGACCTCCCGGGAGAGCCGGGTGAGGTGCTCGCAGGCCAGGAAGCCGGTCAGGTCGCCGGCGCTGACCACCAGCCCGTCGTCGGACTCGTACACCCCGCCACCTCCGCTGCGCCCCGACCACCGGACCCCGCCACCGGGGACGGGCGCCACGCTAGGGCGGGCCACCGACAGAACCGGGTTGCGGACGGTCCGGTCCCCGTGGCACCGGGGGCTACCGGCCGGTAGAACGGGCTCCGATGCCCACCACCCTCACCACCGTGGCCCGCCGGGCAGGGGTCAGCACCAGCACCGCGAGCCGGGCGCTGACCGGCCACCCCGCCGTCGACCCGGCCACCCGGCAGCGGGTCGAGGCCGCCGCCGCGGCGCTGGACTACCACCCCAACCGCATGGCCACCGCGCTGCGCACGCGGCGCTCGGGGCTGATCGGGCTGGTGGTCACCAACCTGCGCACCGCCACCTTCCACGCCGTCGCCGAGACCCTGCAGGCCCGGGCCGCCGAGCACGGGCTCCAGGTGCTCGTGTGCACCACCGGCGGCGACCCCGCCCGCGAGGCCGCCTTCCTGGACACGGTGCGGGCGCACGGTCTCGACGGCGTCGTGGTGGCCGGGTCGGGCGCCAACGGCCGGCTGGTGAACACGCTGGTCGACGAGGGCCGGGCCGTCGTCCTCATGAACCGCGAGGTGGCCGGCGCCCGGGCGCCGTCGGTGATGAGCGACTACGTGACCGCGGCCCGGCTGGCCACCGAGCACCTGCTGGCCCTCGGCCACACCCGCATCGGGGTGGTCGGCGCGCCCGCCGAGGTGACCTCCGGGCGGCTGCACCACGCCGGGTTCACCGAGGCCATGGCGGCCGCCGGGGTCCCGGTCGCGGCCTCCCTGGTGCGCCGCGGGCCCTTCCGCGCCCGGTTCGGCAACGAGGCCGCCGCCGACCTCCTGGACCTGCCGGACCCGCCCACCGCCCTGCTGGTGAGCAACCACGAGGCCTCGTTCGGGGTGTTGGCCGTGCTCAGCGGCCGCGCGGTCGACGTCCCGGGCGCGCTGTCGCTGGTGTGCACCGAGGACGAACCGTTCTGGGAGTGGTGGTCCCCGCCGGTCACCGTCGTGGACAACCGGGCCGCCGTGCTGGCCGCCCGCGCGGCCGACCTGCTGCTGGTCCAGCTCATGGACGGGGCCGCACCCGAGCCGGTCGCCGAGCAGGTGGCCCCCCAGCTGGTGCTGCGGGGGTCCACCGCCCCGCCCGGCCCGCGGGTGTGAACCTGCCGACCGGCCGGTTGCCGGTACCCGAGCCGGGGCATGGGGATCGGCAGCCGTTCAACCATCAGCGGTGACCAGCGACAACGCGACTTCACCGGAGGCCGGGACACCATGGCAGACCAGTACACCTTCACCAACCCCGTCGACCAGTACCGCACCGAGGGCTACCCCGAGCAGGGCATCGCGGAGCCCGGCCTGGAGTCCGAGCTCGAGGTCCCGGTCGACCACGGCGAGGAGACCTACCGCGGCACCGGTCGGCTGACCGGCCGGAAGGCGCTGGTCACCGGCGCCGACTCCGGCATCGGCCGGGCCGCCGCCATCGCCTACGCCCGCGAGGGCGCCGACGTCGTCCTGGCCTACCTGCCCGAGGAGCAGTCCGACGCCGAAGCCGTGGCGAAGCTGGTGGAGGACGCCGGCCGCAAGGCCGTGCTCGCCCCCGTCGACCTCTCGGTGGAGAGCGAGGCGCGGCAGCTCGTGCGCACGGCCGTCCAGGAGCTGGGTGGGCTCGACGCGATCGTGCTCGTCGCCGGCAAGCAGACCTGGGTCGACGACCTGGCCGACCTGACCAGCGAGCAGTTCGACGCCACCTTCAAGACCAACGTCTACTCGGTGTTCTGGGTCGTGCAGGAGGCCGTGCCGCACCTGCCGGCCGGCGCGACCATCATCACGACCAGCTCGATCCAGGCCTACCAGCCGGCGCCGGGCCTGGTCGACTACGCGACGACCAAGGCCGCCATCAACACCATCTCCAAGGCGCTGGCCCAGCAGCTGGCCCCGAAGGGCATCCGGGTCAACGTCGTGGCCCCCGGCCCGTTCTGGACCCCCCTGCAGGCCTCCGGCGGGCAGCCGCCGGAGAACCTGCCCGAGTTCGGCAAGGAGACCCCCCTCGGCCGCGCCGGGCAGCCCGCCGAGCTGGCCGGGGCCTACGTCTACCTGGCGTCGGCCGAGTCGGGCTACACCGTCGGCGAGACGCTGAACGTGAACGGGGGCATGCCCACCCCGTGAGCACGCAGACCGACGAGGCGGGCGTCCAGACGCGCGGCGCCCGCCCCGCCCCGGCGCACCTGCGCTGGGGCGCCACCGGCCCCAGTCCGGTGGACGAGCGCGACGCGGACGGCTACGCCGACCTGCGCACCTACGCCGCGATCGGCGACGGGCGGGCCCTGGCCCTGGTGGCCCGCGACGGCAGCATCGACTGGTTGCCGCTGCCGGCCATCGACGCCGCGCCGGTGTTCGGCGCCCTCCTCGACGCCGAGCACGGGGGGTGCATCGAGCTGCGGCCGGTCGGGGAGTTCACCGCCGAACGGGAGTACGTGCCCGGCACGAACGTGCTGACCACCACCTTCCGGACGGCGGAGGGCAGCGTGCGGGTCACCGACGCCCTCAACACCGGGGTGGCCGGCCGGTTGCCGTGGTCGGAGCTGGCCCGCCGCATCGAGGGCCTCGCCGGCACCGTGCGGATGCAGGCCGCCGTGCGGCCGGGCACCTGCCTGGGCACGGCCTCGCCGTGGGTCCAGGAGACGGTGCACGGCGTGGTGCTGCGCGACGACGGCCTCACCATGGCCGTACGCACGCTCGGCGAGGACCGGGTGGTCACCGGCGACCAGCGCATCGACGTGGAGTACACGACCACACCGGGCTCGCGGGCACTGCTGGGCCTGGTCGCCACCGAGCGGGAGCCGCTGTTCCTGCCCGACCCGGCGATGGTGGACACCGGCATCGACCGCACGGTCGACAACTGGGCCGCGTGGGGCCGGGAGTTCAGCTGGAGCGGTGACTTCGACCGGTCGGTGCGGCGCAGCGCCCTGGCGCTGAAGCTGCTCATCCACTCCCCCAGCGGGTCGATGGTCGCCGCCGGCACCACCTCGCTGCCCGAGGACCTCTCCGGCGGCAAGAACTGGGACTACCGGTTCGCCTGGGTGCGCGACTCGGCCTACGCGCTCACGGCGCTGTTCCGGTTCGGCCTGCGGGAGGAGACCCACGGGGCGATGAGCTGGCTGCTGGGCACCATCCGGCGGCACGGCCCCGAACCGCGGGTCTGCTACACCCTCGAGGGCGAGCTCACCGACGGCGTCCGCGAGCCCGACGTCCCCGGCTGGCGCGGCATCGGGCCCGTGCAGGCCGGCAACGCGGCGGCGCACCAACTGCAGCTCGGCGTCTACGGGGACCTGTTCTCCCTGGTGGCGCTGTACGTGGAGCACGGCAACGTGCTCGACGCCGACACCGGCCGGTCGCTGGCCTCGATCGCCGACACCGCGTGCGACCGCTGGCAGCAGAAGGACTCCGGCATGTGGGAGCTGCACGACCCGCAGCACTACACGACCTCGAAGCTGGGCTGCTGGCAGGCCCTGACCAAGGCGGTCGAGCTGGCCGAGGCCGGGCAGATCCCCGGTGACCCCTCGCGCTGGCGGGCCGAGGCGGCGCGCATCCGCGCCTGGGTGGTCGAGAACGCCTGGGACGACGCCCGGGGCGCCTACCTCTGGTACCCCGGCAGCGACGGGCTGGACTGCTCGATCCTGCTGCACGCGATCAGCGGGTTCGACCGGGGCGAGCGGATGAGCTCCACCCTCGACGCGCTGCGCCGCGAGCTGGGTGCTGGCCCGCACCTGTACCGGTACACGGGCATGGACGCCGAGGAGGGCGTCTTCCTCGCCTGCTCCTACTGGATGGTGTCGGCGCTGCAGCTGTGCGGGCGGGGCGAGGAGGCGCGCGCCCTGATGACCGAGCTGGAGGACGGGACGGCGAACGACGTCGGCATGCTGGCCGAGATGCTCGACCCGGCCGACGGCGCGTTCCTGGGCAACTTGCCGCAGGCGCTCTCGCACCTGGCCCTGGTGAACGCCGCGATCACCCTGGACGAGCACGGCGCCTGAGGTGTCGACGCCGGTCGGCGGGGCCCAGCCGGGTGCGTGCAACGTGACCACGACTGCCTGGTGGTCGGCGCCGGCATGGCCGCCGACTGCGCGGGCTCTCGGGCGGGGGCGGCACGTCGCCGTCGTCGGCGGTGGCTACGTCGGCACCGAGCTGGCCGCAGCGCTGGTGCAGAACGGCACCCGGGTGATGTTCGTGTTCCCGGGCACGGGTGAGCCGGCGCGGGGCGTCGTCCACCACCTGGAGGCCGACCGGCTGCGCGGCGTCCTGCTGTGGAACGTGTGGGACAGCACCGACCGCGCCCGCGAGCTGCTGGCCGCCGAGCGGGGTGGACCGCCGAGGACCTGGTGGGCGCCGTCCCGACCGACTGACAGTGAGGATGGTGGAGAGCACCGCAGCGGGTCGTTCCTGACCCACCGACTGACTGACTTCGGGTCTTCAACGGGATCTGTTGGTTCGACCTGCTGCGGTGCTCGTGCACCCACCGCCG
>NZ_JBAPLU010000039.1:0-10130 GCF_037083825.1 Klenkia sesuvii
ACGCCTACACGGCGAACTCGGCCTCGTCCCACCAGTCGAGTACGAACAGGCCCACGCCGGCCGCGCTACCGCCCCGACACCCGTCGAGGCGTGACAACCCGGTCTCCATCAAACCCGGGGCTTGACAGGCAGATTCCAGCGGAACAGCACGCTGCCCGGTCGCAGATCGTTCGAACGCCGGCGGGTGAGGTCACCGGGGGCATGAGTAGGCCCGAGCCGGTGGTGGCTGAGGGCTGGCGGGTGGGGCGGATACGACCGCCGGTGCGCAACGGTCGCGTTCCGACTGATCGGGGGTGGCCGCTGTTAGGTCCTAGGTAGCCGGCCGGTACGGGCCGGGGGTCAGGGCTGCGGCGCGGGTTGGTCGGAATCCGGCTCGTGCCAAAGGATGTGGTCGCCGATGTCACGTAGGACCACCAGTGCCGTGTGCAAGGGGTGGCTGCGTTCGCGCCAATACGGACCGAGCAGCTCTTCGACCCGCTTGATCCGGTAGTTGACGGTGTTGCGGGAGACGTGCAGGCGCTGGGCGGCCAGGTGGGGGCTGTTGCCGTGCTCGAGGTAGGCGAGCAGGGTGCGCCGCAGGTCTCGGGCTGGGGCGGTGTCGGCGGCGAGCGGACCGAGGTGTCGGCGCAGGAACGCGGCGGCCGCGGGCAAGTCGTCGGTGAGCAGAGCAGCGATCTCGACCTGGGCATACGAGGTGGCCCATCGATATTCTGGCTGGGCGGGCTTGTGGATGCGCTCGGCGGCCAGGGCCTCCTGGTGGGTCCGGCGGAACCCTGCCAAGCCGGCGCCGGGGCTGCCATAGGCCATCGCCACGTCGGGTCGGTCGGGCTTGTGCGCGCCGACCCGCAGGCGGTCGGGCAGGGAACGGCGGGATCCCCAGGCCCACAGGCGGGCGCGCCCGATGGGGACGACCAGGGTGTGGGTGCAGTCCCAGTACCGGAGGACCTCGAGGGCGGCACGTTGCAGTTCGGCTGTGTCGGCGTCGCTACGAACGGGGTCGAACCACAGCAGCAACCCGACGTGCGCGCGGGTGAGGTCGTAGTCGGGGATGGCTGATGGCACGTGGTCGTGACCCTCGATGAGGGCGCGGACGGCTTCTTCGCGGGCGGCCGCGGCGGAGGTCACCCAGCGGTCTCGTTCGATGACGAACTCGGCGGCCATGCTGCCGGCGAACTCATCGATGTAGTCGAACAACCGCTCGGACACCTGCTGCATGACCTCGACGCGTTCGTCATCGGGGACGAGCTGCTGGCAGGCGGCCATGTAGGCCCGGCCATGCCGGCGTGACCGAGGCGAACCCCGCGTAGCACTCGGTCCAGGGTGACCCCGCGGCGGACGAACTCTCGGTCGCCCACCAGCGCTTCCTCGGTGATGGCCGGCAAGGGGACCGTGGGGTTCACGATGCGCAGCAGTGAGCGCAGGGTGGCTGACTCGGTGCCCATCCGCAGGCTCAGGAAGGGTCCTGGTCCGCCGCTGAGCTCGGGGATCTCAGCGGTGATGCGGGTGGCCATGGCATGGCCGACCTCGACGGTCCACTCCACGGGGCCCGGGCCGAGAGCCGAGGTGGCGGCCTGGATCGTCGCCGGGCTGCTGGCCGGTGCCGGAACGGGTTCGGCGCCGACGGGCTGCAGGCGCAAGAGCCATTGCATCTGCGCCTCCGGGTGGTTTAGCTGTGGTGTCCAGGGACGTTGTACCGAGCTGAGGTGATCGGGGCCCGTCGACCCGAAGATGCTAGACACTCCGGGTGCCGTCCTGCAGATGCGTGCATGATCGCCTGCGGCCGCGCGAGAGGTGAACGAGACCTCCGCCGCGGCCGCAGGAGGCAGCGGGGGCGGGGCCGATCCGATGGAGGGGCCATGGAGATCCGCACGTTGCGCTACGCGGTCACGCTGGCCGACGAGCTCCACTTCGGCCGGGCGGCCCGCCGGCACTACATCTCGGCCCAGCCTTTCGGGCGGCACATTCAGCGACTGGAACGCGAAGTGGGCGCCCGCCTGTTCGATCGGACAAGTCGGCAGGTGCGGCTGACCGCAGCCGGGGAGAGCTTCGTTGTCCGGGCTCGCGCCGTGCTGGCGCAGGTTGACCAGTTGCGGTCGGTCGCCGCCGACGTCCGTCCGGTGGAACCGGGCCCGATCCGCATCGGCATCCTGGGCTTCGGCGCAGGAGACCGGTGGCGCGATCTCGCCGCGGCCGTCCGCGTCCAGGCACCCGGGTCGGTTCTGGAGCACCACGAGCTCACCTTCGCCGACCAGTACGACGCCGTACGACAGGGCCTCGTCGATGTCGCCGTCGTGCACCACGTAGGCGAGCTGGAGGGGCTCTTGTTCGAGCCCGTGCTGTCCACTCCCAGGGTCGCGGTGGTGCCCGCGGCGTCGCCGATGGCCGACGCCACCGTCCTCACGACCGAGGAACTCGTGGACTGCCGATGGTTGAACGTCGCCGCCCACGAACCGCTTCTTCGTTCATGGGCGGGACCAGCACTGGACCCCACAGCCCCGGCGGTACGCAGCCCCGCAGGAATCCCCGGCGCCGTGGCGACCACGGGGCGAATCTCCTTGCACGCGGCCGATGCGGCGCGCTACTACCCGCATCCCGACGTCCGGTTCATCCCGCTCATCGGGGCGGGCGTGAACATCGCCGTCGCCACCCGCAGCGACGACCATCGTTCGACTGTGGCGGCGTTCCGGCGAGCCGCGAAGCTGGTCCGCAAGTTGGACCTCGACGTGCCCATCGGCGACCGCAACCGATTCGACTGATGATCGGCCGCGTCGGCGGTGGTGGACTGCGACGTGACCCCGGCCACATGGACGGCGGCGATCACTGAGACCACCCGGAGCGAACGATCACCATGGCCAGTCAGCGCACCCTCATCCGGGGCGGGTACGTCTTGTCGATGGACCCGTCGATCGGCGAGATCCCGCACGGCGACGTCCTCGTCGAAGACGGTCTGATCGCGGCCGTCCAGCCCACGATCGGCGACATCGATGCAGAAATCATCGACGCGACCGGCCACATCGTCGCGCCCGGGTTGATCGACTCCCACCGCCACACGTGGCAGACCCAGATGCGGGCGCTGTGCACCGACTGGACCCTTGCCGACTACTTCTACGGCATCCGGCTGGCGGTCTCCCCGGCATACAGCGCCGCCGACGTCCACCTGGGCAACCTGCTGGGGGCGGCGGAGGCGCTCGAGTCCGGGGTCACGACGATCCTGGACTTCTCCCACTGCAACAACACCCCCGAGCACAGCGACGGTGCGGTGACCGGGCTCCGTGACGCCGGTATTCGCGCCGTCTTCGGCTACGGGTTCTTCGACAGCAGCCCCCAGGCGCCGGCCCACTTCACCGACCACAGAGCTCGGCTGGCTGACTTCCGGCGGATCGCCGGTAGCTGGTTCCCGTCCTCGTCCGGGCTGCTCACCCTGGGCGTGTCGCTCACCGAGCAGGCCACCGTCCCGCTCTCGGTCACCGCGGCCGAGGTGCATGCCGCTCGCGAGCACCAGGCGCTTCAGGTGACCCACACCGGCTGCGTCTGGGGCCTGCCCAACGGCATCCGCGAGATGGACGCGGCGGGGCTGCTCGGCCCGGACATGGTGCACGTGCACTGCAACACCTTGGACGACGAGGAGTGGGCGATGATCGCGCGCTCGGGCGGCAAGGTGTCCATCTCCGTCGAGACCGAGCTCAACATGGGCATGGGGCGCCCCGTGTTCGAGGCGTGCGAGCGCCATGGACTCGCACCGACTCTGTCGTGCGACATCATCTCGCTCAACAGCGGCGACCTGCTCAGCCAGATCCGCCAGGGCTTGGGCTTCAAGCGCTGGGCCGACACCGAGGCAACCAACCTCGCCGGTGACAACCCCATGAAGGTGACCACGACCGCCCTGGAAGCCCTGCGCTGGTCGACGGTCAACGCTGCCGAGGCGCTCGGCCTCGGGGACCGGATAGGAAGCCTCACCCCGGGCAAACAGGCGGACCTGATCGTCGTCGGCGGACCTGGCACGACTCAACATCCGCACATCGACCCGGCCGGGGCCTTGATCTTCCAGACGTCGCCCTCCGACGTGCGCACCGTCCTGGTCGCCGGCCAGACGGTGAAGAAGGACGGCGTCATGACCGGCGTCGACCTCCCCGCACTGCTCGAGCGGGCGGACACCTCCGCCGAGCAGATCCTCACCCGCGTCCGTTCGGTGGTCCCGGCTCTGCCCCCCACGCCGGACACCGGGTTCGGGATGTTCGCGGAGCTCGCCAAGACCAACTTGGTCTCGTGAGCGGACGCCCTGGCGAGGACCAGACCATCGGGCCCGAATCGGCCCGGCTGCGGGAGGTACGACCGGGTGTGCACGCCTGGGTGCAGCCCGACGGGTCCTGGTGGATCAACAACGCCGGCGCCGTGGCCGGAGACGACGGCGTCCTCCTCGTGGACACCTGCGCCACCGCCGAACGCACCCGCCGGTTCCTCACCGCTCTCGACAGCGCAACGGGTGGCGCCCCGTTCCGCCTGGCGGTCAACACCCACCAGCATGGCGACCACACCTACGGCAACAGCTTGCTGCCGGACGCAACAGTGCTGATCGGGCACGAGCGGATGCGCGAAGGATTGCGCACCGACGTCGTCATCGACGGCTGCCCGCCGTTCTGGACTCCGGTGCCCGACTGGGGACCGGTCCGGCGACGGCTGCCGGACGTGGCTGTGACAACCTCCACGACGGTGCACGTCGCAGGGCGCCCGGTGCAACTGCTGCATCCGGGCGGACCGGCGCACACCACCGGAGACCTGGTCGCCTGGCTGCCCGAGGAGAGGGTGCTCTTCGCCGGCGACCTCCTCTTCGCCGGGCTGACCCCGTTGGTCTTCATGGGCTCGGTCACCGGAGCACTCGCCGCGGTGGACTGGTTGGCGGACATGGAGCCCGAGGTCGTCGTCCCCGGGCACGGTCCGGTGCTCGAGGGTGCGCAGATCGACGTCGTGCTCGACGAGCACCGGCGTTACTACCGATTCGTGCTTGACCGAGCCGACGTGGGACTGGCCCGCGGACGTACCCCGTTGGAGGTCGCCCGGGACACCGACCTCGGGGAGTTCGCCGGCTGGGCGGACGCCGAGCGGTTCGTGCTCAACCTGCACCGCGTATACGCCGACCGGGAGGGCCGCGACCTGGACCCGGCCGCCGTCCTCCCGGACGCGGTGGCGTGGCTCGGTGGGCCAATGCCCACCGCCGTCTGAGGAACAGGAGACCCCGTGCGATTCATCACCTACGCCGAGGAGGGCGAGGACCGTGTCGGCGTCCTCGCTGACGACCAGGTGCACGCGCTGCCGGTCGGCGTCACGCTGCTGGACCTGCTGCGCGCCGAGAACGGACTGCAGGCAGCCGGAGAGCGAGCTCTTCAACGGACCAGCTCTGTGCGGGCGTACGCCGATCTGCGGCTGCGTGCGCCACTGCCCACCCCGCCCACCGTCCGTGACTTCATGACATTCGAGCAGCACCTCGAGGGCGCAGCGCGCCTGGCCGGACCCGACGCAACCATCCCCGATCGGTGGTACGAGGCGCCAGCGTTCTACTTCACCAATCCATACGCCATCCGAGGGCCGCACGACGACGTTCCCGTACCGCCCGGCAGTCAGCTCTTCGACCTCGAACTCGAGGTCGCGGCTGTCATCGGACGCACCGGGAGCGATGTGCGGCCGGAGGACGGGGAGTCCTACATCGCCGGCTACACGATCATGAATGACTGGTCAGCGCGGGACGTGCAGTTCGCCGAGATGGAGGTCCGTCTCGGCCCGGCCAAGGGCAAGGACACGGCAACCACCCTGGGTCCGGTGCTGGTCACCCCGGACGAGCTGGCGCCGTGGCGAGCAGGCACGGCCTATGACCTCGCGATGACCGTCGACATCAACGGTGAGCGGATCGGCGAGGACCGCTGGTCGTCGATGGCATTCTCCTACGGCGACATGGTCGCGTACGCCTCCCGCGGCACGGAGATCCGGCCCGGCGACGTCCTGGGCTCAGGCACCTGCGGTGCGGGGTGCTTGGCCGAGTTGTGGGGCCGGCACGGCCGGGATGTCCACCAGCCCCTCCAACCCGGAGACGTGGTCACCGTCGGCGTCGAACAGCTGGGCAGCCTCACCACCCGCATAGTCGCCGGCGTCGACCCAGTGCCCATTCCATCGGCGCGTCGGCGCAGCTGACCGCACTCTGGACACGACGAGGGAGCCATGACTACTCATCGAGCAGAAGCGGATTTTGCCTGGGCGCACCCCAGCGAGATCCCTCGCATGCAGCAGGACCCGGCCCGACCCGCACTTTCCGACGCGCACTGCACGCTCACCCACGGGGAGTTGGCCGACGAGGTCCGCCGCGTCGCGGGTGGTCTCGCCGCGCTCGGCGTCGGGCCCGGTGACGTCGTGGCCACCATGCTGCCCAACCGCGTCGAGCTCGCCACGGTCATGTTCGCCGCCTGGCACCTCCGTGCCGCGCTCACACCGATCAACCCGGCCCTCACCATTCACGAGGCAGCCCACCAGCTCGGGGATTCCGGCGCAGCGCTCGTTGTCGTGGACGACGCCAGCGCGGCGCTCCTCACCGGGCTCGGTGCGACCGACCTCCCCACGAGCCGCCCCGTCCGCAGGCTGCACGTCGACGAACTCGAGCGCAGCCATATGGCCCCGCCCGAGCACACGCCCCTCGACACCGACCTCGCCTTGCTCATCTACACCGGCGGCACGACGGGCCGGCCCAAGGGCGTGCTGCTCGACCACGCCAACGTGCACTCCATGGTGAAGATGCTCGTCCGGCACCTGCGGGTCACCGAGGCCGACCGCGCGCTCGTGGCGCTCCCCCTCTTCCACGTCAACGGGCTGGTGGTCAGCCTCCTGCTGCCGCTCGCTGTGGGCGGCTCCGCCGTGCTGCTCGAGCGCTTCAGCCTGACCACGTTCTGGGCCGAGGTGCAGCGGGTCAGGCCGACCTACTTCTCCCTCGTCCCGGCGATGTACCTGATGTTCAATGCCCTCCCGCCCGAGGTCCGCCCCGACACCAGCTCCCTCCGCTTCTGCATCTGCGGAGCTGCGCCCATGCCCCCGGATGCCCTGACCACGTTCGGCTCGAGATACGGGAGCCCGATAATCGAGGCCTATGGCTTGTCGGAGACCACCGTCGGGGTCGCCGTCAATCCCCTCGACGGGCCGATCAAGGCGGGAAGCGTCGGTCCGGCCTTGGAAGGCCTGGCGATCAGGACCGTCGACGCCGACGACCACTCGACCGCCTGTGGTGAGCCGGGGGAAGTCGTCGTGCGGGGCCCGAACGTGATGCGCGGCTACCTCGGCAAGCCTGAGGAAACGGCGCGGGCCATCCGGGCGGGATGGCTGCACACCGGCGACGTGGGCCACCTCGACGAGGACGGCTACCTGTTCCTGCGCGGGCGCACGAAGGACCTCATCATTCGCGGCGGCGAGAACCTCTACCCGGCCGAGATCGAGAACGCGATCATGGGCCACCCCGCCGTCGCCGAGGCAGCCGTCGTCGGTCGGCCCGATGCCGTCCTTGGCGAGGTCCCCGTAGCCTTCGTCTGCCTGGTGGAAGGTGCTGTCAGCACCGACGCCGAACTGCTGGAGCACCTACGGGAGAGACTGACCCGTACGAAGATCCCGACCGAGGTTCACATCGTCCACAACCTCCCGCGCACCCCGGTCGGCAAGGTCGCCACTCCTGAGTTGAGACGACGCGTGAGCTCCTGACTCAGACGGGCAGCGGGAGGGTCTCTCAGCCCAGCTGGTGTGGGTCAGGCCGTGGAAGGGGATGCCCCCGAGCTGGTCGGTGAAAGCCGCGTCCACGGTGTCCTCGCGCAGGATGCGGGTGCCGTCGAGCTCGCCCCCGCGCAGCAGGGCACGCTCGAAGCGGATGTAGTCCCGCGGTGTGGAGTACAGGCCGTGCCCGCCGGCGAACCACTCCGGCGACTGGTTCAGGATCTCGCCCGCCGAGGTCCAGCCGCCGTCCTCACCGGGCACGTGCACGGTGACCAGGTTCTCCTTCCGCGCGTCGTCGAGGATGAACATGGTGTCGGTCATCCCGAGAGGTCCGGTGATGCCCTCGGCGACCACCGTGTCCAGCGTCTGCCCGGCCACCTTCTCCACCACCCGGCCGAGCCAGTCGGTGTTGATGCCGTAGACGAACTCGGTGCCGGGGTCGGCCGTCAGCGGCGCCCTGAAGGCGTCCATGGTGCCGGGGACGACGTTCGGCGTGCCCGTGGCAGCTTCCCAGCGCACCAGGTCGGCGTTCCAGAACCAGTAACCCAGCCCGGTCGTGTGGGTGACCAGCTGGCGCACCGTGGCCTTGCTGGCCGGCGGACGGTACTGCGGCTCGTCGCCGTCGAAGCCGGTCAGCACCTGCAGGTCGGCGAACTCCGGGAGATAGTCGGCCACCGGCGCCCTGAGGTCGAGCTCGCCTCGCTCGACCTGCTGCAGGGCCGCGGCGGTGGCGACCATCTTGGTCATCGACATGATCCGGAACTGCGTCGCCGTGCCCACCGGGTCGTCGCTCTCCCCCGCGATCCGGACGCCCGCGCCGCCCTCGTAGAGCACCCCGTCGCGGTCGGCCACGATCGCCGCCACGTGGGGCACCTCGCCGGACTCCACCGCGCGGGAGAGCACACCGTCCATCCGCGCGCCGTCGATCCTCGATGCCATGCTGCCTCCCTCCACCGTGCGGGCACCGATGCCCGCGGTTCGGCAAGCATGACCGCCACCTGTGACCCAGGTAACCGACACGAGGTCGCAGACCATCGTCGACGGTCCCCCCACTGGCGGTCCGCCTTCGGGCGGTCTCTCGACGCGATCCCGGGGCCCGGAGGACCGGGTCTAGCTGTACTGCCCAGGGAGGTTGGTCAAGCGGGTGATGGGGGCTTGCTTGCCGATCGCGGTGTGGGGCCGGTGATGGTTGTACTCGTGCAGCCAGGCCGGCAGGGCCTTGCGGCGGGCTGACTCGCTGGTGAACATCCGCCGGTAGGCCCAGCCGTCGGCCAGGGTGCGGTGGAACCGTTCGATCTTCCCGTTGGTCTGGGGCCGGTAGGGGCGGGTCCGCTTGGGGGTGATGCCCAGTTCGGTGCAGGCATCGCGCCAGGCGTGGGAGCGGTAGGCCGACCCGTTGTCACTCAGGACGCGCTGGACGGTGACGCCGCGGGCGGCGAACCAGGCCACAGCTCGACGCAGGACGGCGATGGCGGTCGCGGCGGTCTCATCGTCGTGGGTCTCGGCGTAGGCGATCCGGGAGTGGTCGTCGATGACGGTGTGGACGAACGCGGTGCCCATCTTCGGGTTGTGGTGGGCGTTGCGGGGCTTGCCCGGTGTGGCCGCCCGGTTGCGCTTGCCCTGAACACGTCCGGTGTAGCGCCAGCCGCCGCCGTCGGGAATGTTGCCCAGCTTCTTGACGTCGACGTGGATCAGGGAGCCGGGGTGGTCGTGCTCGTAGCGGCGGATCGGCTCGCCGGTGGCGCGGTCGACGTGGGTGAGCCGGTTGAGCCGGCAGCGCTTGAGCACCGCGTGCACGGTCGAGGCCGGCATCCCCAGCACGCCAGCGATCGCGACTGGGCCCAGCCGCTTCTTCCACCGCAGGTGCACCACCTTGCGCACCACCGGCGCCGGCGTGCGCCGCGGGCATGAGTGCGGCCGCGAACTGCGGTCCTCCATCGCCGCCGGCCCGCCGATCAGGTAACGCTGCACCCACCGGTTGGCGGTGGGCCAGGGGACGTTGAACACCGCCGCGGCGTAGCTGATCGACCACCCGTCCTCCACCACCGCCCGAGCGAGCTTGAGTCGGTGGCGAGGGGTGAGAGCAGCGTTAGCGTGGGCCACGAGGATCTCCGGTGCGATGGGGATGGGTGCCTTCAGCGGCTCCACTCCACGCCCGGAGGTCCTCCCTCCACAAGATCCCTACTCAGATCCCGGGATCACACGCCCTCGACCAACCTCCCTGGGCAGTACAACTAGCTCGTCCTTTCCGATGGGCGGGCAGGTGTGTCAAGCCCCGGGTTTGATGGAGACCGGGTTGTCACGCCTCGACGGGTGTCGGGGCGGTAGCGCGGCCGGCGTGGGCCTGTTCGTACTCGACTGGTGGGACGAGGCCGAGTTCGCCGTGTAGGCGT
>NZ_JBAPLU010000040.1:0-9508 GCF_037083825.1 Klenkia sesuvii
GCCCTTGCCCTTGCGCTCCTGGCGGTCGATCCCCGCGCCGGTGACCCGCTCGGCCAGGGCGGGGGAGCAGAGGGCGAAGTCGATGCGCATGCCCTCGCGGCGCGGGAAGCGCAGCTGCGTGTAGTCCCAGTAGGTGTACTCGCCGGGGGTGTGCGGGCGCACCACGTCGGCGTAGCCGGCCTCGACGACCGCGGCGAAGGCGGCGCGCTCGGGCGGGCTGACGTGCGTGGAGTGCGCGAAGACGGCCATGTCCCAGACGTCGTCGTCCTGCGGGGCGATGTTCCAGTCGCCGGTGAGCGCGATCTGCGCCCGGGGGTCGGCGGCCAGCCAGCCGGCGGCGTTCTCCCGCAGCGCCTCGAGCCACTCGAGCTTGTACGCCAGGTGCGGGTCGCCCAGCTGTCGGCCGTTGGGCACGTACAGCGACCAGGTGCGGACGCCGCCGCAGGTCGCGGCGATCGCCCGGGCCTCGGGGGCGGGGTCGACGCCCTCCTTGCTCGACCACGACGGCATGCCCTCGAACCCGACCTGCACGTCGTCGATCCCGACCCGCGACACGACCGCGACGCCGTTCCACTGGTTGAGGCCGACGTGGGCGACCTCGTAGCCGATCGCCTCGAAGGGCATGTGCGGGAACTGGTCGTCCCGGCACTTGGTCTCCTGGATGGCCAGCACGTCCACCCCGCTGCGCTCGAGGAACGCGGTGACCCGGTCGACGCGGGTCCGGACGGAGTTCACGTTCCAGGTCGCCAGGCGCACGGCTCCCGAGGCTAGGCGGGCGTCCCCTCAGGCCTGGGAGAGGGGGGCGATCTCTGCTTCCTGCTTGGCCTGCAGGCGGGCGCGCATGCGGTCGCGGGACTCGACGAACTTCGTGGCCTGGGCGTCGAGACCGGCCATGAACTGCGCGAGCTCCTCCCGGGCCCGCTCGCCCTCGGGGCCGAAGCCGGTGCGCTCGAACACCTTCCAGTGCCGCAGCACGGGGGCGACCACGTCGTCGTGGTGCAGCCGCAGGTCGTAGATGCCGGCCTTGGCGATGATCGTGGAGTTCTTGCGGAACCCGGCCATCGTGGCGCCGGGCATCTCGAACCCGATGACCTCGTCGGCGATGGCCCGCATGGTCTCGTCGGGGGCGATGTCCAGGGCCGCCGCGACGATGTTCCGGTAGAAGACCATGTGCAGGTTCTCGTCCTTGGCGATGCGGGCCAGCAGCTGGTCGGCTACGGGATCGTTGGTCGCCTTCCCGGTGTTGCGGTGGCTGACCCGGGTGGCCAGTTCCTGGAAGGACACGTAGGCCACCGCCTCGAGCGGGGTCTTGTCGCCGGAGTCGTAGCCCGAGGTCATGTAGTCCATCCGGGCCCGCTCGAGCTCGACCGGGTCGACCCCGCGGGTGACCACCAGGTAGTCGCGGATGGCGATGCCGTGCCGGTTCTCCTCGGCGGTCCAGCGGCCCACCCACGTGCCCCAGGCGCCGTCCCGGCTGAACCGGGTGGCGATCTCGCGGTGGTAGCTCGGGAGGTTGTCCTCGGTGAGCAGGTTGGTAATCATCGCGGCCTTGGCGGTCTCGTCCAGGCGCGACTGCTCGGGGGACCAGTCCTCGCCGCCGAGGAAGGCGAAGTCGCGCCCCTCGGACCACGGCACGTAGTCGTGCGGGTGCCACTCGGTGGCCATCTTCTCGTGCCGGTTCAAGTTCTCCTCGACGACCGGCTCGAGCTCCCGCAGCAGGGCCGTCGTGGCGGGCGTCTGGGACACGGTGCACCTCCGGGAGGTTTGGCGTGGGGAGGACGCTACGCGCCCCGGCCCCCGGTGGGTGGCTGCGAGGCGTTCGCAACAGCTAGCCTGTTGCGCAATGCTCGCAACAAGCTCGACCCTCACGGTGCGTCCGGCGACCCGCGACGACGTCCCCGTGGCGTACGCGCTGATGATGCGCGTCCTCGACGAAGACCTCGGCTACGGCTTTCGGCCCGAGTGGCACGGCGACCTGGCCGACCTCGAGGCCGCCTACCTGCGCACCCCCGGGCAGGCGCTCTTCCTCGCCCACGACGCCGACGGCACCCTCCTGGGCACCACCGCCGTCAAGGTCGGCGGCCCGCGCAGCCCCCAGGTGCTGGTCGACCACTACGCCGGGCGACCGGTGTGCCAGCTGGCCCGGGTCTGGGTGCTGGCCGAGCACCGGCGCCGCGGCGTGGCCCGCGCGCTGGTCGCCGCGGCCACCCGCTGGGCGGTCGCCGAGGGCGGGTACGCGGTGGTGTGCCTGCACACCGACGCGGCCGTGCCCGGGGCCGAGGCGTTCTGGCGGTCGGTCCCCGTGCGCGAGGTCCTCGACGAGCGGGTGCCCGGCGCGGCCCTGCAGACCGTCCACTTCGAGGTCGACGTCGAGGCGTTGCTCACCGCGCACTTCTGACGCTCCGTCAGCGGGTGGTCCTGCAGAGTCGGGACGCGCTGCAGGACGGCGGGATGCCGTCACGCGAACGGGGGAGGGCTTCTCGGTCGCCCGGGTCCGGGTGGGACGACGGTGGGACCATGGCGTGATGCCCCGGCGGCGGAGAACACGGTCGAGAGGGGGTTCGTGAACGACGCACCCGGTCGTCCCGAGCCCGAGGACCACACCGCCCGCATCGAGCGCCCCGGCGCCGCACTGCCGCCCGTACCGGACCCTGTCGGGGCCGCCGTCCGGCGCCGTCGGCGTGCCGAGGGGGGCA
Source organism: Klenkia sesuvii (assembly GCF_037083825.1). NCBI lineage: Bacteria > Bacillati > Actinomycetota > Actinomycetes > Geodermatophilales > Geodermatophilaceae > Klenkia > Klenkia sesuvii. Next base: position 2,697 of record NZ_JBAPLU010000040.1, read on the forward strand.
CCGACCCCGAACTCGCCGCCCGTGCCCGCGCGGCCGCTGGGCTGCCCCCGGTCGAGCCCGACCCGCCGGTGCGTACCCACCCCACCACCTACGACGACGGCACGGACGACGGCACGGACGACGGCCCCGACGTGGGTGCCGATGACGCGCACGACGGTTCGGTGAGCGCCGACGCACCCACCCAGCGGTTCGCCGGCGCAGGCCCCGAGGGGTCCGGCGACCCGATGCCACCCGTCGCCGACGGCCCGACCGCGGACGGGTCGGACCGGTCCGTCCCCCCGGCGCGGTCGCGCCGCCGGCCCGCCCGCACCTTCGGCCGGGCCGCCGGCCTCACCGTGCTCGGCGCCGTCGTCCCGGGCAGCGGGCTGCTGGCCGCGGGCTGGCGACGCAGCGGTGCCGCCGTCCTCGCCGTCTTCGCGGTGCTGGTGGCCGGGCTGCTCTGGCTGGCCACGGCCGGTCAGCGCACCGCTGTGCGCGCGGCCGTCGACCCGCAGGTGCTGCTCGGCGTCATGGTCGGCACCGGTGTGCTGGCGCTGCTGTGGATCGCCGTGGTCGTGCTGGGCTACCGCCTGCTGCGGCCGCGCGGGCTCACCCGGGCGCAGCAGGGGGCGGGGGCGCTGCTGGTGCTGCTGCTGGTCGCCGGCGTGGCCACCCCGGCGGTGACCGCCGTCCGGCTGGCCGGTGCGCAGCGCGGCCTGGTCGACACCCTCTTCGCCGGGGGGACCAGCGCGACGGTCGAGGAGCCGGCCGACCCGGTCAACCCGTTCGGGGACAAGGAACGGGTGAACGTCCTGCTGCTGGGCGGCGACGGCGGCGAGGGGCGCGAGGGTGTGCGCACCGACACCGTCATCGTGGCCAGCATCGAGACCGCGACCGGGGAGACCACCCTCCTCAGCCTCCCGCGCAACCTGGAGGACCTGCCCTTCCCCGAGGGCACCGAGCTGGCCGAGCTGTTCCCCGACGGCTTCGACGCCGGCGCGGAGAGCGAGAGCCTGCTCAACGCCGTCTACCGCAACGGCCCGGCGCTGTACCCCGACGCGCTCGGTGCCCCCAGCGACGACCCGGGCGCCGACTGGCTCAAGCTCGGCGTGGGCGAGGCCCTCGGTCTGCCCATCGACTACTACGTGCTGGTCAACCTCGACGGCTTCAGCCAGCTCGTCGACGCGCTCGGCGGCATCACGGTGAACGTCAACTACTACGTCCCGGTCGGCGGCGAGCCCACCCTGCGGATCCTTCCCGACTCCTACATCGCCCCCGGCCCGGACCAGGAGATGGACGGCGCCACCGCGCTCGCCTTCGCCCGCGGACGGTTCGGCCTCAGCGACTACCAGCGGATGGACCGGCAGCGCTGCGTGCTCGACGCCATCGTCGCCGCCGCCGACCCGGTCACCCTGCTGACCCGCTACCAGCAGCTGGCCGCCACCACCTCCGACATCGTCGCCACCGACATCCCGCAGTCGGTGCTCGACGACTTCGTCGACCTCGCGTTCCTGGTCAAGGACGCCGAGATCCGCAGCGTGGTGTTCGACGACACCGTCATCCAGCCCGCCTACCCCGACTACGACCGGATCCGGGCCCTGGTGCAGCAGGCGCTGGGCGCCGCTCCGGCAGCCCCGTCGTCGGCCCCGTCGGAGTCGGCCGCGCCGACCACCTCGGCCCCGACGAGCGCCCCGAGCTCGGCGCCCACCACGGGGACACCGTCCAGCAGCAGCCCGGCGGTGGCCGACGTCGCCGACGCCTGTGCCTACGACCCGGCCGCCGCGCAGGCCGCGATCCAGGCCGGGGAGCCGCCGACCCGGGGGTGAGGCCGGGCCGTGACGTGCACACGACGGCAGCCAGGACGACGGGGTCGGCGCAACCGGCGATGCGTCGGCGGACGTCGCGGCCCAGCACCAGCACGCCGATCCGCTCGACCAGCGGCTCAGCCCTGGATGGGGTCCCCGGCGCGGATGGCCTCGACCAGACCGGCGACGGCGGGGTCGCCGACGACGCGGTCGTAGGCAATGACCGGGCGGTCGCCGGCGGTCTCGCGTGCCCGGTCGGCCAGCTTGCCGTGGGTCAGCACCACGTCGGCGTCGGCGGGGATGGCGTCGACCGGGCTGTGCTCGACCACCACGCCGTCGAGGCGCTTGCGCAGCTGCACGCTCATCAGCACGCTGCTGGCCATCCCCGCGTCGCAGGCGATCACGAGCTTGCGGACGGCATTTCCCTCGATCGTGGGCATGGCGGTGCGAACTCCTAGCTGGGGGGTGAGCTGTCCATTCTCCACCTCATCGACAGGTGTGACGGTCTTCTCAACCGTGATCGCAGTCACGGCGGACCCCTGGACAGGACTGGCAAGGTGCGTCCATGACAGCGACGTCACTGCACGTGAAGCCCGGCACCGAGTGGGCCGCCGTCCTCGGCCGGGCCGCGGACCGCACCCCGGAGGCCTTCGGCACCGACCGCCTGCACAACCTGGTCGACGGGTCCTGGCGGCCCATCGGCGACCCCGAGGCGTTGATCTCCCCGGTCGACGGGTCCAAGCTCACCGGTCTGCCCAAGGTGTCCGCCGGCGAGGCGCAGCACGCGGTGCTGGCTGCAGCCGCCGCGCACCGGGAGTGGGCGACCACCCCGGTGGCCGAGCGGAAGGCACGGGTCACCGCTGCGGTCGACGCCATGGCCGACGCCCGCGACGACCTCGCGCTGCTGCTGGCCTGGGAGATCGGCAAGCCGTGGAAGCTGGCCTGCGCCGATGTCGACCGGGCGCTGGACGGGGTCCGCTGGTACGTCGAGGAGATCGACGGGATGCTCGGGGACCGCACGCCCCTGGACGGGCCGGTGTCCAACATCGCCAGCTGGAACTACCCGATGTCGGTGCTGGTGCACGCCGAGCTGGTGCAGCTGCTGGCCGGCAACGCGGTCATCGCCAAGACGCCGTCCCAGGGCGGGGCGACCTGCCTGACCCTGGCGCATGCGCTCATGGCCCGGGAGGGCCTGCCGGTCACGCTGCTGTCGGGCGGCGGCGCCGAGCTGTCCAGCGTGCTGGTGCGCTCGCCCGAGGTCGGTGCCCTGGCCTTCGTCGGCGGGCGCTCCAACGGCGGCAAGGTGGCCGCCGGGCTGCTGGACACCGGCAAGCGGCACATGCTCGAGCAGGAGGGCCTCAACGCCTGGGGCATCTGGGAGTTCTCCGACTGGGACGGCCTGGCCGCGCACCTGAAGAAGGGCTTCGAGTACGGCAAGCAGCGCTGCACCGCCTACCCCCGCTACGTCGTCCAGCGCGAGCTGGTCGACCAGTTCCTGGCCACCTACCTGCCGGTCGTGCAGGCGCTGCGATTCGGCCACCCGCTGGCCGTGGAGAACGACGGCGACGAGCTGCCGGTGCTGGACTTCGGGCCGGTGATCAGCGCCGGCAAGGCCACCGAGCTGCGCGACCGGGTCTCCGACGCGATGCACCGGGGTGCGGTCCCGCTCTGGCGGGGGTCGTTGGCCGACGGCCGGTTCATCGCCGGTCAGGACACCTCGGCCTACGTGGCCCCGGCGGCGCTGCTGTCGCCCGGCGGGGCCTCGGCGCTCATGCACTCCGAGCCGTTCGGGCCGGTCGACACGATCGTCGTGGTCGACAGCGAGGCCGAGCTGCTGGCCCAGATGAACGCCTCCAACGGTGCCCTGGTCGCCTCGCTGGCCTGCGACGACGAGGAGAAGGCGCACCGGCTGGCCCGTGAGGTGCAGGCGTTCAAGGTCGGCATCAACAAGCCGCGCTCCCGCGGGGACCGGGCCGAGGCGTTCGGTGGGCGTGGTGCCTCGTGGCTGGGCTGCTTCGTGGGCGGCGACCTGCTGGTGCAGGCGGTCACCCAGGGACCGGAGGGCGAGCTGCTGTACGGCAACTTCCCCGAGCACTCCCGGTACCCGGCGTCGATCTGACCCGCCCTGTGCAGCGTTGATCAGGGGGGTGCACGACAGTCCGTCCTCCTCCACCAGATCTGGTGGAGGAGGACGGACGGCCGTGGAGGACGCGGCGGCAGCGGTGACCTCACCGACCCCCGGTCCTACGACCTGGCCGCCGAGGTCGCCGACATCGTGGCGGTGGTGGCCGTCGCCGGGGCGCGATAGCCGGCGTCGGCGAGGTAGTCGCCGTAGAGGTCCCCCGCGACCGAGCGCGCCCGCGGTGCCATGCCCCCATCCTGACCCGCGGGCCCGGAGGTCAGTGCAGGGGCGCGGTGGACGAGCGGGTCACCAGCCGACAGGGGTAGGCCTCGACGCCGTGGCCGGCCCGGCCCTCGATGGCCGACGCCAACCGCAGCGCGGCGACCCGGCCCAGGTTCTCGAGCGCGGGGTCGATGGTCGTGAGCGGCGGCCGCGAACCCGTGGCGAGCACCTCCCAGTTGTCGAACCCGATGACCGCGACCTCCTCGGGCACCCGCTTGCCCGCCTCGAGCAGCGCGTCGAGCACGCCGCGGGCGATCTGGTCGGAGCCGGCGAACACCGCGTCGAGGCCCGGCTCGCGCTCGAGCAGGAGTCGGGTGGCCCCGCGGCCCCAGGCCTCGCTCCAGCTGTCGTACATGACCTCGCCACCGGCCACCGCCAGGCCCGCCTCGGTCAGCCGCTCGACCGCCCCGCGGGCGCGGTCGTGCGAGGCGCCGTAGGTCGGGTCGCCGGTGACGTGCGCGATGGTGCGGCGGCCGCACCGGATGAGGTGGTCCACGGCGAGCCGGCCGCCGGCGACGTCGTCGGCGACCACGGACATGTCCTGCGGGTCGTCCGAGGGGGCGTAGGCGTAGACGACCGGCACGCCGAGGTCCTGGCCGAGCGACGGGCGCGGGTCGGGCTGCGCCCCCACCACGATCAGCCCGTCGACACGGCGGGAGAGCAGGGCGCGCAGGTGGTGCTGCTGCCGGATGTGGTCGTCGCGAGCGTCGGCCAGCAGCACCGACATCTTCTCCGACCCGAAGGCGTCCTCGGCGCCGCGCAGCACCGGCATGCTGAACCGGCCGACCAGATCGGAGGTCAGCAGGCCGACCGTGCCGCTGCGCTGCGCCACCATGCCCTGGGCCAGGGCGTTCGGCGAGAAGTTGAGCGCGTCGGCGGCCGACTGCACCCGCTGGCGGGTCGCCGAGCCCACGTGCTGTCGCCCGTTCAGGGCCTTGGACGCGGTGGCGATCGAGACGCCCGCCATCGCCGCGACCTCCCGGAGGGTCGGCGGACGCCCACGACGGTGCGGGGCGACCTCGTCGACGGACATCGGGCTCCTCTCCGGTCCCGGCGCGGCGTCCGGGGGTGCTGGGAAGACTAGCGCGAAGGTGCTTGACGTGGGCCGACGTCCACACTACTTTCCGAAAACGTTTTAGCGACGTGGATCACGACAGTGGCGACGGACTTCCCGGACAGCTGGGGGAAGTACGCCGTCCACGGTTCCGGAGACCGGCGCTGGACCGAAACTGGTTTCTGATGTCGGAGCGGCCCCGGCCGCGAACAGGAAGGCACGACGACGATGACGTGGACACCACGCCGCCGCACCGCCCGCTGGGGCGCAGCCATCGCGGCCGTCAGCATGACCGCGGCGCTGGCCGCCTGCGGCGGCTCCTCCGGGTCCCCCGCAGCCGCCGGGGACCCCTCCAACGTGGAGGGGGTCGACGACGGCACCACCCTCACGCTGTGGACCCGCGCCCCGCTGGAGGCCCAGGCCAAGCTCCTCGTGGACGCCTACAACTCCAGCCACGAGAACCAGGTCGAGCTGACCGTCGTCCCCAATGACGACTACGTGGCGAAGGTCGGCGCCGCGGCCGGGTCGGACGACCTGCCCGACCTGTTCGCCGCCGACGTCGTCTACCTGCCGAACTGGACCTCCCAGGGCCTGTTCACCGACCTGACCGAGCGCATCGACAACCTCGACTACGCCGACCAGATCAACTCCTCCGTGCTCGACGCGGGCACCTACGAGGACAAGCAGTACGTGCTGCCCTTCGTGCTCGACCTGTCGGTCATGTTCTACAACAAGGACCTCTACCGGGAGGCTGGCCTCGACCCGGAGGAGGGCCCCACGACGCTCACCGAGTTCCGCGACCAGGCGCTGGCCATCCAGGCCCTGAACAAGCCCGACACCTACGGCACCTACTTCGGCGGCAACTGCGGTGGCTGCGGGGTGTTCACCTGGTTCCCCATGATGTGGGCCAGCGGTGAGCAGGTGCTCGAGGACGACGGCACCACGGCCAACCTGGCCAGCGACACCGCCCAGCAGGTGTACGGCATCTGGCGGGACCTGCAGGACGCCGGCGCCATCGCCCCCGGGGCCGCCGACGAGACCGGCGCCACGTGGACCGCGGCGTTCCAGCAGGGCCAGATCGGTGTCATGCCCTACCCGGCCACCCTGCTGCAGACCGCCGACCAGACGGTCGACGTCGGTGTCAGCGCCATCCCGGGTGTCGACGGCGGTGAGTCGACCTTCGTCGGCGGTGACGGCATCGGGATCAGCAAGGACTCCGAGCACCCCGACCAGGCCTGGAACTTCCAGCAGTGGCTCATGAGCGAGGCGGCGCAGGTCGACGTCCTGGCGAAGAACAACGTCACCCCGGCCCGGGCGGACTTCCTGGACAACCAGTACGCCACCGACCCGCGGGTGCAGCTGATCAACCAGGTGTCGGCCGCCCCCGACAGTCAGACCCCGATCGCGCTGAACTTCCAGCAGGCGTTCAACGCGGTGGGGAGCCCCTGGTCGACCTTGTTCCGCGCCCAGGTCTTCGGTGACGCCTCCGACCTCGACGAGGACAACGACGCGATCACGCAGGTGCTGCAGCAGTAGCCCCGTCCCGCGGCGCCGCCGGGCCCTCCCCGGC
>NZ_JBAPLU010000041.1:0-9190 GCF_037083825.1 Klenkia sesuvii
GTTAAGCACGCCGCCAGCGTTCGTCCTGAGCCAGGATCAAACTCTCCGTAGATGAACTTCGATCCAAGGCCGAGAACCAAGAGTTGGCACTCTCGATATCAATCAACCCAACACCCACCCCACAAAAAGGGTGAGGATCAAACATATGGCACTGACTTTCGGCACGCTGTTGAGTTCTCAAAGAGCGGACGCGCAGAACCTCGAGCCGTTTCCGGCTTCTATGTTCTGGCGGCTGCTACACGTTACTCCACGATCCGAGCTCGTCAACCCCGGGGGGTCTCGCTCGCGGTGTCGGCCTCGCGGCCTTGCCAGTGTTTCGCGGTGCAGGGAGAACCATACACGGCTCTGGAAGGCCCGTGCACGGGGGTCCCCGCAGGGGGGCCCAGCACCCCCTCAGGCAGGCCCGCACGACGCGCGGAGCAGGCCGTGTGCCCCGCTCAGGCCACCCCGCGAGGCCGGAACTGCACGCTGACGCGCGGGCCGACCGGCTTCGTGGTCTTCGGGATGCAGTGCTCCCACGTGCGCTGGCAACTGCCGCCCATCACGACCAGGTCCCCGTGCCCCAGCGAGAACCGCACCGACGCACCGCCGCCGACCGGCCGCAGCATCAGGGCTCGAGGCGACCCGAAGGAGACGATGGCGACGAGGGTGTTCTGGCTGCGGCCCCGGCCGATGCGGTCGCCGTGCCAGGCGACGGAGTCGCGTCCGTCGCGGTACAGGCACATGCCCGCCGAGACGAACGGCTCACCCAGCTCGGGCAGGTAGTGCGTATCCAGCGAGTTCCTGGCCTCGATCAGCACGGGGTGCGGCAACGCCTCGCCGGCGCCGAACCAGCGGAGCAGCCGCGGCACGGCGACCTCGCGGTCGTACATCTGACGCCGGTCGGCCCGCCACCCGATGTCACCGAGGAGCACGTCCAGCACCTCGTCGGAGCCCTCGACCCAGCCGGGCAGGTGGTCCACCCAGGCGCCGTGCGCCAAGCCGTGGCGGACGACCCGCCCCGCGAGCGGCGTCGTCGTCGCCGCTGTGCCGATGTCCCACATCGAGGGTTGGTGCGCCACGCTCATGCCCGGAGCCTAGACCGGGTTTCGAACAGCTGTGCGAAAGGCTGTGGACAGCCGCCGTCAGGTTTCGAACAGGTGTGCGGAACCCTGTGGACGGCGGCTCAGGCGGACAGCGCCAGCACGAAGGGCAGCACACCGGGGGCCCCGGCGCGGCGCAGCTCGCGCCCAGCCACCGTCACGGTCCACCGCGAGTCGGCCAGGTCGTCGACGAGCAGCACCGGGCCGTGGGCACCGGCGAGCCGCTCGCCCAGCTGCTGGCCCACCGTGATGCGCTGCCACACCCCGGCCAGGCGGAACGCCGAGTTGCCCCCCGGCCCGCCGGTCGGGCCGCCGTGCTGCAGCTCGAGCTCGCCCAGGTAGGGCAACCGGCCCAGCCGGGACAGCGCCTCGGCCACCCCGCGGACGAGCGTCGGCCGGCGACGGGACGGCACCGAGACCACGGCGACCGGGCGCTCGGCCCAGTCCCATGCCGCGAGCACCCGCGCGCAGGCCTGCACCAACTCGTCGGAGGGCGGCGCATCCTGGCCCCGTTGCAGGGGCCCGCGGCGAGCGTGCGAGTCGTGGGGGGCAACGGGGTCCTTCTGGTCGAAGGCGGCGTCGGGGTCCTCCTCCAGCGGAGGTCCTTCCAGGTCGTCGGCCAGGGTGGCCACCCCGCCCACGCCGTCGTCGCCGAGCAGGGCACGCAGCCGCTGCCCCCAGCCAAGGTCGGTCAGCCGCGCCACGGCCCGACCCGTCAGCACCTGCTCACCGGGCGCGATCTTGCCCTTGACCTCGACACCCAGCCGGTCGGCGCCGGTGGGCCACTGGGCCCGCGGCGGGAGCTCGACACCGGGCCGGTCGAGCCGGGCGGTGGCCGCCTCGGCCGCGTCGGCCGGTACGTCGGTCGCGTACCACGGGCCGGCGCAGACGTCGCAGCGCCCGCACGGCGCCGCCGTCGGGTCGTCCAGCGCCGTCTGCAGGAACGCCATGCGGCACTCGGCCTCCTCGACCGGGCGGGCGTAGGCGATCATCGAGCGCTGCTCGGCCTCGCGGGTGCGGGTGACCCGGGCGTAGCGGTCGGCGTCGTAGACCCACGGCACGCCGGTGGACCGCCACCCGCCCTGCACCCGCTCGACCGCACCGTCGACCGACAGCACCTTGAGCAGCAGCTCGAGCCGGGACCTCCGGACGTCGGCGACGGTCTCCAGCCGGGCGACCGACCAGGCCTTGCCGTCGGCCATCGCACCGAGCACGGATGCCGCGTGGTCCTCGCGCGGCATGGACGACGTGGCGAACCACTGCCAGATCGCGAGGTCCTCGGGCCCGGGGAGCAGCAGCACGTCGGCGTGCTCGACGGCGCGACCGGCACGGCCCACCTGCTGGTAGTAGCTCACCGGCGACGACGGGGCGCCGAGGTGGACCACGAAGCCGAGGTCGGGCTTGTCGAAGCCCATGCCCAGGGCGGAGGTGGCCACCAGCGCCTTGACCCGGTTCTCGCGCAGGGCCTCCTCGGCGTCCTTGCGGTCGGCGTCGTCGAGGCGCCCGGTGTACGCCCGCACCTCGTGACCGGCATCGCGCAGCAACGCCGCGGTCTCCTCGGCCGCGGCGACGGTGAGGGTGTACACGATGCCGCTGCCCGGCAGATCACCCAGGTGCGCCGCCAGCCAGCCCAGCCGGGCACGGTCGGTGGGCAGCCGCAGGACGCCCAGCCGCAGGGAGTCGCGGGCCAGCGGTCCGCGAACGGTGGTGACCTCGACCCCGCCGGCGCCCAGCTGCTCGGCGACGTCGGCGACCACCCGCTCGTTGGCCGTCGCGGTGGTCGCCAGCACCGGCGTGCCGGCCGGCAACCGGCCCAGCAGCTCGCGGATGCGCCGGTAGTCGGGGCGGAAGTCGTGCCCCCAGTCGGAGACGCAGTGCGCCTCGTCGACCACCAGCAGGCCGCAGCGCTCGACCAGGTCGGGGAGCTGCTCGTCGCGGAACCGAGGGTTGGTCAACCGCTCGGGCGACACCAGCAGGACGTCGACGTCGTCGACCGCCAGCCGGGCAGCGACGTCGTCCCACTCCGTCGCGTTGGCGCTGGAGATCTCGACGGCCTTGATCCCCGCCCGGGCGGCCGCCGCGACCTGGTCGCGCATCAGGGCGAGCAGGGGGCTGACCAGCAGGGTCGGCCCGCGGCCCCGGCGGCGCAGCAGCGCGGTGGAGACGAAGTAGACCGCCGACTTGCCCCACCCGGTCCGCTGCACCACGAGGGCCCGCTGCTGGCGCTCGACCAGGGCGGAGACCGCGGCGTCCTGCCCCTCGCGGAAGACGGCGTCGGGGCGGCCGGTGAGCTCGCGCAGCACCTCGAGGGCCTCGTCGGCGAGCTGGGTCTCGACCACGGTGGTGCTCATGGACCCGACAGTAGGCACCGGGTACGACAACCCGGGCCCGGCGGGCGCGTCCTGTGGACGACCGGGGAGGATGGTCGCCGATGCTGCCTGCCGACAACCACGTGCACAGCGAGTTCTCGTGGGACACCGGGCCCTCGGCCTCGATGGTCCAGACGTGCGAGCGCGCGGTGCGGCTGGGGTTGCCCGCGGTCGCGTTCACCGAGCACCTGGACTTCACGGTCTGGGCGGCCGAGGACCGCGCCGCGCGGGACGGCATCGTCGACCGGCACCCGGCCCACCAGCAGCCGATCGACACCGAGGCGTACGCGGCGGCCATCGCCGAGTGCCGGGCACGGTTCCCCGACCTGCGGGTGGTGTCCGGCGTCGAGGCCGGTGAGCCGCACCTGTTCGCCGCGAGCATCGCCGGGCACCTCGCGGCCGCGCCGGTGGACCGCGTGCTGGGGTCCCTGCACTCGCTGACCGACGGCGGGCGGCTGGTGGGGGTGGGCCGGATGCTCACGCACGCGGGCGCCGACGCGACCATGCGCCGGTACCTGGGCGAGATGGCGCAGATGGTCCGCGACAGCGACGTCTTCGAGGTGCTCGCCCACGTCGACTTCCCGCGCCGCTACTGGCCCGGGGGGCGCGACCGGTACGCCGAGGCACCCTTCGAGGCCGAGTACCGCGAGGTCTTCCGGGCCCTGGCCGAGACCGGGCGGGCCCTGGAGGTCAACACCACGAGCCCGCTGGCCTCGGTCGACCTGGTGCGCTGGTTCCGCGACGAGGGCGGTGCGGCCGTCAGCTTCGGCAGCGACGCGCACACCCCGACCGCGGTGGGCCAACGCTTCGACCTGGCCGTCGACGTCGTGGAGGCCGCCGGCTTCCGGCCCGGGCGCGACCGGTTCGACTTCTGGCGCCGCTGAGAGAAGTACTTCACCGCTAAGGGAAATCCCGCTAGGGTCTCGCCATGACCACGCAGCGCCGCGTCGTGATCGCCCTCGGCGGGAACGCGATGACCGGACCCGACGGCTCGGCCACGCCGGCCGCCCAGCGTGCCGCCATCGCGACCGCGGCGGGTCACGTCGCGGGGGTGGTCGCGACCGGCGCCGAGGTCGTGGTGACCCACGGCAACGGCCCGCAGGTCGGCAACCTGCTGGTGAAGAACGAGCTCTCGGCGCACGAGGTCCCCCCGGTCCCGCTCGACTGGAACGTGGCGCAGACGCAGGGGACCATCGGCTTCACCGTGGTCGACGAGCTCGAGGCCGCCCTCGCCGTGCGCGGCCTCGACCAACGCGCCACGGCGCTCGTCACCCGCACGCTGGTCGACGTCGACGACCCCGGCTTCACCGAGCCCACCAAGCCGGTGGGCCGGTTCCTGCCCCGCGAGCAGGCGCAGCGCTTCATCGACCTCGGCCAGAACTGGGAGGACCGCGGCGAGAAGGGGTGGCGGCGGGTCGTCGCCTCGCCGGAACCGCGCTCGGTGCTCGACGCCCCCGCCGTCCGGGCGCTGGCCGGCGCCGGGTTCGTCGTCGTCTGCGCGGGCGGCGGCGGCATCCCGGTGGTCGACGACGGCCGGGACGGCGGCGCGCTGCGCGGGGTGGAGGCGGTCATCGACAAGGACCTCACCGCCGCGCTCATGGCCGCCGAGCTGGGCGCCGACACCCTCGTCATCGCCACCGACGTGGCCCACGTGATGGTCGACTTCGGCACCCCCGACGCCCGTCCACTGGGTCGCACCACCCCCGCCGAGCTGCGCGCGCACGCCGCCGCCGGCCAGTTCGCCCGCGGCAGCATGGGCCCGAAGGTCGAGGCCGCCCTGCGGTTCGTCGACTCGGGTCCGGGTCGGCGGTCGGTCATCACGTCCCTCGAGAACATCGCCGCAGCCGTGGCCGACGACGCCGTCGGCACCGTCATCACCACCTGACCCCGACAAGCCCCGACAGAAGGAGACATCCCGTGCCTGCACCCATCGAGGTCCGCAAGGTCCCCCTGCACAACGTCAGCGACGCCTCCGAGCTGGCCAAGCTCATCGACGAGGGCGTCATGGAGGCCGACCGGGTCATCGCCGTCATCGGCAAGACCGAGGGCAACGGCGGGGTCAACGACTACACCCGCATCATCGCCGACCGGGCCTTCCGCGAGGTGCTGCTGGAGAAGGGCACCCGCGGCGAGGCCGAGGTCAAGCAGATCCCGATCGTGTGGTCCGGCGGCACCGACGGCGTCATCAGCCCGCACGCCACCATCTTCGCGACGCTCCCCGAGGACGCCGTCGAGAAGACCGACGAGCCCCGCCTGACCGTCGGCTTCGCCATGAGCGACGTGCTGCTGCCCGAGGACATCGGCCGCATCTCGATGGTCGAGAAGGTCGCCGAGGGCGTGAAGCGCGCCATGGCCGAGGCCGGCATCACCGACCCCGCCGACGTCCACTACGTGCAGACCAAGACCCCGCTGCTGACGATCGAGACCATCCGCGACGCCAAGTCCCGCGGCAAGGACACCTACTACGACGAGCCGCACGGCTCGATGGACCTCTCCAACGGGACGACGGCCCTGGGCATCGCCCTGGCCCTCGGGGAGATCGAGCTCCCGAAGCAGGAGCAGGTCATGCGCGACTTCTCGCTGTTCTCCGCGGTCGCCTCCTGCTCCTCGGGCGTCGAGCTCGACCAGGCGCAGATCGTCGTCGTCGGCAACGCCCGTGGCCACGGCGGCAACTACCGGATCGGTCACTCGGTGATGAAGGACGCCCTGGACCAGGACGGCATCTGGGACGCCATCCGCGAGGCCGGCCTCGACCTGCCCGAGCGCCCGCACGTCTCCGACCTCGGCGACAAGCTGGTGAACGTCTTCCTCAAGTGCGAGGCCGACCCGACCGGCTACGTCCGCGGCCGCCGCAACGCGATGCTCGACGACTCGGACGTGTTCTGGCACCGCCAGATCAAGGCCACGGTCGGCGGCGTCGCCGCCTCGGTGACCGGCGACCCGGCGGTCTTCGTCTCCGTCGCCGCGGTCCACCAGGGCCCCTCGGGCGGCGGACCCGTCGCCGCCATCGTCAAGGCCTGACCCGTCCGCGAGCGGCCCGCACCCCGACCGGGGTGCGGGCCGCTCGTGCGTTGCGGGGTCGGTCAGCCGACCGTGGTCTCCAGGGTCACCGGCACGTTGCCGCGGGTGGCGTTGGAGTACGGGCAGACCTGGTGGGCCGTCTCGACCAGCTTCTCCGCGGCGGCCTGGTCGATCCCACCGCCCAGCTCGACGTGCAGCGCGGCCTCGAGGCCGAAGGTGCCGTCGGCGTCGGCCCCGATCCCGATCTCGGCGGTCACGGCGGCGTCGGCCAGCTCGACCTTCTCCCGACGGGCCACGACCTTGAGCGCGTTCAGGAAGCACGCGGCGTAGCCAGCGGCGAACAGCTGCTCGGGGTTGGTCGCGCCGCCGGGGCCGCCCATCTCGGTCGGGGTGGCGAGGTCCATGTCGACCAGGCCGTCGGAGGAGCGGGTGTGGCCGTTGCGGCCCTCCCCGGTCGCGGTGGCGATGGCGGTGTAGACGGCGGGCACGGGTCCTCCTGGTCTCGGGGGTCGGTCCCCCCGACCAAGGACGGTGGCCCCGGGTCGATTCCCGGGGCTCAGCCCCGGGCGGCCAGCACCCGCGCCGCCTCGCGGTCCGCGGCGGTGTTCACCACCCCGGCGCGGGACCCGCGCAGCTTGGCCGCGACGTGCTCCCCGACGGTGACCGGCAGGTACTTCGGGTCCTCACCCGGGGCGAGGCAGCCGGGCAGCACCGACACGACGGCGTCGACGTCCCCGTCGTGGAAGAACGCCGCCGACCGACGGCGCAGGACCGTGCCGTCGACGACCGGGGGCTTCACCCGGTGCAGGGTCGACCGCCACCGCTCGTTGGTCAGCCGGGTCGTGACGTCACCGAGGTTGACCAGCAGCGCACCGTCGGCCGGCGAGACGTCGCGCCAGCCGCCGTCGGGGGCCAGGATCTGCAGACCGGGCACCTGGTCGGCCCAGAGGACCGTCACGATGCCGTAGTCGGTGTGCTCGCCCATGCCGGTGAGCTCGCCGTCGAGCTCGACCGAGCCCGGGGGCAGCGCGTAGTTGTTCATCCGCAGCACGTCGAGGGAGTGGCCGGTCATCCGGTCGAAGAAGTCGACCGGCAGGCCGAGCGCGTCGGCGAAGACGCGGGTCAGCGCCCGGGCCACCCGCGCGGCCTCGGCGAACCACGCCTCGACCGCACCGCGGAAGCCGGGGACGTCGGGCCAGGTGTTCTCGGCGTAGTCCGGCTGCGGCAGGCCGGGCGCGTGCGGGTAGTCCGACTGCGCGGCGCCGACGTTGAAGGCCTCGAAGAAGTCGTTCATCCGGGAGGCCGACTCCACCCCCAGGGACAGCGACAGGGACTCCGACCTCGGGGGCGAGTAGCCGCGGTTGACCTCGGGCGCGGTGCGCCAGGCGGCCTTGCGCTCGGGAGGCAGGGCGAAGAAGGCGTCCATCGCCGCGCCCAGGCCGCGGGCCAGTGCGGGGTCGACGCCGTGCCCGACGACCTGCACGAAGCCGACCTCGCGGCAGGCCGCGTCCATGGCGGCCGCGACGGCCGCCCGGTCGCCGGTGCCGGTCACGTACGGGGAGATGTCGACGACGGGGACGACGAAGGTCACCGCCCCAGCCTGGACCAGCCGTGTTGCGGCGGTGTCACGGCCGGGTCGAGTCCACGTGGCCGCCGTCCTCGGGCGGGGGACCGCCGGTGGTTGCCGAGGCCGGCGGGGATCAGGGCCGACCATCGTGGGCACGTCGCCGACGTCGGGGTGCCGGGTCCGGGCAGGGCGACCTCGGGCCATATAGTGATCGACACCACATGGCACTCGGTGTCATCCACCTGCGTCGAGGAGAACCACCGTGACCACAGCACGTCGATTCCAGGGCAAGGTCGCCCTCGTCACCGGTGCCGCCCGCGGCCAGGGCCGGGCGCACGCCGTCCGGCTGGCCACCGAGGGCGCCGACGTCATCGCCGTCGACGTCTGCGCGCAGCCCGCGACCACGCACTACGCCGGGGCGACCGCCGACGACCTGGCCGAGACCGTCCGGCTGGTGGAGGCGCAGGACCGGCGCATCGTCGCCCGCCAGGCCGACGTCGCCGACTTCGCGGCGCTGTCGGCTGCGGTGACCGAGGGCGTCGCAGAGCTGGGCCGCCTCGACGTCGTCGTGGCCAACGCCGGCATCTGCTCGGCCGGCAACAGCTGGGAGATCACGCTCGAGCAGTGGGACGAGACGGTTGCGGTGAACCTGACCGGTGTCTTCCACACCTGCAAGGCCACCATCCCGACGCTGCTCGAGCAGGGCACCGGCGGGTCGATCGTGATCACCAGCTCGGTCGCCGGGCTGCGCGGGCTGCCGTTCCTGTCGGCCTACGCGGCCACCAAGCACGGCGTGGTCGGGTACGCGAAGTCCCTGGCCAACGAGCTGGCGCAGCACGGCATCCGGGTGAACACGGTGCACCCCCACGGCGTGGCCACCGGGATGACCGTGGACGACCTGGGCCCGTTGATCGCGGCGCACGCCCAGACCCTGGCGCCGATCTTCATGCAGGCGCTGCCCGACCAGGTCTCCCAGCCCGAGGACATCGCGAACGCCGTCGCGTTCCTGGCCAGCGACGAGGCCCGGCACGTCACCGGCATCCAGCTGCCCGTCGACCTGGGCACGCTGATCCGCTGACCGGCCGGCCCCGGGCATGGGAGCCCATGCACCCGGGGACGGGGTCCCCGACCGGGTGCATGGGCTCCCATGC
>NZ_JBAPLU010000042.1:0-5582 GCF_037083825.1 Klenkia sesuvii
TCTTCACCAGAAAGGTGCTCCGGTTCCTGCGTTGATCAAGACCTAGACAATCTCGATCCTCGCAGGTCAGGAGCACCTTTCCTACGTCCGGAGCGGAACGATCACGGACCGGCGTGAAAGCCCCGGGTTAACGGGCTCATCTCAATCGAGGGTGTAGGCCGTTCCTGAAGCCGCCGGTCTCCAGAAGGCTGCGGGCGATGTAGTTGGTGAGGTTGCGGAAGCCGAGAGCGGAGCCGCGGAGGTGTTCGAGGCGACCGTTGAGCGCCTCGGTGGGGCCGTTGGAAGTGCCAGGCCGGTCGAAGTAGGCCAGCACGTCGGCGGCCCGCTGGGTCAGCGTCCGCCCGAGGCGGCGCAGCTCGACCAGAGCGGCCGGGACGCCGGAGCGCAGCGAGGCGATCAGCGCGGTCATCGTGGCCTTGCCGCGGGCCCGGTCGGGGTGACGGTAGGCGTTGATCATCTTCTGGTAGATGCTCCAGGTCGCCTGGACCTGGACGTGGTCGTCACCGGCGAACAGCGCGGTCAACCGCTGCCGTTGGCGGTCGGTGAGCAGGTCAGCGCCAGTGTGCAGAGTCCGGCGCGCGCGGTAGAGCGGGTCGGCGGCGCGGCCGCGGTGGCCGTGGAGGTCCTGGTGGACCCGGCGTCGGCAGCGGTCCAGGGCGTCTCCGGTGAGCCGGACGACGTGGAAGGGGTCCATCACCGGCACCGCCTCGGGCAGTTCCTCGGTGGTGGCGGTCTTGAAGCCGCTGAACCCGTCCATCGCTACGACCTCCACCCGGTCCCGCCACGCCTTCGGTCGGCCAGCCAGGTCTTGAACACCTGCTTGGAGCGCCCTTCGACCATGTCCAGCAACCGCGCTGGCCCGGTGCCGGCGCGCACGGCGGTCAGGTCGATGACCACGGTGACGTACTTGTCGCCGCGGCGGGTGTGCCGCCAGACGTGCTCGTCGACCCCAAGGGTGGTGACGCCGTCGAAGCGCCCGGGATCCTCGATGAGGACCCGGTTGCCCTCGGCCAAGACGGCGTCGTTCGCGGTCGCCCAGGCCACCCCCAGGCCTTCGGCGACCCGGGCGACGGTGAGGTGCTGGGTCACGATCCCGACCAGCGCCCACCGCAGCGCGGCGCGAGACAGCTTCGCCCGCGGCGCCGCGGCCCGGGTGGTGTCTTGGCGCCAGACATGTCCGCAGTCGGCGCACCGGTAGCGGCGCACGGTGACCAGCAACGTCGTGGGCCGCCAGCCCCACGGTTCGTGGGCCAGTCGGCGGGTGACGGTGTCCCGCGGCGCGCCCTCGCAGCCACAGCGCCGGCACCACGAGTCCGGCTCCACGACCCGGCAGGCCAACACCGCACGGCCGGGTTCCAGCAGCTGCCCGGTCACCTCCAACCCGAGGTCATCGACGCGGGTGAACGTCGTCAGGTCAGGGCCAACGAAGGTAGCGTCAGGCACGTCGAGGTCTTCCGGATGGGCAGTGTGAGAACTTCCATCCTCGGAGGGCCTCGACCTCTATCCAGCGCCGACCTCCGCGCCCGGCTCTACACCCTCATCTGCGATGAGCCGGTATGGCTCGATGAGCAGACGGCGCGGACGCTCCGGACCAACCGGTATTGGCAGGCCCAGGTGCTCAAGCAAGCCATGGACGACGGCTTCGCGGCAAGCTACGTGAAGTGACAGGGCCACCGTCTCCCCGGACAGCACAAACGACTCATCTCTCAGGAGCTCTGGCAGCAGTACCTCGCGGCGCGCGACAGCTGAAAGCTGGTGCACGCTCCGCGTGACACTGCCCAGCTTTTGATCGGGCTGCTCTGGTGCGGCTGCGGGGCCCAGATGCACAACAACCACGGCACCGGCAAGACGACCTACCCGAAGTAGGCCTGTGCAGCAGTATCGACCTACTGAACCGGCGAGTGCACGTAGCGTAGCTTCTCAGGTACACCACGTTGCAGAGGGTTCTCAAGTCTCACGAGGGGCAAGGCTGAGATGATGATTGCAGAGGCTGTACTCGGCGCCACCAACTTGAGCAAGTCGTTTAACCTGACAGCAGCACTTCGCGGCGCGACACTGAGCATTTCCGAAGGTGAGATCGCCGCGATTGTTGGCCCGAGTGGCTCAGGGAAGTCAACTTTGATGCACTGCTTGGCCGGCATTCTCACGCCTGACAGTGGCGAGGTCCTTTTCCGAGGACGACGAGTCGATGATCTGTCCGAGACTAAACGTACTCAGTTACGTCGAGACCAGTACGGGTTTGTCTTTCAATACAGCCAGCTGGTTGAAGAACTTACCGCGCGCGAGAATATCGCTCTGCCGCTCGTGTTGCGAGGCAAGTCGCGACGACGAGCCTTGATGGAGGCGGACAGATGGCTACAGCGCCTCGGCATTGACAGCTGTTCGGAACGCCGTCCGTCGCAGCTATCAGGAGGGCAAGGCCAAAGAGTCGCGGTGGCCAGGGCCATGATATCTCGTCCAGCGGTAGTGTTTGCTGATGAACCGACTGGATCGCTCGATACCGCAGCTGGGGAACTGGTCTTGTCGTTGTTGATTGAGTCGGCCCGACGTCATAAAGCAGCGATTCTACTTGTTACTCACGATCAGACTGTGGCCGCCCGGGCCGACCGAGTCATAAACGTCCAGGACGGGATAGTCGAAGATCGAGTAATGGGTAGGCCGTTGTGATCCGGCTAGCCGTACGTTTAGCTCTGTCGACCCGCGCTTCGATCTTGTCGGCAGTCGTATCAGTAACCGCCGTCTCGATTGGCGTAATGCTTCTTCTCTACGCCTCATGCGTTCCGGCTGCGCTTGACCAGCGGAGCGATAGGTCGGCGTGGCTGGATAGCTCGTATGGGACACCTGTGGGGCTCGGCGAGGAGCCGGTCAGCGCTTGGACTGGGGTCATCAGGTCGAGCGACCACTACTATCAGCACCTAATTGCTGTCGTAGACGTTTGGGGCTCTGGCGCAGGGGCCCCCCTCCCGCCTGGCGTGTCCTCGTTGCCAGGGTCGGGAACGGCACTGTTATCACCTGCTCTCGCAGAACTCGTTGAACGGGACCAGTCCCTCGTGGAACGCTACGGGACGCCCGTTGGAACTATCTCGAGCGTGGGTCTGCGTAATCCGGACGACCTGGTCGTCGTGCGAGGAGTGGACCGTGCTGATATCCAGCTGGCCGGGTCAATCGTGCAACAATTCCCATCTGTTGCGTCTCTAAGAAGTTTTCCTCCCGTCCTCCAGTTGATGCTGGTAGTAGGAACGTTGGGTCTGCTGGTTCCTGTTGTCATGCTCGTAGTGATGGCGAGCCGGCTGAACGCGGCTCGGCGGGCGCGACGCTTGGCGGCCTTGAGATTGGCGGGTGCGAGTCCACTCCAGGTGTTCGGTCTAGCCGCGATAGAAGGTGCGATATTCGGCGCTGTCGGCGTCATTCTAGGCGTTGCCCTGTGTTGGGCGTTGAGGCCCTTAGCTTCGTTCGTCTCCGATGACGGTAGCCGGTGGTTCGTAGCTGATGTAACTCCGGCGATATGGTCGGTCCTACTGCTGTCGGTTAGTGTCCCAGCTATCACGGCAACGGTCGCCGGACAGGCAGCCTGGGGCGCGGTTCGCCGGCCGCTGGATACGGCTCGCGGTGGCCAGCGTCCGCCATCATGGTGGTGGTTCGTGCCGGCCGCTGCTGCGACGGTAAGCGCCTTCATCCTGCTTCTAACCCCTGGAGTAGCCAACTTTGTGGGTGGCCGTGGAGTTGCCAGTGGTCTTGCGTTCTTATTGGTGCTCCTGGGTTGCTGCCTTGCGGGCCCCTGTTTGGCCCGTGGCTCAGGCAATATGCTATTGCTGTCACCAGGGGCAATTGCTTGGCTGGCTGGCAAAAGACTGGTGCACCGGGGTGGTACTGCATTTCGGGCAAGCGCGGGCATGGTGTTTGCGGTCCTCATCACCACCTTGTTCGCAGCGTCCACCCCTGCGGCGACAGAATCGCTAGCTGACGCAAGAATAACCGGGCAGCAAGACGGTGCAGCCCAAGCGCAGATTGCTTTCAGCAGCAATGAGGAGTCGAACAACTTGCTGACGGCGGTTCGGTCCTTATCGGGTATCAGTTCAGCAACGTTGGTCTATGTAGGTGATCTTCAGACATCGGCAGGATCGGGTGCAGTATGGATTGGTAATTGCCCGGACATCGTGACTGCGGCTCGCTTCAGTGACGTGGACTGTGCAGGCCGTCCTGTCCTAGTGGCATCGGATGTTCTCGCTCAGCTATCTTCACCTAGCGTCGAAGTCAACAACCTACTGAGCGCAACGGTGCTTCCTAGATTCTCCCTTGATCCAGCTGGCGCCTCGCCGGCCGCCGCTTTCTTGTCCGATGGCGCGGGCGAGATTCCCCCGACGTCAGCAGTTGATCGACCGGTGGCCATTGTCAGCCCTTCGGCCCTGGATATTTCGCTTGCACGGCTGCGGCCGAGCATGATGCTGATCTCATACGATAGCGCCCAGAGCCTTGAAGCGGCCCGTACACTTATTTCTGCGAATGTTCTTGGCGCTGACACTACTACGCGGGAAACAACATTCGACGGGTACAGCACCGATATACGGGCTTTCTACCGGGTTGTTCAAATCGCTAGCTTGTTCGTATTTGCGCTAGCAGCATGCGCTCTGGCGTTGAATGTGGCCGCCGGAGTCCTTGAGCGGCGCCAACTATTTGTGGTACTGCGTAATGGTGGAATCGGAACCTGGGCGCTGCGTAGGATGATTTTCATCGAGACAGTACTGCCTCTGGTGCTCACTCTGCCCGTCGTGGCGACGCTGGCCGCGCTCGTTGGCGGTCTGCTTGCTTCTGCAAGAAGCAGTGCGTCGACGTGGGCGCTGGTGGAGCCAGCGGCCCTGGGCCTAGGCGTCACCGCGGTTGTCGCAGGTCTTGCATTGTCGGGGGTGCGCGCAGCTCGGGCTCCGTCGCTTGCAGACTGAGCTTGGGCCAAAGCCCGACACACCCGCATACCGTGAAACACCAAGTTCTGGAACTCGTTGACTCCGACCTCTGGCGCCGCTATGTTCCTTTCCTGTCGAAACACACACTGCAACCGGATGACTCCGGTGCGTAGGTAAGGGATGTATGTCATGCGGACTGCTCTCTCTCAGCGTGCTCGTAAGGTCACCGCCACGACGGCCATGGGGTTCGTCATCCTTGGGGTGTCGGCGATCGTGGCGCCGTCGGCCCAGGCGGCGGCCTGTGGTTCCTCGCTCGCCCCGACCGTGACTGGGGGGCAGGCCCAGTGGTCGGTCCAGTGCGTGTCGGGTGGCTCGCGTGTCGTGGGCAGTGTCACCGACACCAAGGCGGACGGTAAGTGCGCCTACGTCAGCTTTAGCTGGTCGGGAGGTGGCTCGTACACGAGCGCGCGCGCCTGTCCCGATGGCACGACCAAGAGCTTCGATGTGACGAAGGCCGGGAAGAGCGTGAACGGTTACCTCTACGTCGACTAGCTGGGACTGCTGCACGGATAGGTGACAGTCGGGGTCACGCGGCTTGTGTAGCCGGTGTGGTGATGATGGACTCGAACTCGATGGGGGTCAACCGACCCAGGCCGGCTTGCCTTCGTCGGCGGTGGTAGG
>NZ_JBAPLU010000043.1:0-5339 GCF_037083825.1 Klenkia sesuvii
GGGCGGGGCGGGGCGGGGCGGGGCGGGATAGCGCAGGGCAGGTCAGGGTGCACCATGCGGGCATGAGCGAGCACGCGGGCGAGCGCCCCCTCGAAGCCGGCATCCGCACCGACCTGCGGGACACCATGAGCTACGGGGGCTACCTCGACCTCGACCGGCTGCTCTCCGCCCAGCACCCGGTCAGCCGGCCCGAGCACCACGACGAGCTGCTGTTCGTCATCCAGCACCAGACCACCGAGCTGTGGTTCAAGCTGGTGCTGCACGAGCTGCGGGCGGTCCGCGCGGACCTCGACGCCGACGACCCCGCCCGTGCGCGCAAGGGCCTGGCCCGGGTCAAGCACATCTTCCGCACCCTGGCCGAGCAGTGGTCGGTGCTGGCCACCCTCACCCCCAGCGAGTACGCCGAGTTCCGCGGATCGCTGGGCAGCTCGTCGGGGTTCCAGTCCTACCAGTACCGGGCCGTCGAGTTCGTCCTGGGCAACAAGAACGCCCGCATGCTGACGGTCTTCGACGCCGAGCCCGAGGCCCAGGCCGTGCTCGCCGAGCTGCTCGACTCCCCCACCGTCTACGACGCCTTCCTGCGCCACCTCGCCCGCCAGGGCCACGCCGTCCCCGACGAGGTGCTGCACCGCGACGTCCGGCAGGCCTGGACCATGCACGCCGACCTGGTGCCGGTGGTCCACCGCATCTACGCCGACACCGAGACCCACTGGGCCGACTACGCCACCTGCGAGGACCTCGTCGACATCGAGGACGCCTTCCAGTTCTGGCGGTTCCGGCACCTGCGCACCGTGCAGCGCACCATCGGGTTCACCACCGGCACCGGGGGGAGCTCCGGCGCGAGCTTCCTGCGCCGGGCCCTGGACCTCACGTTCTTCCCCGAGCTGTACGAGGTCCGCACCGGCATCGGCGCCAGCGCCCAGGCACCCCGGGACCGCTAGTCGGCGAGGCGGTGCAGGGAGTCGGGGAGCTCCTCGGCGTGCAGCACCGCCAGGCGTTGGGTGGCGCGGGTGAGCGCGACGTAGAGGTCGGAATCCCCGCGCACGCCCTCGGCCAGCACCGCCGCGGGCTCAACCAGCACCACCGAGTCGAACTCCAGGCCCTTGGCCTCGGCCGGGCGCAGCAGCACCGGGCCGGCCGAGGAGTCGGCGTCCGCCCCGGCGCTCGCGTCGGGCAGCGCGGCCACCGCACCGTCGAGGAGCGACGGCGGCACGATGACCGCCGTCGTCCCGCCCTTGCCGGCCAGGTCGGCGGCCACCTCGGCCACCCGGTCCAGCAGGTCCGACGCCGCCACCCGCTCGGCGCGGGGCTGCTCGCCGCTGCTGCGCACCGACCGCGGCGCCTCCAGCGACGACCCGGACGCCGCCAGCACGTCGGCGGCGACCTCCATGATCTCCGTCGGCGTCCGGTAGTTGACCGTGAGCACCGCCTGGCGCCACTGGGTGCGGGCGTGCGGGGTGAGCACCTCGGCCCAGCTGTCCGCCCCGCCGAGGGTCCCGGTCTGGGCCAGGTCGCCGACCACCGTCATCGACAGCGTCGGGCACTTGCGGGCCAGCATCCGCCAGGCCATCGCCGAGAGCTCCTGGGCCTCGTCGACCACCACGTGACCGAAGGTCCAGGTGCGGTCGGCCGCGGCCCGCTCGGCGGTGGAGCGGTAGTCGGCCTCGTCGGCGCGCGCGGCCAGGCCGGCGGCGTCGAGCAGGTCGCCGGCCATGAGCTCCTCGGACTCCTCGTCGTCGTCCGCGTCGTGCGACCGCGAACCGTGCAGCAGGTCCAGCACCCGCTGCGCCTCGTCCAGCCCGGCCTGCCGGCGGCGCGCCGCCGCCGCCCGCTCCGCGGAGTCGTCGACGCCGAGCAGCTCGTCGGCCTCCTCCAGCAGCGGGACGTCGGACACCGCCCAGGCGGCGTCCCGGTCACGCAGCAGCAGGGCGCGGTCGGCGTCGGTCAGCGTCTTCCCCGCCCGGGCCAGCCGGTCGGGGGAGGAGAACAGGTCCCGCAGCAGCTCCTCGGGCGTGAGCAGCGGCCACAGCTCCTCGACCAGGTCGACCACCGCGGGCTCGCCCGCGATCTCGCGGCGCAGCGCCCGGCGGTCCTCGGCGTCGAGCAGATCCACCCCACCCCGGATGTCGGAGCCCAGCCGGTCGGCCACCCGCTGCGCGAGCAGGTCCACCAGACCGCGGTAGAAGGCCGGCCGGGCCAGGTTGTGCAGCCGCGACGCCCGACGGGCCTGGGTGCGCACCTTGGCGACGTCCCCGGCGCGCAGCCGGATGCGCTCGCGGTCGATCACCAGCTCCCGGGTGCCGCGCAGCACGCCCTGCCGGTCCTTCACGGCGTTCGCGACCACCTCGGCCATGGCCAGCCGGCCCTTGACCTCGGCGGTGGCCGGGTCGTCGGTGACCGTCGTCGAGAGCCCCGGGCGCAGCTGCCCCAGCCCGGCCATCACGACACCGGTCTCGCCCAGGGCGGGCAGCACGTCGGCGATGTAGCGCAGGAAGGTCGGCGTGGGCCCGACGACGAGCAGGCCACTGCGGGCCAGCCGGTCGCGGTGGGTGTAGAGCAGGTAGGCAGCGCGGTGCAGCGCGACGGCGGTCTTGCCGGTGCCCGGCCCGCCCTGCACGACCAGGATGCCGCGGGAGTCCGAGCGGATGATCGCGTCCTGCTCGGCCTGGATGGTGCGCACGATGTCGGTCATGCGGCCGGTGCGCTCGGCGGTCAGCGCGCGCAGCAGGGCCGCCTCGCCGGTCAACCCGCGGTCGTCGGCCTCCTCGCCCTCGGCCAGCACCAGCACCTCGTCGTCGACGCCGGTCACGCGCCGGCCCAGGGTGCGGATGTGCCGACGCCGGGCGATGCCCTCGGGGCGGAACGGGGTCGCGGTGTAGAACGGCCGGCTGGCCGGCGCGCGCCAGTCGACCAGCGCGGGGTCGCCGCCGGCGTCGTCGGCGGGCAGCCCGGTGCGCCCCACGTACAGCGGCTGCGCGACGTCCTCCCGGTCGAGACGGCCCAGCACCAGGCCGGCCTCGGCGGCGTCCAGCTGCACGATGCGGGTGCCGTGGAACCGGACCGCGGCCTCCTTCTCCCCCATCGCCTGCGGGTTGTCCACCAGCGGCGCGGAGATGGCCTGCTGCCGACGGGTCACGGCGAGTTCGCGGGCGGCATCCAAGCGGGCGTAGAGGCCGGTGACGTGCTCCTGCTCCTCGATGAGTGCCTGGTCGGTGGTGCTGCTCGACACGTACGGGTCTCCTCGGGTGGGGCGGGCCCGTCGAAGGTAGTCGCCGAACCTGCCGATCGGTGATCACCCTGCGCCGGGGGCATCGGAGTGGCGGGCGGCGACGTAGCAGTCGGGGCGGAGCAGCAGGCAACCGCCGTCGACGATCTCGCGCAGGTCGGCCCAGGTGCCGTTCGGGTCGTCGAACGGCAACCCCGGCCTGAATCGCGACCGGCGTGATCTCCAGCCCCCGCTCGGCACCCAGCGCCGCGGCCGCGTCCAGCCACTGCTGGCCCCCCACCCCGGTGACGACGGCGAAGCGCCCCTTCCCGACCAGGTCGAGGGTCACGACCTCGCGTCCACCCCGGGTGACCCAGGCGTGCGACAGCTTGGCGCCGGGCCAGGTGGTGGGCCGGGCACAGAGCTGGTGGTCCCGCTCGTGGGGGCGGCATCGTCGTCCCGTCGGGGACGACGGCGTCCGAGGCGTAGCGCTGGTTGCGCTCCACGCCGTGCGCGTCGAACTCGTAGGCCTTGTAGGCGATGGCCTCCCGGACGGCGGCCCGCACCTTGTCGCCCTCCGGCCCCGGCGCACGGCGCAGCGCGAGTTGGCGCTCGAGGGCCTCGGTGTCGGTGGTGTCGGCGAGCTCGAACGCGGCCATGATCCGGCCGGTGTCGGCGATCAACGGGTTCGCCCGCTCCGCGACCTGCCGGGCAATGGGTGCCCGTTCGGCGTCGGAGGACCCCGGCAGAGAAGGACCCGCGGGCCCGTTGATCACGTGCGTCAGCTACCAGGCCAGGTTGTAGCTGTCCTGGATCGAGGTGTTGGAGCCCAGGCCGTTGGTCGGCGGGTGCCGGTGCACGGCGTCGCCGGCGCAGAGCACCCGGCCGCGGGCGATCGTCGTCGCGGCGTGGTGGTTGACCGTCCACGGCGACCGCGTAGCACTACATGAGCATCCACTCGGTCCAGGGCTTGATCATGCGGAACGCGCCCAGCCCGACGCCCTCCTTCCCGGCGCCCGGCTGCAGCACCCAGCAGAGGACGGGCGGTCGGTGCGCGTCCAGGTCCGCGAGGCACTGGTTGAGCGTTCGACCACTGTCAAGGCGCACCTACGCTGGGCTGTGTGACCGTGCTGGGACCGGAGGAGGCGACCGCCCGTGCCGCTGCCCACCGGCAGCGGCTGTTGACCTGGGTGGGCCCGCACCTCGCGCGCCGGCAGCGGCACGAGGCGCACCCGGTGCTGGACTTCCTGTTCACCTACTACTCCGAGTCCCCGGCCCGGCTGCTGCGCTGGCACGCCGGGGTCGGGCACTCGGTCACCGGTGACCTGGCCGAGGAGCGCCTGGGCTGGCCGATGTACGCGCAGGGCCCCGACGGCTCGGTCGGGCTGGACGTCGAGGCGTTCCGGGAGCGCCGCGGGACGTCGGCCGGCTGGGTCGCCGGGTTGCTGCAGGCCACCGCCGGGCGGACGGCGCAGTTCGGCTGCTTCGGCCTGCACGAGTGGGCGATGGTGCACCGGGCCACCCCGCGGCACGGCGCCGTCCCCCTGCGGCTGGGCCCGGCGGGCACCGACGCCGTCGTCGAGTCCCACCGCCTGCAGTGCACGCACGTCGACGCCTACCGGTTCTTCACCCCCACCGCGGCCCCGCGCAACGCGCTCGCCCCGACCCGCGACACCCAGGCCGAGCTCGAGCAGCCGGGCTGCCTGCACGCCGGCATGGACCTCTACAAGTGGGCGGTGAAGCTGGCCCCGGCCGTGCCCGGTGAGCTGCTGGCCGACTGCTTCGAGCTCGCGGTGGACATCCGGGTGCTCGACATGCGGGCCAGCCCCTACGACCTCGTGGCCCACGGCTACGCCCCGGTGCCGATCGAGACCGCGGCGGGCAAGGCCGAGTACGCGGCGGCCCAGCGTGGCTTCGCCGAGCGCGGCCAGGCGTTGCGGGCCCGCCTGCTGGCCGTCTGCGACGCCGTCCTCGGCCCCGCCGGAACCCCGACCCCGGACCGCCCC
Source organism: Klenkia sesuvii (assembly GCF_037083825.1). NCBI lineage: Bacteria > Bacillati > Actinomycetota > Actinomycetes > Geodermatophilales > Geodermatophilaceae > Klenkia > Klenkia sesuvii. Next base: position 5,212 of record NZ_JBAPLU010000043.1, read on the forward strand.
ACCCCCTGACCGCCCCACCCCCGACCACCCCACCCCCTGGATGTGACATCCGGCGGTGTCCGACGCCGCGGACGCCACGACGAGTCACATCCAGCGGGGGTGGCGGTTGGGGTGGGGTGGTCGGGGGT
>NZ_JBAPLU010000044.1:0-4969 GCF_037083825.1 Klenkia sesuvii
GCACGTCGCGCGAACCCACCCAGTACATCTGGAAGAACGTCTGCGGGCTGGCCGCCGCGACCTCCTCCACCGCCTTGGAGGCGAAGGAGGACAGCCCCATCGCGATGCCGCGGGCGGCGGCGGCCCGCGCGACGGCGACCTCGCCGTCGGGGTGCACGGCCTGCACCCCGGTCGGGGAGATCATCACCGGCATCGACAGCGGCTGGCCCATCACCGTGGTGGACAGGTCGCGCTCGCCCTGCAGCCCGGCCACGTGCGGGGCGAACCCCAGCTCGGCGTAGGCGCGCGTGTTGTCCTCGACGGTCCACCCGCGCTCGGACCCGGCGATCAGCGCGCCGTACACCGACTTCGGCAGCCGGCGCTTGGCCCTGCGCTGGGCCTCGGCGACGGTCTCGAACCAGGGGTTGCCCATGCGTGTCCTCCAGTGGCGACTGTGCGGTGCACCACAGCATGCCTCGTCGTGGCACTGAGTGCCACCCCCACCCGGGTGGACCTCGTCGGGACGCTGGCGGCCGCCTCTGCGCATCCCCGCCACCACTGCGCATCCCTCCCACCACCGCGCATCCCTCCCACCACCGCGCGCCCGTGCCACCACTGCGCACCCAAGCGGGTGTCCGCCACCGCGTCCCCGCACCAGCACGCACCACGCGCCAGCTGCGCGCGCATGCTGCCCCTCTCGGCCCGGGACCCGTACGGCGGCGCAGCGGCTCGGCGCGTGCGCGCCCAGGCCGGGCGACCCGACCGCCGGCGCGTGCGCGCCCGGGCCGGGCGACCCGACCGCCCGTGCCAGGCTGCACGGGTGGAGCCCCGCACGCCCCTCCCGGCCGCCGCCGCATGGGTCCTGGGGACGTCGCTGCACCCGGCCGGCGCGGTGCTCGGTGCGGGCCTGGCGGCGGGCTCGGTGGTCACCACCGGCTCGGCGTCGGCCGGGGCACGCGTCGCCGGCGGCCTGCTGTGGGGCGCCGGGCCGGAGAACTCGCTGCTCGCCGTGCTCGTCTCGGGGGTGGCCGCCCTCGGCGTCCGGGAGCGCACGATGACCGCCGCCGAGCACGCCTGGGCCTCCGACGAGCTGTTCGGCGACGCACTGCCGCCCCGGCACCGGCTGGTGCTGACCGACACGATCGGCGCCGGCCGGCGTCCGTTCGTCGTCCCGCGCTGGGACGGCGCCATCACCGTCAACCTGGGCCCCGAGCTCTACGACGACCCCGTCGCCGCCGACCCGCACACCTTCCTGCACGAGCTGGTGCACACCTGCCAGCTGCGCGCGGCAGGCCCCCGGGCGTTCACCAGCCGGGCCGTGGCCGAGCAGGTGCGGCACACGCTGGGGCGCGACGCCTACGCCTACGACTTCCCCGTGCGCCCGCTCGCTGAGTACGGCCTGGAGCAGCAGGCGCAGCTGCTGGCCGACTGGTGGCGCGGGCGGGCCGGACGACGGGGCCGGGCCACACCCCTGCGCGGGCACACCCGCCGGCCGAAGGACCCGGCCAGCCCGTGGGCGGCGTGCGTCGCCGACCTGCGCGCCGGCCGGCTGCGGACCGGTCCGTCACGAGTGGGTGCGGCGTGGCGCCCCGGGCCCGGCCGCGCGCCTGCCTAGCGTGGCCGGGTGCCTCCCCGCTCGCAGTACGACAACCTGGTGCACCCGCGCACCGTCAAGAAGCCACCGGTGCAGGTCGAGGCCACTCAGGACCTCGTCGTCGAGGACCCGAGCTCCGGCTTCGTCGGCGCCGTCGTGCGCTGCGAGAAGGACGTCGTCCACCTCGAGGACCGCTTCGGCCGGGTGAAGGGCTACCCGCTGGGGCCCGGCTTCTGGGTCGACGGCCGGCCGGTGACGCTGGTCCGGCCGCGGGCCGCCGCGCCCGCGGCCCCCACCCGCAGCGCGTCGGGCTCGACCTACGTCGCCGGGGCCCGTGCCCGGGTCGCCCGCGAGGGCCGGGTCTACGTCGAGGGCAAGCACGACGCCGAGCTGGTGGAGAAGGTCTGGGGCCACGACCTGCGCATCGAGGGCGTCGTGGTCGAGCCGCTGCACGGGGTGGACGACCTGCCGGGCATCGTGCGCGAGTTCCGGCCGTCGTCGGGGCGCCGGCTGGGCGTGCTGGTCGACCACCTGGTGACCGGGTCCAAGGAGTCGCGGATCGCCGCGCAGGTCACCGGGGCGCACGCGCTGGTGGTCGGCCACCCGTTCATCGACATCTGGCAGGCCGTCAAGCCCTCGGTGGTGGGGATCAGGGCCTGGCCGACCGTGCCCAAGGGCGAGGACTGGAAGACCGGCGTGTGCCGCCGGTTGGGCTGGGAGGACGACACCGGCTACGTCTGGGCCCAGCGCATCCTGGCGAGAGTCCGCACCTGGACCGACCTCGAACCAGCCCTGATCGGCCGGGTAGAGGAACTGATCGACTTCGTCACCACGGAGTAGGACGAACCCGGGGAAGCCGGGGACCCGACAGAGCACGGACGTCCCCGGTCGCGGGGGCCGGAGGCCTCCCGACCGGGGACGTCGAGGGTGCTCAGCTCAACGGGGGAACGGCCGTTGGCCGCGGTGCGATCCGGAGGATCGCGATGTCACGGGATGTAGTTGAAGGTGTCCGGGTCGGGGCCGGTGCGCTCGTCGCGGTTCAGCGAGGTGATGTCGGTGATGTCGTCCTCGCTGAGCTCGAAGTCGAAGAGCGCGAAGTTCTCCTCGACCCGGCTGCGGGTGACCGACTTCGGGAAGACGATGTCACCGCGTTGGATGGCCCACCGCAGCGTGACCTGCGCCGGGGTGCGGTCGTGCCGCTCGGCGACGCGCACGATGGCGGGGTCGTCGAGCACCTTGCCCTGGGCGATCGGCGACCAGGCCTCGGTGTGGATGCCGCGCTCGGCGTTGTAGGCGCGCAGCTCGTCCTGGGTGAGGTAGGGGTGCACCTCGATCTGGTTGACCGCCGGGGTGATGTCGGTCTGGTCCCGCAGCTTGTTCAGGTGGTGGGCCTGGAAGTTGGAGACGCCGATCGCGCGGGCCTTGCCGTCGCGGTACAGCTGCTCCATCGCCTTCCAGGTCTCGACGAAGTCGACGTCGATGCCCGGCAGCGGCCAGTGCACCAGGAAGAGGTCGACGCGGTCCATCTGCAAGTCGGCCAGGGTCTGGTCGATCGCCTTCAGCGCGTCGTCGTGGGCGTGGAAGCCGTTGTTCAGCTTCGAGGTGATGAAGACGTCGTCGCGGGACAGCCCGGAGTCGCGGAAGCCCTCGCCGACCTCCTTCTCGTTGCCGTACATCTCGGCGGTGTCGACGTGCCGGTAGCCGACCTCGAGGGCGGTGCGCACGGCCTCCCGGGTGTTCTCGGGCTCGATCTGGTAGGTGCCGAAGCCCAGCTGGGGGATCTCGACACCGTTGTTCAGGGTGATGGTGGGGACGGAAGCCATGACCGGGTCCATGCCCATCGTGCACAACGGGCATGCGTACCGGGTCAGAAGTAGTCGAGCAGCTGCGGTGCGCGACCGCAGGCGAGCAGGTCCAGCGCCGCCGGGTCACCCGGACCGCTGACCAGCCCGGCCGCGGCGGCCGACCGCCCACCGGCGGCCCCGGTCCACAGCAGGGCCAGCCCGCCCGCCGCGACGACGAGGTCGGCGTCGCCGGTGGTCCGGGTCGCCTCGCCCGCGCCGCCGTCGAGCTCGACCCGCCAGGTGCCCGTGTTCCAGGGGGCCACGTCGTCGACCACGCCCAGGGTCACCGCGCCCCGCACGTGCCGCGGCCACCCACGGGCGGCGACCGCGCGCTCGACGTCGACGAGGCGGTGCATGAACGCCTTGGCGCCGCGGGCGGTCGCCCGCTCGAGCGGCAGCACCTGCGAGACGGCGTCGCCGAGCAGCACCGGGACGTCGACGGTACGGGTGACGGTGCGCCAGCCGGCGAGGACGTCGACCAGGGCGCGGGCGGCGGTGGGCGTGGTGGCCAGCAGGTCGCTGACGTCCAGGGCCGCGTCGGCCCCGTAGCCCCGGCCGCGCTCGTAGCCCAGCGCACCGGTGACGCGGCCGTCCTCCTCGGCGACGGTGAGCAGGTCGACGCCGTCGCCGAGCGGCTGCTCCGCGGTCGGGTCCAGCTCCCACCGCCCGCCGCGCCGGGTCAGCGGTCCGTCGAACCCGCGGGCCACCTGCTCGTACAGGTCGACGACGAGCGGGCGGTCGGCCGGGGTGCCCGGCCGCAGCACGACACCGGGTTCGCGGGCGGCGGGCAGCGCGGCGGTGTCCAGGACGGCGGAGCCCAGCACCCCGGTGACCGCCCAGCCCAGCGACCGGTAGGCCGCGGACACCGTCGGGTAGAGCGCGCTGACCGCGGCCCCCCGGTCGCGGGCGGCGGCCAGGGCCTCGGTGAGCAACCGCCGGGCCAGACCACCCCGCCGCGCCTCGGGGGCGACGGCGACCCCGCTGACGTCGGCGGCCGGCACCGGCCGGCCACCCCACCACGAGTGCTCCTCGTGGTCGGTGACCTTGCCCAGCAGCCGGCCGGAGGCGTCGTAGGCCCCCCAGCGGTGAACCTCGGGGATCGCCACCATCGCCCGGGGCGGCGCCTCGGCCGGGCCGCCGAAGGCCCACCGGCCCAACGTCCAGGCCTCGGCGAGGTCGTCGGCGGTCATCGGGCGCACGGTCACGGACACCCCGGCGACCCTGCCAGACGGCGTGGCCCGGGCACTGCGCAGCGGCGGACGGAGGACAGCACCGGTCGGCCCGGGACCGGTCAGTCGGGCACGACGACGGTGAGGGCGGGCTGCAGGTCCAGGTGACGCGGACGGTCCCGGGTCGGCGAGGAGCCTCACGGGGCAGCGGCTCCCGCAGCATCTCCGTGCGCAACGCCTGGTCGAGGGCCTCGATGCGGCCGTGGAGCCGCTCGCGCACCGTGCGGCACTGCACCGCGATCACGGACCGGGGGACACCTCGTCGCGGCGTGGCGCACGCACAGCTCCGTGATCATCAGCGGGGCGCACGGCGGGGGCGGGGG
>NZ_JBAPLU010000045.1:0-3313 GCF_037083825.1 Klenkia sesuvii
CAAACATAGAGAAACGAAACAATGTCATTTAAAGCGCTGAAGAAGGGGGATCCTCTAGAGTCCAGCAGCGCACTGAGATCCAGCTGCCAGCGGGAAATACTGATGCGCAGCGCCGCCAGCGCATAAACGAAGCAGTCGAGTGCCTCATTGCGTCGCTTTTTGCTGTCCCACAGTATTTTTTTCCTGCCATCCACCCATTTTTCGACCTGCTCTTCAGCAGTCAGCTGCTGCGCTTCGGTCAGATCAAAAATATCCGGGTTATTCGGGAAGTGAACGGCACCGGGAAGCGGTTCATCCCCTTCCGGCGTCAGTGTGAAGCGGTTATAAATCTGCTCTTTCGCGGTATCCGTACCGATTTCGGTAAGGTAAACGACCTGCAGGCATGCAAGCTTGGCACTGGCCGTCGTTTTACAACGTCGTGACTGGGAAAACCCTGGCGTTACCCAACTTAATCGCCTTGCAGCACATCCCCCTTTCGCCAGCTGGCGTAATAGCGAAGAGGCCCGCACCGATCGCCCTTCCCAACAGTTGCGCAGCCTGAATGGCGAATGGCGCCTGATGCGGTATTTTCTCCTTACGCATCTGTGCGGTATTTCACACCGCATATGGTGCACTCTCAGTACAATCTGCTCTGATGCCGCATAGTTAAGCCAGCCCCGACACCCGCCAACACCCGCTGACGCGCCCTGACGGGCTTGTCTGCTCCCGGCATCCGCTTACAGACAAGCTGTGACCGTCTCCGGGAGCTGCATGTGTCAGAGGTTTTCACCGTCATCACCGAAACGCGCGAGACGAAAGGGCCTCGTGATACGCCTATTTTTATAGGTTAATGTCATGATAATAATGGTTTCTTAGACGTCAGGTGGCACTTTTCGGGGAAATGTGCGCGGAACCCCTATTTGTTTATTTTTCTAAATACATTCAAATATGTATCCGCTCATGAGACAATAACCCTGATAAATGCTTCAATAATATTGAAAAAGGAAGAGTATGAGTATTCAACATTTCCGTGTCGCCCTTATTCCCTTTTTTGCGGCATTTTGCCTTCCTGTTTTTGCTCACCCAGAAACGCTGGTGAAAGTAAAAGATGCTGAAGATCAGTTGGGTGCACGAGTGGGTTACATCGAACTGGATCTCAACAGCGGTAAGATCCTTGAGAGTTTTCGCCCCGAAGAACGTTTTCCAATGATGAGCACTTTTAAAGTTCTGCTATGTGGCGCGGTATTATCCCGTATTGACGCCGGGCAAGAGCAACTCGGTCGCCGCATACACTATTCTCAGAATGACTTGGTTGAGTACTCACCAGTCACAGAAAAGCATCTTACGGATGGCATGACAGTAAGAGAATTATGCAGTGCTGCCATAACCATGAGTGATAACACTGCGGCCAACTTACTTCTGACAACGATCGGAGGACCGAAGGAGCTAACCGCTTTTTTGCACAACATGGGGGATCATGTAACTCGCCTTGATCGTTGGGAACCGGAGCTGAATGAAGCCATACCAAACGACGAGCGTGACACCACGATGCCTGTAGCAATGGCAACAACGTTGCGCAAACTATTAACTGGCGAACTACTTACTCTAGCTTCCCGGCAACAATTAATAGACTGGATGGAGGCGGATAAAGTTGCAGGACCACTTCTGCGCTCGGCCCTTCCGGCTGGCTGGTTTATTGCTGATAAATCTGGAGCCGGTGAGCGTGGGTCTCGCGGTATCATTGCAGCACTGGGGCCAGATGGTAAGCCCTCCCGTATCGTAGTTATCTACACGACGGGGAGTCAGGCAACTATGGATGAACGAAATAGACAGATCGCTGAGATAGGTGCCTCACTGATTAAGCATTGGTAACTGTCAGACCAAGTTTACTCATATATACTTTAGATTGATTTAAAACTTCATTTTTAATTTAAAAGGATCTAGGTGAAGATCCTTTTTGATAATCTCATGACCAAAATCCCTTAACGTGAGTTTTCGTTCCACTGAGCGTCAGACCCCGTAGAAAAGATCAAAGGATCTTCTTGAGATCCTTTTTTTCTGCGCGTAATCTGCTGCTTGCAAACAAAAAAACCACCGCTACCAGCGGTGGTTTGTTTGCCGGATCAAGAGCTACCAACTCTTTTTCCGAAGGTAACTGGCTTCAGCAGAGCGCAGATACCAAATACTGTTCTTCTAGTGTAGCCGTAGTTAGGCCACCACTTCAAGAACTCTGTAGCACCGCCTACATACCTCGCTCTGCTAATCCTGTTACCAGTGGCTGCTGCCAGTGGCGATAAGTCGTGTCTTACCGGGTTGGACTCAAGACGATAGTTACCGGATAAGGCGCAGCGGTCGGGCTGAACGGGGGGTTCGTGCACACAGCCCAGCTTGGAGCGAACGACCTACACCGAACTGAGATACCTACAGCGTGAGCTATGAGAAAGCGCCACGCTTCCCGAAGGGAGAAAGGCGGACAGGTATCCGGTAAGCGGCAGGGTCGGAACAGGAGAGCGCACGAGGGAGCTTCCAGGGGGAAACGCCTGGTATCTTTATAGTCCTGTCGGGTTTCGCCACCTCTGACTTGAGCGTCGATTTTTGTGATGCTCGTCAGGGGGGCGGAGCCTATGGAAAAACGCCAGCAACGCGGCCTTTTTACGGTTCCTGGCCTTTTGCTGGCCTTTTGCTCACATGTTCTTTCCTGCGTTATCCCCTGATTCTGTGGATAACCGTATTACCGCCTTTGAGTGAGCTGATACCGCTCGCCGCAGCCGAACGACCGAGCGCAGCGAGTCAGTGAGCGAGGAAGCGGAAGAGCGCCCAATACGCAAACCGCCTCTCCCCGCGCGTTGGCCGATTCATTAATGCAGCTGGCACGACAGGTTTCCCGACTGGAAAGCGGGCAGTGAGCGCAACGCAATTAATGTGAGTTAGCTCACTCATTAGGCACCCCAGGCTTTACACTTTATGCTTCCGGCTCGTATGTTGTGTGGAATTGTGAGCGGATAACAATTTCACACAGGAAACAGCTATGACATGATTACGAATTCGAGCTCGGTACCCGGTGATTTCTATCAATTGCCACCTGTGGATAATTCTGGTCAGCCGAAATTCTGCTTTTTGGCTAAAAGTTGGAATAAGGTTATCGAAAACACCGTGGTGTTTAAGCAAGTTTTCAGACAAAAGGGAGATAATGAGTGTATTGATATGTTGAACAATGTGCGTGTTGGGAACTTGAATTATGAAACCATTGAAGCGTTCCAACAATTGGATCGACAAATCAACTACACTGACGGAATAGAACCAACACAGTTGTACCCCACTGTAAATGAAGTTC
>NZ_JBAPLU010000046.1:0-3309 GCF_037083825.1 Klenkia sesuvii
GGGGGTGGGGTGAACACACGGGGTGTGTTCGTGCTTTCAGAACCGCACAGTGGACGCGACACATCTTCTTGGACGTGTGTTTGGATGTGGTCAAGTCCTCGGCCTATTAGTACCGGTCAGCTCCACACATTGCTGTGCTTCCACTTCCGGCCTATCAACCCGCTGGTCTGGGCGGGGGCCTTACCCCTCGAGGGGTGAGAGACCTCATCTTGAAGCGAGCTTCCCGCTTAGATGCTTTCAGCGGTTATCCCTGCCGAACGTAGCCAACCAGCAGTGCTCCTGGCGGAACAACTGGCACACCAGAGGTTCGTCCGTCCCGGTCCTCTCGTACTAGGGACAGCTCTTCTCAAGTCTCTTACGCGCACGGCGGATAGGGACCGAACTGTCTCACGACGTTCTAAACCCAGCTCGCGTACCGCTTTAATGGGCGAACAGCCCAACCCTTGGGACCTACTCCAGCCCCAGGATGCGACGAGCCGACATCGAGGTGCCAAACCATCCCGTCGATATGGACTCTTGGGGAAGATCAGCCTGTTATCCCCGGGGTACCTTTTATCCGTTGAGCGACACCGCTTCCACATGCCGGTGCCGGGTCACTAGTCCCAGCTTTCGCTCCTGCTCGACCCGTCGGTCTCACAGTCAAGCTCCCTTGTGCACTTGCACTCGACACCTGATTGCCAACCAGGCTGAGGGAACCTTTGGGCGCCTCCGTTACATTTTGGGAGGCAACCGCCCCAGTTAAACTACCCACCTGACACTGTCCCTGATCCGGATCACGGACCGAGGTTAGACATCCAATTCGACCAGAGTGGTATTTCAACGACGACTCCACGAACACTGGCGTGCCCGCTTCACAGTCTCCCACCTATCCTACACAAACCGAACCGAACACCAATATCAAGCTATAGTGAAGGTCCCGGGGTCTTTCCGTCCTGCCGCGCGTAACGAGCATCTTTACTCGTAGTGCAATTTCGCCGAGCCTGTGGTTGAGACAGCTGAGAAGTCGTTACGCCATTCGTGCAGGTCGGAACTTACCCGACAAGGAATTTCGCTACCTTAGGATGGTTATAGTTACCACCGCCGTTTACTGGCGCTTGAGTTCTGAGCTTCGCCACCAAAGTAGCTAACCCGTCCCCTTAACGTTCCAGCACCGGGCAGGCGTCAGTCCGTATACATCGTCTTTCGACTTCGCACGGACCTGTGTTTTTAGTAAACAGTCGCTTCTCACTGGTCTCTGCGGCCACCCACCGCTACCCACAGCTAGTGTGTTGACGGTTGATGGCCCCCCTTCTCCCGAAGTTACGGGGGCATTTTGCCGAGTTCCTTAACCACAGTTCGCTCGATCGCCTCGGTATTCTCTACCTGACCACCTGAGTTGGTTTGGGGTACGGGCCGCTCGGAACTCGCTAGAGGCTTTTCTCGGCAGCATAGGATCATCCCATTCACCTCATTCGGCTATGCATCAGGCCTCACCCTTCATGCGACGCGGATTTGCCTACGTCGCGGGCCACACCCTTGCACCGGTACTACCACTCACCGGTAGGACTACCTTCCTGCGTCACCCCATCGCTTGCCTACTACCAGTCCGGGTCCCACGCTCCCCAGAACACGTCCCCGAAGGGATCTCGCCTGGTTCGGATGGTTAGCATCGCTGGGTTCAGCATGGGCGTTCCTTCGCGGGTACGGGAATATCAACCCGTTGTCCATCGACTACGCCTGTCGGCCTCGCCTTAGGTCCCGACTCACCCTGGGCGGATTAGCCTGGCCCAGGAACCCTTGGTCATCCGGCGGGGGAGTTTCTCACTCCCCTTTCGCTACTCATGCCTGCATTCTCACTCGTGTGGCGTCCACGGCTGGATCACTCCGCCGCTTCAACCCCCACACGACGCTCCCCTACCCACCCCCACACCTGGCCACCACGACGAATCATGATGACGGGCTACATGGGAGTGCCATAGCTTCGGCGGTGTGCTTGAGCCCCGCTACATTGTCGGCGCGGAATCACTTGACCAGTGAGCTATTACGCACTCTTTCAAGGGTGGCTGCTTCTAAGCCAACCTCCTGGTTGTCACTGCGACTCCACATCCTTTTCCACTTAGCACACGCTTAGGGGCCTTAGCTGATGATCTGGGCTGTTTCCCTCTCGACCACGAACCTTATCGCCCGCAGTCTCACTGCCACGCTCTCACTTACCGGCATTCGGAGTTTGGTTGATTTCAGTAACCTTGTGGAGCCCCTAGACCATCCAGTGCTCTACCTCCGGCAAGAAACACGCGACGCTGCACCTAAATGCATTTCGGGGAGAACCAGCTATCACCGAGTTTGATTGGCCTTTCACCCCTACCCACAGCTCATCCCCTCCGTTTTCAACCGAAGTGGGTTCGGTCCTCCACGCGGTCTTACCCGCGCTTCAACCTGGCCATGGGTAGATCACTCGGCTTCGGGTCTAGAGCACGCGACTGCAGATCGCCCTGTTCGGACTCGCTTTCGCTACGGCTACCCCACACGGGTTAACCTCGCCACGTACCACTAACTCGCAGGCTCATTCTTCAAAAGGCACGCAATCACCCCGACCGCGATGCGACCTAAGGCTCTCACGGCTTGTAGGCACACGGTTTCAGGTACTATTTCACTCCCCTCCCGGGGTACTTTTCACCTTTCCCTCACGGTACTTGTCCGCTATCGGTCACCAGGGAGTATTCAGGCTTAGCGGGTGGTCCCGCCAGATTCACACCGAATTCCACGAGCTCGGTGCTACTTGGGAACGATCCACGAGAGAGTGCAGGTTTTCGTGTACGGGGCTCTCACCCTCTACGGCGACCCCTTCCAGAGGCCTTCCACTAACCACACACTTTTATGACTCCCGGCCGCCGCGGCAGCGACGACAAGAAACGCCCCACAACCCCACATGCACAACACCTGCCGGCTATCACATGCACATGGTTTGGCCTCATCCGCTTTCGCTCGCCACTACTCACGGAATCACTGTTGTTTTCTCTTCCTGTGGGTACTGAGATGTTTCACTTCCCCACGTTCCCTCCACACGCCCTATATATTCAGGCGCGGGTCACACCACATGACTGGTGCGGGGTTCCCCCATTCGGAAATCCTCGGATCAACGCTCGGTTGACAGCTCCCCGAGGCTTATCGCAGCCTCCTACGTCCTTCATCGGCTCCTGGTGCCAAGGCATCCACCGTGCGCCCTTAACAACTTGAACACACAAACAAACAAACAAAGATGCTCGCGTCCACTGTGCAGTTCTCAAAGAACGAACAGCAACCCACCCCACACCCACCACCAGACACCCA
>NZ_JBAPLU010000047.1:0-2219 GCF_037083825.1 Klenkia sesuvii
AAGGGATCCCTTCCAGGCCGGGAGGGCGGCACCCGTTCAGGAGGGGCTCCCTTGCCCCGGCGACGCGACGGCGACCGCGACGGCCACCGCGACGGCGACTGAGGTGCGGATCCCCTGCGCCGCGGTGGTGGACGCCGGCCACCGGCTTCCTGGGCGCACCCTGCCCGACGAGGGGCGCGCGCGCTTCGCCGGTGACGTCGTCGCGCCCCGCACCGTGCTGGAGGCCGTGCTGGAGGGGCGTCGGGCCGCGCTGGCGGTGTCCCCGTGACCCCGGCGCTCGCCCACCTGCGGGTGGCCAAGCCCTGGTACCTGCGCGGTCCGGCTGCCTGGAAGCCCAGACCCGGGCGGTCGGAGGCCGCAGCCCTGCGGGGCACCGCACACACCAGCAGCGGGGGAACGATCGAGAGGGACTGAACAGATGGGCAAGCTCGAGGGCAAGGTCGCCTTCATCACCGGCGCGGCCCGCGGCCAGGGCCGCAGCCACGCCGTACGCCTGGCGCAGGAGGGCGCCGACATCATCGCGGTCGACCTGTGCCAGCAGATGGGCACGGTCGGCTACCCGTTGGCCACCGAGGAGGACCTGGCCGAGACCGTGCGCCAGGTCGAGGCGCTCGACCGCCGGATCATCGCCAGCGTCGCCGACGTCCGGGACTCCGCGGCGGTGAAGGGCGCGGTGGACGACGGGGTCGCGCAGCTGGGCCGGCTGGACATCGTGCTGGCCAATGCCGGGATCGCCAGCTTCGCCCCCGTCGAGGACCTCACCGACGACGACTGGGACGAGATGATCGGGGTCAACCTGACCGGCGTCTTCAAGACGGTCAGGGCCGCGGTGCCGCACATCCGGGCCGGTGGCCGGGGCGGGTCCATCGTGCTGACGTCGTCCACCGCCGGCATCAAGGGGCTGGCCAACCTGGCGCACTACGTGGCGGCCAAGCACGGCGTCGTGGGTCTGATGAAGACCTTCGCCAACGAGTTCGCCCCGGACATGATCCGGGTCAACTCCGTGCACCCGACCTCGGTGAACACCGACATGATCCACAACGAGGAGACCTACGGGCTCTTCCGGCCGGACAAGCCCAAGTCCGAGGTCACCCGCGACGAGGCCGCCGAGTCGTTCAAGGCCATGAACGCGTTGCCGGTGGAGTGGGTGGAGCCGGTCGACATCTCCAACGCCGTCCTGTTCCTGGTCAGCGACGACGGCCGGTACGTCACCGGCGTCCAGCTGCCCGTCGACGCCGGGTCGGTGCAGAAGTGACCGGCCGCGTGGAGGGCAAGGTCGCGTTCATCACCGGGGCGGCGCGGTCGCAGGGGCGCAACCACGCGCTGCGGCTGGCCCAGGAGGGCGCGGACATCATCGCCGTCGACGTGTGCGCGCCGATCGAGTCGATCGGCATGTACCCGCCGGCGACCGAGGAGGACCTGGCCGAGACCGTGCGCCAGGTCGAGGCGCTGGACCGCCGGATCGTGGCCACCAAGGCCGACGTCCGCGACACCGCCGCGATGAAGTCGGCCGTGGACGACGGCGTCGCGCAGCTGGGCCGGCTGGACATCGTGCTCGGCAACGCCGGTGTCTTCGAGATCCAGCCCGCGCTGGAGCTCACCGACGAGGCCTGGCGGGAGATGATCGACATCAACCTGACCGGGGTCTGGAACACCTGCAAGGTGGCCTTGCCGCACCTCGTGGACGGCGGCCGGGGCGGCGCGATCGTGCTGACCAGCTCCTCGGCCGGCCTGAAGGGCACGCCGAACACGATCCACTACACCGCGGCCAAGCACGGCGTCGTGGGGATCATGCGGACGCTGGCCAACGAGTTCGGGCCGCACTCGATCCGGGTGAACAGCGTGCACCCGACGGGGGTGGACACGCCGATGATCCAGAACCCGAAGACCTGGGGGCTGTTCCTCGGCGACGACCCGGAGCCCTCGCGGGAGAAGGCCGAGCCGGTCTTCATGTCCACGAACTCGTTGCCGGTGCCGTGGGTGGAGGTCGACGACATCACCAACGCGATCCTGTTCCTGGTGTCGGACGAGGCGCGGTACATCACCGGCGTGACCCTCCCGGTCGACGCCGGCTACACGGTCAAGTGACCACCGGGGCGGCGCGGGCCTGGCGCTGTCCTCGGGTGACCGCCGGCGGCAGCGCGCCAAGGCGGCCGGCGGCGGCTCGGCGCCGGGGACGACCGAGGAGCCGGCGGACCTGATCCCGCTGGCCGACCTGG
>NZ_JBAPLU010000048.1:0-1800 GCF_037083825.1 Klenkia sesuvii
CCTGACTTTGATCATTCGCTTAGTGCGTGAGATCGGCGCCCTGCATGGCGTCGAGGATGGCCTGCTGAGCGGCGGGGACGGCGGGGTGGAAGGTCTGGGTGGTGCCGTTGATCGCGATCGTGGCCGAGCGCAGGGGCCGCAGTTGGCGGATGACGTTGCCGATGGCCAGTCCGGTGCGGTTCTGCACTTCGCGGGCGACGGCCAGGGCGGTGAACACGACCGTGAGGTGGGCTTCGATTGCTTCGCGAGCGTGGTGGAACATCGGCCGGGCCCGTAGGTCGGTCTTGCTCATCCGGAAGGACTGCTCGACCCGCCATAGGTCGTGGTAGCTGCTGATCACCTCAGCTGCGGGCATGACGGTGGCGGGGATGTTGGTGACGTACCCCTTCAACCCGACCAGGGACTGGGCTCTGGCCAGGGCTTTCTCATCCAGGGAGCGGGCGCCGTTGCTGGTCTTGACGAACCGCGGCGTGCGGGCGGCCCGGTCACCGTCGACGACTTCGCGGGCGCGGGCTTCCTGCAGGGCGAGGGTCTTGCGGTCCCGGGCGGCTCGTTTGGCCGAGTAGGCCCACACCGCCCGCCACGACCGGGCGTGCACGCCGGGGTCCCACACGGGTTCGGCGCGGCGGGCGACGTCGTTGTCGCCGACCTTCCCGGCCTTGCCGCGGGCGGTCTTGGGGGTGATGGTGTCGATGACCTGACCGTCGGTGAATGCATCGCCGTGCCAGTGGAAGTGCGACTCCAGATCGGCCGGTGCCCGGGTCACCCGGGACCCGACGATGAACCGTACGTGCGCCTCATCCAGCGCGGTCAGGTTCCCGGCTGAGAGCATGCCGGCATCAGCGGTGACCGCGAGATCGGCCAGGCCGTGTCGCTCGATGAAGGCGGTGATGATTGGGATCAGGGTGGTGGTCTCGGCCTTGTTGCCCTCGAAGCAGCCGATCTCCAGCGGAAAGCCCTGTCGGTCGACCAGGAGACCGACCACGACCTGTGGGTCGACCCGCCGTTCCTTGCTGTAGCCGACTTTCCGCAGTTCATCTTCGTGTTCGGCCTCGAAGTACAGGGTCGTGACGTCGTAGAGGCACAACGTCAGGTCCCCGGCGTGGCTGGCGTGAGCGAAGCACGCCGAGGCGATCTTGTCCCGGTACTTGTCCTTGCCGGCCCGTCGCAGCACCCGGTTCATCGTCGGGTAGCTGGCCGGCCGGCAGCCCAGGTCGGTGAGCACCCGACCGGCATCCAGCAGCGATGTCGGTTCCACGATCCGGGCGATGACCAGGTCGCAGAACACCTCATCGGTCACGGCGACGAATCCCAGCTCGGTGAGCACCCCGCGCAGCGCGTCGTAGAGCAGCCGCGACCCCGTCGCCAGCACCCGACCAGGGGCGTCTCGACGCACTGCCGCCGGCTCGGCCGAGGAGGCCAGCGTCGCAGGCACCGGGAGCACGCCCTGGGCCGGCGGGACGACCGCCACCGGCAAGACCCTGGGGGTGGCCTGAATGCCCAGGTCCAGCACACCCTGGGCCGGGTCGTCCAGCAGCGACCTGGCCCGCTCCATCAGCACCCCGAGCTCGGCGTCAGTGTGCGCGGAACCGACATGCTTGACGATCTCCTGCCGCCCGGCCCGATACGCCGCGATCTGCACCGCCGTGGCTCCCGACGCGGTCCGCACCCGCCGGATGAACGCCACCGAAGCACCCTAGAACGATCCCGTTAGTGCGTGAAACCGTGACTCGTCGCAGGCCTCCCCGCAGGTCAAGACGCAACAGACGAAATGATCATGGTCGCCTGATCAAAGTCGGG
>NZ_JBAPLU010000050.1:0-1523 GCF_037083825.1 Klenkia sesuvii
CCCCAGGGGTCATCGCGCAGGGCCAGCTGCCCGTACTTCCAGGACTTCACCACGTTGTACAGGAACGGGATGGTGGAGGCCCCCAGCACGAACGACCCGATCGTGGAGATCGTGTTCAGGGTGGTGAACCCGTCGGTGGGCAGGTAGTCGGCGTAGCGGCGGGGCATGCCCTCGTTGCCCAGCCAGTGCTGGACCAAGAAGGTGGCGTGGAAGCCGATGAAGGTCAGCCAGAAGTGCACCTTGCCCAGCCGCTCGTCCATCATCCGGCCGCACATCTTGGGGAACCAGAAGTAGATGCCGGCGTAGGCGGCGAACACCACCGTCCCGAACACCACGTAGTGGAAGTGGGCGACCACGAAGTAGGAGTCACTGACGTGCCAGTCCAGCGGCGGGGAGGCCAGCAGCACCCCGGTCAACCCACCCAGCAAGAACGTGACCAGGAACCCGATGGAGAACAGCATCGGGGTCTCGAACGTCAACTGGCCCCGCCACATCGTGCCGATCCAGTTGAAGAACTTGATGCCGGTGGGGACGGCGATCAGGTAGGTGAGGAACGCGAAGAAGGGCAGCAGCACCGCGCCGGTGGCGTACATGTGGTGCGCCCACACCGTCAACGACAACGCCCCGATCCCGATGATCGCGAACACCATGCCCTTGTAGCCGAACAACGGCTTGCGGGCGAACACCGGGATGATCTCGGAGATGATCCCGAAGAACGGCAACGCGATGATGTAGACCTCGGGATGACCGAAGAACCAGAACAGGTGCTGCCACAGCATCGGCCCACCGTTGGCCGCCGAGAACACCAACGCACCCAGGTGCCGGTCAGCCAACAGCGCCATCAACGCAGCGGTCAGGATCGGGAACGCCAGCAGGATCAGGATCGAGGTGACCAACGCCGCCCACGCGAAGATCGACATCCGGAACATCGTCATCCCCGGCGCCCGCAGGCACACGATCGTGGCGATGAAGTTCACCCCACCCAAGATCGTGCCCAACCCCGACACGGCCAGCCCGGCGATCCACAGGTCCCCACCCGCACCCGGGGAGTTCGTCACGTCCGACAACGGCGAGTAGGCGAACCACCCGAAGTCCGCCGCCCCACCCGGGGTGAAGAACCCCGAGATCATGATCAACCCACCGAACAGGAACAACCAGTAGGAGAACGCGTTCAACCGCGGGAACGCCACATCCGGGGCCCCCAACTGCAACGGCAGGATCAAGTTCGCGAACGCGAAGAACAACGGCGTCGCGAAGAACAACAACATCACCGTGCCGTGCATGGTGAACAACTGGTTGTACTGCTCGTTGGACAAGAACTGCAGCCCAGGCCGAGCCAGCTCACCACGCATCAGCATGGCCATCAGGCCACCCACCATGAACCACGTGAACGACGTGGCCAGGTACATCAGACCGATGGTCTTGTGGTCAGTGGTCCGCAGCAGCATCGAGAGCCGCGAACCCTTCTCGGCCACGTGAACCGGACTCGGACGGCTCACGATCGGAGCGGGGGCGATCGTCAC
>NZ_JBAPLU010000051.1:0-1375 GCF_037083825.1 Klenkia sesuvii
CCCGGGGCTTTCACGCCGGTCCGTGATCGTTCCGCTCCGGACGTAGGAAAGGTGCTCCTGACCTGCGAGGATCGAGATTGTCTAGGTCTTGATCAACGCAGGAACCGGAGCACCTTTCTGGTGAAGAAGACTACTGGGCCGTACCCGGTCCTCACAGTGGATGGCGGCGGGTCCAGCGTCGTACCGAACGCCGGGGCGACGCTGCTGCTGCGCACCGCGCAGGCTGTCGGTCTGCCGGCCGGGCTGTCGCAGGCGCTGGCGCCGTGGCGGCGGCCGCTGGCGGTCCACGACCCGGCCAAGATCGTGCTGGACCTGGCGGTCAGCCTGGCGATCGGTGGGGACTGCCTGGCCGACATCGCTCAGCTGCGCGCGGCACCGGAGGTGTTCGGGCGTGTGGCGTCGGACCCGACGGTCTCGCGCTGCATCGACGCCCTCGCCGCCGACGCATCCGCGGCGCTGACCGCGATCAACACAGCCCGGGCCGCGGCTCGCGCCCAGGCGTGGGCGCTGGCCGGGGAGAACGCCCCCGATCACGCCGCGGACTCCTCGGCGCCGGTGGTGATCGACGTCGACGCCACCTTGGTGTCGGCGCACAGCGAGAAGGAAGCCGCGGCGCCGACGTTCAAGCGCGGGTTCGGTTTCCACCCGCTGTGGGCGTTCGTCGACCACGGCCAGGCCGGAACCGGGGAGCCGTTGGCCTTCGTGCTCCGCCGCGGCAACGCCGGCTCCAACACCGTGGTCGACCACAAGAAGGTCATCACCGCAGCGCTGGCGCAGCTGCCCGGCGGACCCACCCGCGGCAAGCGCGTGCTGGTGCGCATCGACGGGGCCGGCGGCACCCACGAGCTACTGGCCTGGCTGACCCGCCGCCGGCTGTCCTACTCCGTCGGCTTCACCCTCCCCGGCGACCTGACCAGCATCCAGGCCAAGCTCGCCGCGATCCCCGACGATGTGTGGGAGCCGGCCTACGACGCCGAGGGCCAGCTCCGTGCCGGGGCCTGGGTCGCCGAGGTCACCGACCTGTTCAACCTGTCCTCGTGGCCGGCCGGGATGCGGGTGATCGTGCGCAAAGAACGCCCGCACCCTGGCGCGCAGCTGCGCATCACCGACCTCGACGGGCTGCGGATCACCGCGTTCGCCACCAATACCAGGAAAGGGCAACTGGCCGACCTGGAGCTGCGGCACCGCCGCCGGGCCCGGGCCGAGGACCGGATCCGCTGCGCCAAGGACACCGGGCTGACCAACCTGCCATTGCACGACTTCGCCCAGAACCAGATCTGGTGCGCGATCGTGGCGCTGGCCTGCGACCTCACCGCCTGGATGCAGACCCTCGCCCTCACCGGACACCCCGGCCACGAACAGGCCCGACGCTGGG
>NZ_JBAPLU010000052.1:0-1317 GCF_037083825.1 Klenkia sesuvii
CGGAACGTGCGCCAGTGCTTCTCGTCGGGGTCCCATCGCAGTGCGTAGCCGTGGTGGACCTGGGTGTGGTGGCGTTCGCACAGCAACGCGGTGTTCTCGAGGCTGGTGGCGCCGCCGTCGATCCAGTGGACGAGGTGGTGGGCGTCGCACCACCAGGCGGGGGCGTGGCAGCCGGCGAACACGCACCCACCGTCGCGGACCTCCGCGGCCCGCCGGATGTGGTCGGGCACCAGCCGGCGCGACCGGCCGACGTCCAGGGGCAGGCCGTCGGGGCCGAGCAGGATGCGGGCGACGTCGCCGTCGCAGGCGGCCTGCCGGGCCACGGTGTTGGTGGCGGTGGCGCCGGACCCGAGGCGGGTGGCGGCCGGGTGGGTCTGGGGGTCGGCCAGGTCTTCGAGCTGGATGATTGCCGTGACCTGCGGCTTGTTCCCGCGCAGCACCGGCAGGGTCCCGGTGGCCAGGTGCAGGTCGGCCAGCTGCACGAACGCATCACCGGCCCGCTGCTCGGCAGAGCGCAGGTCACCCTCGCAGCGGCTGGCCGCCGCGACCGACTCCAGCGCGGCTTCCACCCGCTCACCGCCGGCGGCGTCGAGGGTGCCGCGGAAGGAGCGGGTGCCATCGGCCCGCCGGGTCATCCGGAACCCGCGTACCTCGGTGGGGTCGGTCGGTGGCGGCCCGTCGGGGTCGAGGGCGTCGGCGATCTTCTGGCACACCTCGGCCAGCGTGCGGGGGGCGTGCACCGCGGTCTCGGCGACCACCAGGTCCAACGCAGGCAGGTCGGCCCCGGCCGCGGCGCCGAGCTCCCAGACCCGCTCGGTGAGCACCTTGTCGATGGCCGCGACCTGCCCGGCCGTGATGCCACCATCGGCGGCGGCTGCACCCACGGCGGGCATCCGGCGCGCCAACCGACCGGCCGCCAGCACCGCGCCGGCTTCGGGGCCGGTGGCCGCGGTGTGCCCGCGCAGCCAGGGCCGCATCCCGGTCAGCCCATCCTCGTAGGGAGCATCCACAGACTCGGCGTGGGCGACGGTGCGGGCCAGCTCGGCGGCGACCAGGTTCTTCAACCGGGCCAGCCCCCGTGCCCGATCCAGCAGCTGCGCCCCCGACGTCACTTCCAGCGGGCTCTGCGCGGCGGCCAGCAAGGCCTCGACCGCCGCGGCCACGTCGGCGGGCGGCGGCTCGGGGCACCGCGCAGCTGCCGCCACGGGTGAGGGCCGCGTGGGTGGTTCGGCGCCCAGCGCACCGGGGGCGAGGGGTTCGGGTACCCAGTCGGCGGAGGCAGCGACGCCGTCCAGACCCATGACCCACGCCCCCTCA
>NZ_JBAPLU010000053.1:0-1258 GCF_037083825.1 Klenkia sesuvii
GGGATGCTCCTATGGATCGTCAAGTGGTTGCAGCGACCGATGTCGGGTTGATGATCAGGTAGTAGAGCTCGCGGGCGATCAGACGCTTGAGGCAGCGGATGATCTCCTTGGTCGACAGGCCTTCTTCGGTGCGGCGCTTGCGGTAGGCGCGGGTGCGTTCGTCGTAGCGCAGCCGGACCAGGACGACGCGGTAGAGAGCGGAGTTGGCCTGCCTGTCACCGCCGCGGTTGAGGCGATGGCGGGTGGTCTTGCCGGAGCTGGCCGGTACGGGTGCGACTCCGCAGAGGGCGGCGAAGGCGGCCTCGGAGTGCAGCCGTGCCGGGTTGTCCCCGGCGGTGACCAGCAGCTGCCCGGCAACGTCGGTGCCCACCCCGAAGGCTGCGATGAGCGCGGGGTTGATGGCTGCAACCAGGTCGTCCAGGACGGCGTCGAGTTCGCCGATCTCGACGGTCAGGTCGGTGTGCCGCCGGGCGAGGGAGCGCAGGGCGATCTTGGTGGCGTGGGTGGGGTCAGCAGCTCGGGTTCGGTCGGGTCGCAGCCCCGCGCACGTGCGGATCAGCTGCGTGTCGGTCAGGCCGGCCAGCGTGGCGCGCAAGTCGGCCGGGGCGGTGACCAGCAGCGACTTGATGCGGGTCATCACGTGCGCCCGGTCGGTCACCGCGCTGGTGCGGGCCACCCGCAGTACCCGGATGGCCTCCACCGACCCGGTGCGGGTCTTGGGGGTGCCACCTGCACGGCCGGCCAGGACGGCGCGGGCTGCGGCTTCGGCGTCGATGGGGTCGGACTTGCCGGCGAACCGGCGAGTCTTGCGATCGGGGCGGTCGACCTCGATCACCTGCACGCCGGCGGCGGTGAGGTGGCGGGCCAGGCCGGCACCGTAGGCGCCGGTGCCTTCCACCCCGACCTGGGTCAGAAGACCGTGGCCGATCAGCCAGGCCAGTAGTGCGGCGTAGCCGGCGCAGGTGGTCGGGAACTGGGCGTGCCCCAGCAACCGGCCGGCGGTGTCGATGACCGCGGCGGTGTGGGTGTCGGCGTGGGTATCGACCCCACCGACCACAGCCAGCCCGGTGTCCGGGAGGTGGGCAGGAGCAGGTAGGTCTGCGATCGTGGTCATCGTCGTCCTCGGTTTCAGGTGGTGGGGACGGCACGCACCACCAAGGCGAGCGGACAAGACAGTGACGGGTGCTTGCTGGCACAAGCTCCTATGAGGTCACGAACCCTCGGCGGTGGGTGCACGAGCACCGCAGCAGGTCGAACC
>NZ_JBAPLU010000054.1:0-1148 GCF_037083825.1 Klenkia sesuvii
GCACCCGCCAGCAGCTGCGTATCGCGATCGTCACCTGGATCGAACGGACCTACCACCGCCGACGAAGGCAAGCCGGCCTGGGTCGGTTGACCCCCATCGAGTTCGAGTCCATCATCACCACACCGGCCACACAAGCCGCGTGACCCCGACTGTCACCTATCCGTGCAGCAGTCCCCCTGGCCCGCGCGGGCCCTCAGCGCGCGTCGCCCGCGGCGTGGAGACGTGCACCAGCCAGACCGGCCGACACCCGCATCCGTCGCCGCCCTGGCCTCGAGCGCATGCGAGCTGTGCAGATCACCCGCTTCGGCGGCCCCGAGGTCCTCGACGTCGTCGACCTGCCCGACCCCACCCACGGGGACGGTGAGCAGCTGTACCGGGTCAGCGCGTCGGGGGTGAACTACGCCGACACCCACCAGGGACGGACTGCCCAGCGGACCCTATGAGCTGCAACCACCCAACGGCGCTGCGCATCGGGTCACCGGTCAACGGGTCAGGACGAGACGTTAGGCGCCGCCCACAGACACAGTGGCCGCATGCCTGAACTGCGAGCTGAAGAGAAGGTGGCTGCGGCCACGATCACGACGACGCTGCGCTTGAAGGTCAGGCAGCACGACGACGGCAAGCAGCCCGGTATGCACGACCTGAACATCATCACTGCTGACGGAACATTCGCTGCCGTGGAGGTGACGGCCGCGGCCGACTCCGACAGCGTTCAGCTCTGGAAGCTTGTGAACGGGCGCGACGAGCGGTGGACCGTTCCAGGCCTTGAGGGGGGCTGGATGCTGAGCCTGGAACCCACTGCCCGAGCCAAGCGCCTCCTCAAGGAACTGCCGGCCTTCCTTGAGGAGTTGGAAGGCCACGGGGTCACCGAGATAGGGCGGCGGCGGGCATGGCGCGAAGCGCCGGGGTCCACCGAAGTGTCAAGCCCCGGGTTTGATGGAGACCGGGTTGTCACGCCTCGACGGGTGTCGGGGCGGTAGCGCGGCCGGCGTGGGCCTGTTCGTACTCGACTGGTGGGACCAGGCCGAGTTCGCCGTGTAGGCGTCGGTGGTTGAACCAGTCGATGTACTCGGCGACGGCGATCTCGACGTCGTCGATGCCTCGCCAGGGTCCCTTGTTGCGGATCAGTTCGGCTTTGAACAGTGAGT
>NZ_JBAPLU010000055.1:0-1113 GCF_037083825.1 Klenkia sesuvii
AGGCCGAGTTCGCCGTGTAGGCGTCGGTGGTTGAACCAGTCGATGTACTCGGCGACGGCGATCTCGACGTCGTCGATGCCTCGCCAGGGTCCCTTGTTGCGGATCAGTTCGGCTTTGAACAGTGAGTTGAATGCTTCGGCCATCGCATTGTCGTAGGAGTCGCCGCGGGACCCGACCGATGCGACGGCGCCTTCTTCGGCCAGTCGCTGGGAGTAGCGAATGGCGACGTATTGCACTCCGCGGTCGGAATGGTGTACCAATCCGGTGATGTCCTCGCCGGCGCGCCTGCGGGTCCACATCCCCATCTCCAGGGCGTCGAGGGCCAGGTCGGTACGCAGGCTGCGCGAGACCTGCCAGCCCACCACTCGGCGGGAGAACACGTCGATGACGAACGAGGCGTACACCCAGCCGGCGAAGGTGCGGATGTAGGTGATGTCGGCAACCCACAAGCGGTTGGGCGCCGAGGCGGCGAACATCCGCTCGACCAGGTCGGCACGCACATCGGGCCCCGCGGCAGGCACGGTGGTGCGGGGCACGGCGACCGCCGATCGGCGTACGCCGCGCAGCCCATCGGCGCGCATCAGCCGCTCCACGGTGCACCGGGCCACCGGCGTGCCTTGGCGGTGCAGCTCGGCGTGGACCTTGCGCGCGCCGTAGACGGAGAAGTTGGCCGCGTGGATCGCCCGGATGCGTTCGGTGGTCTGGGCGTCGGTGACCGACCGGCGCGACGGTGGTCGCTTCTTGGCCGCGTAGTAGGTCTGCGGGGCGAACTGCAACTGCTTGCAGATCGGCTCGACCCCAAACTCTTCCTTGTACTCGTCGATGTAGGCGATGGTCAGCGGGATGGGCGGTCGAGCTCCGCCGCGAAAAAAGCCGACGCCGATTTCAGAATGGCATTCGCCCGGCGCAATTCACGCACCTCTCGCTCGAGCTCGGCGATCTTCGTGGCCTCCGCGGTAGTCGTGCCCGGGCGGTGACCCTCATCGACTTCGGCCTGGGTCACCCAGTTCCGCAGCGTCTCGGGGTTGATGCCCAGCTGCTTACCCACCCGGGCCAACGCCCCCGGCCGGGTGGCCGGGTCACGCCGGGCGTCGACGGCCAACCGGATGGCCC
>NZ_JBAPLU010000056.1:0-980 GCF_037083825.1 Klenkia sesuvii
ATAGAAGAATTACAGCGCAACACAGCAATAAAAATGCGCCGCCTGAACCACCAGGCTATATCTGCCACTCATTGTTGTGAGTGTGGCGATCCGATAGATGAACGAAGACGCCTGGTCGTTCAGGGTTGTCGGACTTGTGCAAGTTGCCAGGAGGATCTGGAACTTATCAGTAAACAGAGAGGTTCGAAGTGAGCGAAATTAACTCTCAGGCACTGCGTGAAGCGGCAGAGCAGGCAATGCATGACGACTGGGGATTTGACGCAGACCTTTTCCATGAATTGGTAACACCATCGATTGTGCTGGAACTGCTGGATGAACGGGAAAGAAACCAGCAATACATCAAACGCCGCGACCAGGAGAACGAGGATATTGCGCTAACAGTAGGGAAACTGCGTGTTGAGCTTGAAACAGCAAAATCAAAACTCAACGAGCAGCGTGAGTATTACGAAGGTGTTATCTCGGATGGGAGTAAGCGTATTGCTAAACTGGAAAGCAACGAAGTCCGTGAAGACGGAAACCAGTTTCTTGTTGTTCGCCATCCTGGGAAGACTCCTGTTATCAAGCACTGCACTGGTGACCTGGAAGAGTTTCTGCGGCAGTTAATCGAACAAGACCCGTTAGTAACTATCGACATCATTACGCATCGCTATTACGGGGTTGGAGGTCAATGGGTTCAGGATGCAGGTGAGTATCTGCATATGATGTCTGACGCTGGCATTCGCATCAAAGGAGAGTGAGATCGGTTTTGTAAAAGATAACGCTTGTGAAAATGCTGAATTTCGCGTCGTCTTCACAGCGATGCCAGAGTCTGTAGTGTCAGATGATGACCGTACTCAAACATCGGGTTGAGTATTATCTTACTGTTTCTTTACATAAACATTGCTGATACCGTTTAGCTGAAACGACATACATTGCAAGGAGTTTATAAATGAGTATCAATGAGTTAGAGTCTGAGCAAAAAGATTGGGCGTTATCAATGT
>NZ_JBAPLU010000057.1:0-946 GCF_037083825.1 Klenkia sesuvii
AGAGGGTGTTGGGTAATTGATCGGCTACTTGTCGGAGTCGAGGTCGTCGGCCAGCCGGCGGGCGGCTTCGGTCTCGATGGGGCCTTGGGGCTCGATGTGTCGGCCGGTGAGTCGGGCGGCCATCAACCGGATCATGGCGACTTTGATCATCGCCTCAGCGTGCTCGGTCTTGCGTTCGTAGTCCCTGGCCAACCGCCTGCTCCTCGTCAACCACCCGAAGCTGCGTTCGACCACCCACCGGCGGGGCAGCACCTGGAAGCCTCGCACGTCATCGCAGCGGCGCACGATCTCCAGGTCCAGTCCGAGTTCGTCGCGGGCGTGGCGGACCAGGGAGGTGTCCACGACGTTGGCGTAGCCACCATCGGCCCACACCTTGCCCAACTGCGGGTAGCGCGGGCGGGCGGCGGTGAGCAGCCGCCGCCCACCGGGCCGGTCTTGCAGCGACGCGGTGGTGACCATGACCGCCAGCAGCAGACCGGTGGTGTCGACCAGCAGATGCCGCTTGCGCCCACGGACCCGCTTGCCGGCGTCGTAGCCGATCGCGGCACCACCTTCGGAGCTCTTGATCGACTGGGCGTCCAACACCGCAGCCGTCGGTTGAGCAGCGCGCCCGTCGGCGGCCCGCACCCGGTCACGCAACGCATCGTGCACCCGATCCCAGGTGCCATCAGCACTCCAGGTGCGAAACCAGCGGTACGCCGCGTCCCAGGGCACCAGGTCATGCGGCAGCAACCGCCACGCGCACCCGCTGACCAGCACATACAGGATCGAATCGAGCACCAGCCGCCGGTCGTGCTTGAGCGGCCGCCCACCAGCATGGGGGTCATGGGCCGGCAGCAACGAAGCCACCAACGCCCACTCGGCGTCGGTCAGCGACGAGGAGTAAGCCGGCTTGCAGGTACACACGCACATGCCACCGGCACCATCACTACCGCAGGACCTGACC
>NZ_JBAPLU010000058.1:0-936 GCF_037083825.1 Klenkia sesuvii
TGTCTCAGGCCAACCTGCCGGGAAAATGATGTACCCGCTCGTCCGCGAGCTGGCCGCGTCCGGTGCCCCTGTGCGGGTGCCGGTCGCGGTGACGTGCCGGGTGCTCGGGCTGGCCCGCCAGCCCTACTACCGATGGCTGGCCGCCCCGGTCACGGCCGCCGACCTGGAGTGGGCCTACCGGGCTAACGCCTTGTTCGACGCCCACCGTGATGATGCCGAGTTCGGCTACCGCCTGCTGGCCGACGAGGCAGCCGACGCCGGGGCGCCAATGGCCGCCCGCACCGCATGGGCGATCTGCGCGGCCAACGGCTGGTGGTCGGCGTTCGGCAAGCCCGCCCGCGGCAAGCACCGTCAGCCCGGCCCGCCGGTGCACGATGACCTGCTGGCCACGACCGACTCCCACGGGGTGACCCGGCACCGGTTCACCGCCCAGACGCCCAACACCGTCTGGCTCACCGACATCTCCGAGCACAAGACCGGCGAGGGCAAGCTGTACCTGTGCGCGGTCAAGGACGTGCACTCCAACCGGATCGTCGGGTACTCCATCGACACCCGGATGAAGTCGCGGCTGGCGGTCACCGCGCTGGCCAACGCCGTCGCGATGCGCCGCACCGCCGGTGAGGACGTCGCCGGCTGCATCGTGCACAGCGACAGAGGGTCGCAGTTCCGCAGCCGCAAGTACCTCCGCGCCCTCGAGGGGCATCGGCTCGCCGGGTCCATGGGCCGAGTCGGGGCGTGCGGGGACAACGCCGCGATGGAGTCCTTCTTCAGCTTGCTGCAGAAGAACGTCCTCGACCGCCAGACCTGGGGCACCCGCCAGCAGCTGCGTATCGCGATCGTCACCTGGATCGAACGGACCTACCACCGCCGACGAAGGCAAGCCGGCCTGGGTCGGTTGACCCCCATCGAGTTCGAGTCCATCATCACCACACCGGC
>NZ_JBAPLU010000059.1:0-909 GCF_037083825.1 Klenkia sesuvii
TCAGACGACGTGCTGCTGGTCGGCGGTGCCCAGCACCCGGGGCCAGCCGGTCGGGGCGACGACGTCCTCGGGCCGCAGGTCCTTGACGTCGCGGTGGCCGAGCCCGAGGACGGCGGAGTCGATGCCGCTGCGCAGGATGTCCAGCACGTTCTCGACGCCGGCCTGCCCGTTGGCCGCAAGGCCCCACAGGTAGGCGCGGCCGATCATGGCGGCCTTGGCGCCCAGGGCGAGGGCCTTCACGACGTCGGAGCCGCGGCGGATGCCGCCGTCGGTGACGACCTCGATCTGGTCGCCGACGGCCTGCGCGATCGCCGGCAGCGCCCGGATGGGGGCCGGGGTGCCGTCGAGGTTGTTGCCGCCGTGGTTGGACACCGAGATCGCGGTGACCCCGGCGTCGACGGCCCGCTTCGCGTCATCGACCCGCATGACGCCCTTGAGCATGAACGGCCCGCCCCACTGCTCCCGCAGCCATGCGACGTCGTCCCAGGTCGGCAGCGGGGTGCCCATCCACTCGCCGTAGGCGCCGAAGAAGGTGGGCGCGGAACCCCCGGGCGGGGCGAGGTTGGGGGTGGTCAGGTCCGGGATGCTGCCGTGCTTGAGCCAGGTGGCCAGCCACTGCGGGCGCAGCGCCACCTCGGGGCCGAACTGCAGCGCCGCCTTCAGGTCGACCTTCTCGGGGATCGCCGGGGACCCCCAGTCGCGGCCGTTGGAGAACGACCAGTCCAAGGTCATGATCAGCCCGACGCAGCCGGCGGCGCGGGCGCGCTCCATGCGCTGCACCAGCACGTCGCGCGAACCCACCCAGTACATCTGGAAGAACGTCTGCGGGCTGGCCGCCGCGACCTCCTCCACCGCCTTGGAGGCGAAGGAGGACAGCCCCATCGCGATGCCGCGGGCGGCGGCGGCCCG
>NZ_JBAPLU010000060.1:0-716 GCF_037083825.1 Klenkia sesuvii
GCCGTTCTCAGACCACAGATCGCGACCACGGCGGCCCACCCGAGTCGTGGGTGGATCACGAGTGGCTCCTCAACCCTGCTCCTGACCACCCTGGTGCCACTTCCCCTGTCGATGCGCCTCTGGGCCTCGGTGATGGCGCCTGCTGAAGGCATCTGCACGCCATACCGCATGCGTTCAGTCGGCTACCGGCGGCTCACCTGCTCTGTAGCCGACTCCACGCACGGTCACGACGATGGTGGGGTGCTCGAGGTCTCGTTCGATCTTGGCGCGGAGTCGCTGGACCTGGACGTTGACGAGCCGGGTGTCGACGGTGGGCCGGAAGTGCCAGACCTGTTCGAGAAGCATCTGTCGGCTGAAGGCGTGCTGGGGTCGACGGGCGAGGGCGAGGAGCAGGTCGAACTCCATCCGAGTGAGGGAAATCGGCTTGTCGTTGCGTTTGACGGTGTGTCCGCAGGGGTCGATCACGAGGTCGCCGATGCGCAGCTTGTGGTGGTCGGTCAGCTCGGGTGAGTGTCGTAGCCGGGTCTTGATCCGGGCGATCAGCTCCTTGGCCTTGAACGGCTTGGCCACGTAGTCGTCGGCGCCCGCCTCCAGGCCGGCGACGACGTCGCCAGTGCCGGACCTGGCGGTCAGCATCACGATCGGCACCGGCGACTCGGAGCGGATCTCGCGGCAGATGGCCATGCCGTCCTTGCCGGGGAGCATCAGGTCCAGCA
>NZ_JBAPLU010000061.1:0-679 GCF_037083825.1 Klenkia sesuvii
GACTATATCATCGGTCTACACTAGTATTTAGCGGTATATCATTTAGCCAAGCTTAGCGCTTGGCTTTTTTATTGCCTAAAACCACTTAAACCAATATTAACCAATAGTAAATTTTAGTGGCAAATTAACCGGTTAACAAAAGCTTAGGCATAAAAAAAGAGCCACCGAAGTGACTCTTTTGTTTGCTTATTAACGATTAGTCGTTAACTTTAGCAACAACACCTGCACCTACAGTACGGCCACCTTCACGGATTGCAAAGCGTAAGCCTTGGTCCATTGCGATTGGGTGGATTAGCTCTACGTTCATTTCAACGTTATCGCCAGGCATTACCATCTCTGTACCTTCTGGTAATTGGATTGCGCCAGTTACGTCAGTGGTACGGAAATAGAATTGTGGACGGTAACCATTTAAGAATGGGGTGTGACGACCACCTTCTTCTTTTGATAGTACGTATACTTCTGCGTCAAATTTGGTGTGTGGTTTGATTGAACCTGGTTTAGCCAATACTTGACCACGTTGTACGTCTTCACGTTTGGTACCACGTAGTAGTACACCACAGTTCTCGCCTGCACGACCTTCGTCTAGCAGTTTACGGAACATTTCAACGCCAGTACAGGTGGTTTTTGCGGTTGGTTTGATACCAACGATTTCAATTTCTTCACCAACTTTGATGACGCC
>NZ_JBAPLU010000062.1:0-642 GCF_037083825.1 Klenkia sesuvii
AGGTGGGGGCGATCGCCTCGGCTGTCGGCGCTGAGGTGGGCGACGGCGCCGAGGTCGCGGTCCGCATCCGGGACGGCGAGATCGTGGCGCGAGCCGGTGGCCGGGGTGCGGCCTATGCGGCGGCCGGCCGGCCCGGGAGAGGAAACTGATGGACACCGGCACTGAGCTGCTTGTTCTGCATACTCTGCGCTGCATCGGATACGCCGAGCTGTCCCGCGTCGCCCGCGTGGCCGGGCTCGGTGAGGACGACACCGAGTCGGTGCTCATCGACCTCGCTGTGGACGGGCTGGTCATCCGGGAGTTCGGCGGGTGGGGGCTGACCGGGAAGGGCCGGGCCGAGGACGCGCGACGGATCAGCGAGGAGCTCGACGCGGCGGGGGCGCGCGGCGCGGTGACGCTCGCCTATGAGCGGTTCCTCGTGCTCAACCCCGAGCTGCTCGATCTCTGTTCGGCCTGGCAGATGCGCGGTTCCGAGGTCAACGATCACAGCGACCCGGACTATGACGAGCGGGTTCTGCGGCGCGTCGAGGACCTCAATGAGCGAGCGGATGACGTTCTGACCGTATTGCCGCGGTTCACCAGGTACCGAGTACGGCTCAACTCGGCACTCGACGAGGTGCGGGACGGCCGGATCGAGCATCT
>NZ_JBAPLU010000063.1:0-630 GCF_037083825.1 Klenkia sesuvii
TCCACGTACAGCTCTGAACCAGGGGAATGTGATTAATTCCAGGCATTCAACGTTCTCTGCACCACGATCAACCAAATCGCCCACCGAGATAAGCAGGTCTTTTTTGTTGTCGAATCCAATCGTATCCAGTTTGTTCATCAGGTTCGTGTAGCATCCGTGCAGATCGCCAACTACCCAAATATTTCGGTATTTGCTGCCATCAATTTTTTCGTAATAGCGCATCTCTTTCACTCCATCCGCGATGAACCATGAGAACGTCGTTGACGATGGCGTGCATTTTCCCGTCTTTATCATCAACGTATTTTCTGACCGTACCGCGACTACATTTCAGTCTGCGTGCTACTTCTGTCTGATTTCCGTATGTTTCAACGAGCATGTCTGGAATGGTTTTTACTGAGAACGTCATGCGGCCTCACTTCTGCTATTTCGCAGGTCTTTGAGTTTCTGTTGGTACTCTGCCTTGATCGCCTTGCACTCTTCGATAGTCCAGCGATGGCGGTTATGGTTTGATTCGATTTCGTCTACTGCTTCCTGCCCGATGCGGCTAATCAGTTCGACGCGATACGGAACGAGATTTCCGCTTTTGTGCTGGTTGCACACCACGCATTGCTTGTGAATATTGCGTTCATT
>NZ_JBAPLU010000064.1:0-594 GCF_037083825.1 Klenkia sesuvii
GACCGGATCAGCTACTCCTTCACGGTCGCGAACCCGGGCACGCTGACGATGCGCGACATCGCCGTGGAGGACAGCCGGTTCGGCGCGGCCGGCTGCCCGCACGACACCCTCGCCCCGGACGGCTCGATGGTCTGCACGACGCTGGCCGCCTACGTCGTCACCGAGGCCGATGTCGTGGCCGGCGTGGACATCCGCAACCGGGTCGGCGTGACCGGCCGTACCGGCGGGCAGACCTACAGCTTCGGGCCGGTCGAGCTCGCGGTGCCGGTGCTCGTCGCGGCCCCCGCGCTGTGGGTGCGCACCACCGCCACGGTCACGCCGGCCGCGCACCACGGCGCGGTGGAGACCGGTGACGCGATCGACTACACGTACGAGGTGATCAACTCGGGTAACCGCCCGATGAGCGGTATCGCGCTCACCACCACCCGGGTCGGCCCGGTCACCTGCCCGCAGGACCGGCTCGGCGTCCGGGGGAGCATGACCTGCACGACCGGGACCTACCGGGTCACCCAGAGCGACGTCGACGCCGCGAACCCGATCGTCGACGAGGCGACCGTGGTGGGGGAGTCCCTCTCGTTCGGCCCGTTCCGGGTC
>NZ_JBAPLU010000065.1:0-589 GCF_037083825.1 Klenkia sesuvii
GTCATCTGCGCGAACATGACGTCGGTCGCGTTGTGCGGTTCTTCTTTGTCACTACAGCTGGGAAGCAGCAGGGTGAGCAGCAGGAGGAGGCCCCCTGCTGCTCGCCTGGCTGCTAGACCGCGGCCCACAGCGCCGCGACGTACGGGGGCTCCCAGCCGCTGATCGCGGTGTGCGCCTGCCGGCACTGGTACGCCTTGCCGCTGTAGGTCACCCGGTCACCGACCTTGTAGGTGGTGCCGGCCGCCCAGGTCGTCGCGCCCTGCGTCGCCTTGGGGGTGGGCGTCGCGGTCGGGCTCGTCGTGGCCGTCGGCGTCGGGGTCGGGCTGCTGGTGGCCGTCGGTGTCGGCGTCGGGTTCGTGGCGCCGCCGAAGTTGAGGTCGACGCACGAGTAGAACGCGTTCACCGTGTCCGAGATGTTCCAGCGGGCCAGCACGGTCTGCCGGCCGGAGTACCCGGCGAAGTTCACCGTGTGACTCTTCGTGGCGCCGGGCTGCGCGCCACCGTCGTTGAACGAGGCCACCACCTTGTTGCCGATCAGGTATTCCCAGGTCGCGGTCGAGTGCCGCGCCGTGAGCACCCAGTTGAACGT
>NZ_JBAPLU010000066.1:0-566 GCF_037083825.1 Klenkia sesuvii
CCACCCCGCCCTCGTCGGCTTCCGCCCCGTCATCGAGGCCGGCGCCGAGCTACGACTACACCACACACTGCTCTACAACTCGATCGACTGCGCCGACGACGAGATGCTGGTCAACACCCACGTCTACGGCCACCCCGGAGGACACGCCCCGGTCTTCCACCTGCGCCGACAAGACGCCGAAGGCATGGCAGACACCTACCTCGACTCGATCGAGCGAGTCTGGGCAGCAAGCGCGCGCTCCACTGGCTAAGTGTCCGATGGCAGCCCGGCCGCACACGGCTCTGACAACGCGCACGACCGGGGCCTCACGAGCCGGTGTCCCAATGCATCCGCGATCTAGATACCAGCTACTCATCAGCTTGCGGATATGGAATCCTGACCAACACCGCATCTACAGGACGTCCCGTGACACGTTGGCGTCCCAGGCCCGCATCCTTGGAGATGCCAGACTTCGGTGGAGACCGGTTGAACAGCCAGGAACACGGGAAGATTCAATTCCAAGTAATACTAAACGAAGCTATCAGGCGAGTTGAACAGCAACATTTCTCGGACGAAGCGCGGCCGAT